>JAZNDJ010000066.1:0-10173 GCA_045588045.1 Faecousia sp.
CAACGGAAACCCATTTGCATTGGCATATTTTTTCCTCCATATTCTGCGCCCAACAGAGCGTTTATTTTGTATCAAATATACCACAGCCGCAAAGCAAATGCAACAAGGTTGCAATTTTTCCTTTTGTACGATTTTTATTTGTTTTTGTCTTTTTTCTACAAAATGCGTTGACAGTTTGCAGTATGATGCAAATTGATGATCCCAGCCGGGATGTGTCCGCCCCAAAAGAACACAAGTGTTCACCGGTAAAACATTCTTCTATGTCATTGGTTTTCAGAAAAATATGTAACCGTTTTCAGTCCATAACTCTTGTGAAATTGCATAGTTTTTTTAACTGCAAATTGATTAAAATGTAGATTTTGCAAAAGGGCTGCATATTTTTTGTTGATTTTGCTCATAGGTTGCAGTATATTAACATATGGACAGTATGTAAACGATTTCATAACAGTTTTCCCGCAATGTCCGGTACATTCTTTTCAGCTTCTCCGGCCTATGCCGATCAAGCATATATTTACAAACATATTTTTAGGAGGAAACACAATGAAAAAGTTGATCGCACTGCTGCTGGCTATGGTCATGGTTCTTGGCCTGGTTGCCTGCGGCAACACCGAGGATGATGGCAAGACCAATGCTTCTACCGCTACCGTGAAGCCCACCACCCCCGAAGAGATCGAGGCTGCTCAGGCTGAGATCCGTTACGCTGTCGGTCTGCTGCTGGACCGCAACTACATTGTTGAGTCCGTCTCCCAGGCTGGCGAGAAGCCCGCTTCTTCCTTCGTCGCTGACGGCATGGCCGACCTGAACGGCGGCAACTTTGCCATGAACGCCGGTGAGGGCAATGGCGCTGGCTACTACAGCGTTGATGCTGCCGACTTCGAGGCTAACTTCAACGAGGCTGTTGAGATTCTGAAGAAGTACTATGACTTCGACGGCGAGAAGTTCATCGGCTTCCCCGCTCTGACCTACATCTACAACACCAACGATAACCACAAGGCTATCGGTGAGTACATTCAGGGTGCTCTGGCTAACGTCGGTATCACCATGACCCTGGAGAACCAGGAGTGGAACACCTTCCTGAACACCCGTAAGAACGGCGACTACTCCGTCGCTCGTAACGGCTGGGTTGCTGACTACACCGACCCCATCTGCTTCCTGGATATGTGGGTTACCGCTTCCGGTAACAACGACGTCCAGTTCGGCAAGGGCGCGCACGCTGAGCTGAAGATGTATGACCTGGATCTGACCGAGTACGGTTACGACCTCAAGGTCGAGGACGGCACTTGGGCTGAGACCTACGATGTGCTGATCTCCGAGATCAAGGCCTGCACCGATGAAGAGACCCGCTATGCTCTGATGCACATTGCTGAAGACATGCTGATGGCCACCGGTTGCCTGACCCCCATCTACTTCTACACCGACCTGTACATGATCAACCCTGCTGTGGAGGGCTTCTACTCCATCCCTCTGGGCTACAAGTACTTCCAGAACACCACTGTTGACGGCAAGGGTGATTCCCTGGCAGTCTGCCTGGCTTCTGAGCCCGACACCATCGACCCTGCTCTGAACTCCGCAGTTGACGGCGCTACCATGCTGACCCACCTGTTTGCAGGTCTGGCTAAGTGGGCCCAGGCTGAGGACGGCACTCTGAGCGTTGTGGCTGATTGCGCTACCGAGCTGCCCGAGGGTAAGGTTAACGAGGACGGCACCGTTACCTACACCTACACCCTGAAGGACGGCCTGAAGTGGTCCGACGGCAAGGCTCTGTCCGCTAAGGACTTCGAGTTCGCATGGAAGCGCGCTGCTTCTACTGAGTTGGGCGCTGACTACGGCTACATGTTCGAGGTTGTTAAGGGCTACGGCACTGACAACAAGGACGACCTGGCTGTTAAGGCTGTGGACGACAAGACCCTGGAGGTCACTCTGAACAACGCTGTTGCTTACTGGAACGAGCTGCTGGCATTCCCCACCTACTTCCCCGTCCGTGAGGATGTGGTTGCCAACGAGAAGTGGGCAACCGATCCCTCCACCTATGTCTGCAACGGTGCTTACACCATCTCCGCTTGGGAGCATGACTCTGTCATCACCATGACCAAGAACGAGAACTACTACGGTGCTGCTGATGTCAGCATGAACGAGATCAAGTTCTACCTGTCCGATGATGCCAACAACATGCTGACCAACTACAAGAACGGTGACTGGCTGCTGATTGACGACGTTCCCACCAACGAGATCGCTTCTCTGAAGACCGACTACCCCGAGGAGTTCGTCATTGCCGGTCAGATCGGTACTTACTACGTCTGCTGGAACATCAATGAGTCCCTGTTCGGTTAATTCCTGACAGCGACTTTCTGAACCGTTTCCTGTAACGGCATAAAATTGTCCCCCGCCTTCTATAGAGGGCGGGGGATTTTTTGCGGGCAGTGCCCGCGGACAATTCGGGAATGGTGGCCCGGTAGTCACGTCAGTTATCCTGATTGTGCCCGATTCGATAGCGTTTTGTAGGGGGTAACGATACCGAATGGGCACTGCCCGCGGACAATTCGGGGGATGTAGGGGCGCACTGTGTGCGCCCGCCGGGCGATCAATGATCGGTCCTGTTGCGGTGCCCGGCGATGTCCTCGGTGTCGGCGCACCTTCGTCCCTCGCCGTCCGTTTGGGGTGCCCGGTATCTTCCTTGCCGATAAACCGGCTGCGTCAGCTACCGACCCCGGCACACACTTATGCTCTGCTGTTTCTGCCACAGGCAGCGCAGAGCAACGTGGCCGCGGCCACTCGCTCAGGTCGCTTCATCCGCCACAGGCGGCGCTCCCATCGCTCCCCCCTACAAGGTGTGACGATACCGACGGGGTAATTTGGAGAACGTAGGGGCGGTCACTGACCGCCCGAAAGCCCGGCAATCGTCGATAGCTGGGTAACGATACCGAGCGGGTTAGGGAAGTGACGACACGGAATGCACCGTGCACGAAATGTCAGCGGGCACTGCCCGCCGTCACCGGGGGCAATCAGGACAGCTCCCAAAAGGCCACGGCGCTGGCGGCGGCCACATTTAGCGAATCCACCCCGTGATACATGGGGATCTTTACTGTGTAATCGCATTGGGCGATGGTGGCATCGGTCAGTCCGTCCCCCTCAGTCCCCAGCACGATGGCCAGCCGGGGCTCAGCCTTAAGCCGGGGATCGTCGATGGCCAGGGTATCCTCCTTCAGAGCCATGGCCGCCGTCCGGAAGCCAAGCTGGCCCAAATAGCCCAGGGGCTTGTCCAAAAATGCCCATGGCACCTGGAACACCGTGCCCATGCTGACCCGGGCCGACCGCCGGTAGAGGGGGTCACTGCACCCCTGGGTCAGCAGCACCCCGTCCATGCCCAAAGCGGCGGCACTGCGGAAGATCGCCCCCAGGTTGGTGGGGTTGACCACATCCTCCAGCACGGCGATCCGCCGGGCGGACTGGACCACTTCTTCGGCAGACCGAAGGGGCGGCCGCTCCATGGCGCACAGCAGCCCCCGGGTCAGCTTGTAGCCGGTCAGCTTAGCCAGAAGGGAATTTTCCCCCACAAACACCGGCACATCCCCGCACCGGGCGATGACCTCAGCCGTCTGCCCCCGCAAAAGTCCCTTCTCCACCAAAATGGATACCGGCCTGCACCCGGCATCCAAGGCCCTGGCGATCACATTGGGGCTTTCGGCAATAAACAGGCCCGACCCCGGCCCAGGTACTTGGGCAAGCTGGGCCTCTGTCAGTCGTGCGTATACGTCCAGCCGGGGATCGTCCAGGGCGGTCACTTCGATCAACTGCGGCATTACATACCCTCCCAAAGTTTTTTCTTCATTATAGCATACCGAAACCCCTCTGAAAACCGCTTTTTTTGTTGCATATCCGGCGGAATGTGGTATAATAAACGGAGTTTTGTATAAAAGAGGAATTTTTATGGATACAAACCATTCTCCCCACCTTCGGGCAAATAAAATGGGGACTATGCCGGTGGGACGGCTGTTGTTTACTATGGCTCTGCCCCTGGCCATCTCCATGCTGGTCCAGGCATTATACAATGTGGTGGACAGCGTCTATGTGGCCAAGTACTCGGCCAATGCGGTCACCGCTCTGTCCCTGGCATTCCCCATCCAAAACCTGCAGATCGGCGCATCTACCGGCATTGCCGTAGGTGTCAACAGCCTGCTGAGTAAATCCCTGGGTGAGGGGAATCGGGAGCGGGCCAACCGGGCCGCCGGCAACGGCATTTTTCTGATGGGTATTCTGGTGGTGGCATTTATGCTGTTCGGCGCATTTGGCGCCAAGCATTACTACGGCATGCAGGCCATCAGCGAAGCCACCGCCCAGGCCGGTACAGCCTACACCGGCATCTGCTGCCTGCTGACCCTGGGTATCTTTGTGGAGATCATGGGTGAGCGGCTTTTACAGGCCTCCGGCAAGACCATCTACACCCTGTTCACCCAGGGCACCGGCGCGGTGGTCAATATCCTTTTGGACCCTCTGTTTATCTTCGGCTTTGCGCCCCTGGGTATCCCGGAGCTGGGCGCAGCCGGCGCGGCTGTGGCCACGGTGATCGGCCAGTGGGTGGCAGCCATCCTGGCAGTGATCTTCAATCTGACCAAGAACACCGATGTGAAGTTCTCTCTTGCCTATCTCCGGCCGGACCGGAAGGTGGTGGGCAAGATCCTGGCGGTGGGTATCCCCTCTATGATCATGATGGCCATCGGCTCGGTGATGAACTTCGGCATGAACCAGATCTTCCTGGGCTTCCATGAGATCGGTGAGACAGCCTCCGGCGTATTTGGCATCTACTTTAAGCTCCAGAGCTTTTTCCTTATGCCCCTGTTCGGATTGAACAATGCCTCCATCTCCATCATCGCCTATAACTACGGTGCGCGGCAGCCCAAGCGGATCGCCAAGACCTTGCAATACGCCGTCGGTACGGCGGCGGTGATCATGCTCTTGGGCCTGGCGGCCTTCCAGCTATTCCCCCAGGTGTTCATGGGGATCTTCAGCAATGAGGGGGAGGCCCAGTCGGCCCAGTTTATGCAGATCGGCGTAGTGGCGCTGAAGATCGTCAGTTGGCATTTTCCCCTGGCGGCCATTGGCATCCCCCTGGGCGCGTCCTTCCAGGCCCTGGGCAACGGCATCTACTCCACCATTACCTCCCTGTGCCGGCAGTTGATCGTGCTGCTGCCGGCAGCCTTCCTGCTGAGCCTGACCGGAACTGTGGATGCGGTGTGGTGGTCCTTCCCCATCGCAGAGGTGGTCAGCGCCGCGGTTACGCTGTTGCTCTTCGCCCGTATCTACCGAAAAAAGATCAAACCCTTGTACCAATAAAGAATGCCCCGGGTGAAACACCCGGGGCATCACTTATAGCTGATCGAGATTCCAAGAGAAGGGAGCAAGGCAGTTGTCGATAAACCAGTCCAGCTCCGGCATGGCCATGGCCTTCATGGCCGCCATGGATTGCTGGGCGGCAGAATCAAACTCGGTGTTGCCGGCCTTCTGCTCCTCCACACATTTGATGTAGGCCGAAAGCTTGTCAGCGGCCTTGACCACCGGGGTCACAGCCGCGTCCTCCTCCAGCACATAGGCGCTGTAGCTGCTTACCAGCTCCGGGGGGAGCATTTGCAGCAGCCGCTCTCCGGCGATCCGTTCCACCTGCTTGTATGCCACCTTGATATCGGGGTTGTAGTACTTGATGGGGGTAGGCAGATCTCCGGTAAGGATCTCGGAGGCATCGTGGTACAGGGCGGCCACGGCGCACTTGTCCGGGTCCGGGCCCTCCAAATGGAGAATATCCCGGCGGATCAGCGCCAGGGCGTGGGCCAGCACCGCCACCTGGTGGCTGTGCTCCTGGATATTCTCAGAAAAGGTGTTGCGCATCAGACCCCAACGGGTGATGTAGCGCATTCTGCCCAAAAGGGCGTAAAATTCATTTGCCATAATGTTCCTCAATGATCTTGTCGATGGCATCTGCCATGTTCTTGGGGTCGGTGCAGAAATACCTGCCGCCCACAGCTTCCATTTCTGCCTTGTCCCGGAAGCCCCACAGGACACTCAGACAGGGCATCCCGGCATTGGCGGCGGTGACCACATCCACCTCACTGTCACCCACATACACGCAGGCCTCCACACCGATCTGGGCCATGGCCTTGTAGAGCATATCCGGCGCAGGCTTGCGGGGGCAGTCGGTGCTCTCCCCACGGGCAAAAACGCCGGGGAAGTAGTCGGCACACAGGGGCTTCACGGCGAGATCCGGCTTGTTGGACACGATGGCGATGGGATGGCGGCTGCCAATTTCCTGCAGTGCCTCCAAAATACCGTGGTAGGGCCGGGTCTTAATCTTGGCGTGGGTGGCGTAGTAGGCCTGATAGGTGGCCAAAACCGCCTCCACCGGCGGGTCGTTTTCTTTGCCCGGCAGAGAAAGGGCAATCAGCCGCTTAGCGCCGTTGCCGATAAACCGGCGGACCTCCTCAACGGTCCGGGGCGGACAGCCGTACTGGGCAAGGGTATAGTTGGTGGCGTCTGCCAGGTCGTCCAAAGTGTTCAGCAGCGTGCCGTCCAAATCGAATAAAACGCCGATCTTCAAATCATACACCTCTATTTTTCAGCACCCGAATGTCGTTGCCCACAAACACCAGCCCCTTGAAGCAGCCCTGAAGCCGGGACGCGATCTGAGGGGAGTACCGCTGGGCGATCTCATCGGCATTCAGATTTGTGGACAGGAGCATGCTCTTGCCGGCCAACAGCCGGTCGTTGAGGAGGCTGTACAGAGCCGCCACGGTAAAATTGTTGGTCAGCTCCGTGCCCAGATCGTCGATGATCAGCAGGTCGCTGCCGGTGATGGCCGCCAGGTCCTGCCGGGTCTGCTCGTCGGGGGAGAAGCGGTTACGCTCCAGCTTTTCAAACAGCTGGGGGGCGCTTTCGTAGGCGATGGCGTAGCCCTTGGCAGCCACCTCCCCGGCAATGCAGGCAGACAGGAAGGTCTTGCCCAGGCCGGTGCCGCCTACAAACAGCAGGTTTTCCCCCTGACCGGTAAACTCCCTGGCGTACCGCTTGCAGATCTCCAGGTTCCGCTCCATCACCTTCCGGGGGCTGACCCCCAGGGCCTTATCCACCGGGGCGGGGTAGTAGTCCAGCCGGAAGGCATCGAACCGCTGGCCGCCGCTGGTGAGCCGGGCCAGCTCCTTGCGCTGCTCCTGCCGGCACAGAGCCTGCAGGCAGGTGCACATGGTACTGCCCACATAGCCGTTGCCGCCGCAATGGGGGCACAGAGGCGTTTCGTCCAGGTAGCCGGGGGCAAAGCTTTCTTCGATCAATGCCTGCCGCTGGGCCTGGAGCGCCAAATTCTTTTCCCGGGCCTGCTCCATGACAGCCTCGGCGTCGCCGCCCTTCATAAAGGCGGCCTGGGCAGCCAGGGCCATAGTCCGCCGCAGCTCCAGGTCGATCTCCCGGAGCCGGGGCACCTGGGCATAGGCCGCCGTCAAATTGTGGTTATATTTGGATTCATGGTCTGCCTTTTGCTGGGCCAAGCATGCTCTGGCCCGGGAAAGGACTTGGGAACTGTATGCCATGATTTATCCCTCCTGCAAAACTTTCTGCAGAGCTTCCAGCTCTGCCGCGCCCAGCTTTCCGGATGCGCCCTTGGGAACGGCGCGTTTGCTGTCGCCCTTTTTCACCTGCTCCATGGTGTGCAGGCCGCTTTCGTGCCAGCGGGTCAGGATGGTGTTCATGTACCGCCAGGTGAAGCCGCCGGTGTTCAGGCAGGTCCGCTGGTAGGCCTCTGCCAGAACGGCATCCTCAAAGCCCATCTGCAGCCATGCATCGGCATATTTTTCCTCCGCCGGGGTGAGATTTCTGCCTCGGATCTGCAGCAGCCTCATCAGCTGGCCCAGCCGGGAGGTCCGCATATTCTGGGTCTGGATAAAGGCCGCCGCCTCCTCAATGGTATCGATGCCCCGGTCAGCCCAGGCGTAGGCCTCTTTTTCGATGGTCCGCAGGGAGGGATTACGCAGACTGCCCTTTTGCCGGGCCCGCTCCTTGCAGTAGCAGATCAGCATGCAGATCACTTCCGGGCTCATGCCCAGATACCGAATAAAGCCCAAAAGGATCTTCAGCTCCTCGGTGTTAAGATTCCGGCCCAAAAGCCGCTGGATCTCCCCGTAGAGGGCCTTGAAATCCCGGTCCTTGTCCATGGCATCGATCACGTCATGCTCGGTATAGGTGGGCCGCTCCCCGGACAGGACCCGCTTGGCCTCCTGCTGCCACAGCCCAAGCTGCCGCAAGGTCGCCCCGGCGCAAGATAGCCGGGTTTCGGTCAGATGTAGGTCCCGGGCGGCCAGCTCCGGGCTGTTGCCGGCGTTCAGGTACAGGTACAGCAGCGCCGCGTCGCCATTGCCGGCACCCAGCAGCTTTAGCACCTCGTTTTTTTCAATTGTCAGGTCGGCAGTGTTCATAGAAAAACCCTCAAAATTATCAGTTACCGACATTATAACACAGGATATTTCCAGGCACAACGGAAAAAGTCAAAGTTTTTTGGAGAAAAACCTAACCACTTTTTGGCATGGCACAAGATACTGTGGTGGCGCTGAGAGCCGGACACAAGAAAGCCCCGTACCGATGGGTACGGGGCAAACCGTTAACCTGCCGCCTTGGCGGCTTCTGCGGCCCGGAGGTGGCGGCTGAGCTTCCTGCGGCAGTAGAGGTAGTAGAAAAGCAGGCAGATAAGGCTCAATGCGTAGGTGATAGGGTAGCACAGATATAGGATACCCGGCTCTGGCAGCATGGGAAAGATCAGCAGGACCCATAGCACCCGGCCGCCGCATACAGTCAGAATATTGATGGAGGTGGGTAGCATGCCTTTTCGCATACCCCGCAGACTGCCCATGAGCATCTCGACCGTTGCGTAGAGGACATAGCCAAAACTGACGATCCAAAGCTTCGGCAATCCGGCGGCAATCACTTCCGGGTCCGGGTTGAAGATGCCAAGGACATACCGGCCCAGGAAAGCCAGCACCAGGGAGATCGCCAGCACCGAGCCGCTGCTCATTAGACTGCCCAGGACCAGGCATTTGTCCATCCGCTTGAGCTTGCCTGCACCGAAGTTCTGGGCGGAAAAGCTGACGCAGGCGGAGTAGAAACCGCCGTGGATCTGGGCCAGAAGATTCGTCACACTGTCAGAGGCGGCATTACCGGCCACCAGGGTAGGACCGAAGGTGTTGACGGTGGACTGGAGAAGCACATTGGAAATGCTGAAGGCCATGCCGTTGATGCTGCAGGGTACGCCCACCTTGATAATGGTCCAGGCTTCCTTTTTATAAAACCGCAGAAGCTTCAGCTTCAGCTTGTAGACATCCTTGGGGTTAAACAGGATCCGGCAGACCTGGAATGCAGACAGCGCCTGAGAGGCAATGGTGGCGATGGCCACGCCTGCAACACTCATGTCAAACACGATCACCAGCAGCAGGTTCAGGGACACATTCAGCAGGCCGCTGAGGGCCAGGATCCGCATAGGCCGCCGGGTATCGCCGTGGGCCCGCAAAATGGCAGAGCCGAAATTATACAGCAAAGAGAAGGGTGCACCGCAGAAATAGATCCGCATATACAGGGTGGCCAGCTCCAGCACTTCCTTGGGGGCACTCATCAGCTCCAGCATCGGCCGGGCGATGAAAACGCCGACGATGGACAGCACCGTGCCGCAGATCACCGGCAGGATCAGAGCTGTCCGCATGGTGCGGCGCAGACCGGTCTCATCCCGGGAGCCCCGGGCATTGGCGCATACGATGTTCACGCCGATGGCAAGACCGGAGAACAGACCCAGCAGCAGGTTGACAGCAGAGCCGGTGGCACCTACAGCGGCCAGGGCGGCAGTGCCGTTTTCGGCAAATTGGCCTACAACAGCCCGGTCGGCAGACACGTATAGCTGCTGTAGCAGATTGCTGAAAATGATGGGCAGAGCGAACAGGACCAGCCGTTTGGCCACAGGACCGGTGGTAAGATCGGTGGTTAATTTTTTCATCGTACCGTCCCTCCCTTATCTTTGACCCATTATAGCCCCCCTGTTTGGGAATACAAGGCTTTTGGCGTTTTTTTGGTTATATTGCACAAAAGTTTTTTTCTGCAGAAAACGGGGGGGACTTTTTCGGGCGCCGCCGCAACATCCATGTGGGAGGGTTG
>JAZNDJ010000067.1:0-11495 GCA_045588045.1 Faecousia sp.
TATCCCACCCTTTCAGACCGGAAAAAGGACGAGGCGATCCGACTTTTAAGCGGCATGATCCGCAAGCACGGCGTGCAGCACATAGCTATCGGAAACGGAACGGCATCCCGGGAAACGGAGGCTATGACTGTGCAGATGCTCAAGGATCTGCCCGGTGTCAGTTATATGATCGTCAATGAAGCCGGTGCGTCTGTGTATTCCGCATCCAAGCTGGCGGCGGAAGAATTTCCCGACTTCGACGTGAATCTGCGGTCTGCTGTTTCTATTGCTCGACGGCTCCAGGACCCGCTGGCGGAGCTTGTAAAGATCGATCCTAAGTCCATTGGAGTGGGACAGTATCAGCATGATATGCCCGCAAAGCGCCTCGACGAAGCCCTTGGGGGCGTTGTGGAGGACTGCGTCAACGCAGTCGGCGTGGATGTAAATACCGCCTCTGCGAGCCTTCTGCGGCAAGTATCCGGACTGACGGCTACCACGGCAAAAAACATTGTGGCATACCGACAGGAGAACGGAGCCTTTACCTCCCGAGCCCAGCTTAAGAAGGTCCCCCAGCTTGGGCCGAAGGCCTTCCAGCAGTGCGCCGGCTTCCTTCGTATCCCGGAGAGCATGGAGATTTTGGATAACACCGGCGTTCATCCAGAGACTTATGCTGCTGCGGAGAAGCTGTTGGCACTGTGCGGCTGCACCAAGCAGGATGTAGCCGAGGGTAGTTTGGAGAAGCTCAGCAGTCGCCTTCAGGCCTACGGTATTGAACAGGCCGCACAGGATTGCCAGGTGGGCGTGCCGACCCTGGAGGACGTGGTAAAGGAGCTGTTAAAGCCTGGCCGGGATCCCCGTGATGACCTGCCTGCGCCCATCCTGCGTACCGATGTGTTGGAAATGAAGGATCTAAAACCCGGTATGGTGCTCTCCGGCACAGTGCGCAATGTAATCGATTTCGGCGTGTTTGTAGATATCGGCGTTCATCAGGATGGCCTTGTGCATATTTCGCAGGTTTGCAACCGTAAGCTGCGGCATCCGTCTGAGGTGCTGCAGGTGGGTGATATTGTTAAGGTCTGTGTTTTGGAAGTGGATGAAAAGCGCAAGCGCATCAGTTTGACCATGCGCAATATCCCTGCCGGCACATAAGAGGTGACAATGGGCTTGAGAATAAGGAAATTGATTGCCATTATGCTTGCGTTGTCGGTGATGATCGGACTGACCGCCTGTGCTTCCGGGATAACGGACGATGAACGTCTGATAGGTGAATGGAAGGGAACGGTGGACATTACCTCCCATTTGACAGGCCTGCCGGATACGGATACAGAGCTGTCCGACATCTGTTTTGACCTGATATTCGTCTTTGAGGATGACGGAAGCTTTGAAGCTGTTGTGGATCAATACAGCGTCCGACAAATGGTAGACAAGCTCCTGGATGCGGTGGCAGAGGCCTTGTCCAAAACAGAGAAGGGGAAGGGTATGACCCAGCTGGATCTGCGGCTGAACCTGGAATCAGCGGTCAATACCGATGCGATCGTTGCTTCTGTTGAGGAGAGCATCCAAAACGGTTATTATACCTACCGGGAGGGTGTCATTTATCTGTCCTCCCAAAAGGATCTGCAGCAGGATCCCGAAACCAAAGCGCAGGAGCATATGGAGGTATCCCTGCAGGGTGATACACTGACGGTCACGAAGATCGTGGGTGATATCCAGCAGCATAGCGATATCCTCAGCAGTGTATTGCCCCTTGAATTTACGAGACAGTAAAAGAACCAGGTGCGTTACGCACCGCGGTCTTAGGTTTTGCGACCGTTGCCTTGCGGGTTGCCTTGCTGTGTGTTGGCCTCCTGCTTGATGGCATCCTGGATCTGCTCGCCAACCTCTAGGGAGAGA
Source organism: Faecousia sp. (assembly GCA_045588045.1). Taxonomy (GTDB): domain Bacteria; phylum Bacillota; class Clostridia; order Oscillospirales; family Oscillospiraceae; genus Faecousia. Next base: position 1,873 of record JAZNDJ010000067.1, read on the forward strand.
GTCACAGTAGTCCCTTGACGATATACAGACAGCTCCAGAGTATCACCAGGGTTAGCCTTACTGACAATGCTGATCAGATCGCCGGAGCCTGTGATCTTTTGACCGTTTACAGCCACGATGATATCGTTGACCTGGAGCCCGGCTTTTTCACAGGGGCTGCCTTCCACTACCGCTTTAACGGCTGCGCCTTCCGGCAGTCCATAGCTTTGTGTTTCCTGGCTGACATCCATTACGCTGACACCGATATAGGGCTTTGCGATATAGCCCTTTTCTATGATGCTTTCCACGATCCCCATCACATCGTTAACAGGAATGGCAAAGCCGATGTTTTCGATGGAAGCCTCAGAGGCAGAGCCGTTGTTGGAGTATTTAGCGTTGGTAATGCCGATCACTTCACCGTAAAGATTGAACAGAGGTCCGCCGGAGTTGCCGGAGTTGATGGAGCAGTCGGTCTGCAATAAGGTCATGGTGGAGCCGGTGGAAAGGGTCACCTGCCGGTCCATAGCACTGATCACACCCTGGGTCAGCGAGAAGGTCAGCTCACCCAGCGGATTGCCGATGGCAACCACCGGATCGCCTACATTCAGGTTTTCCGAATCACCCAAAACCACCGGAACCAACCCCTCCGCATCTACCTTGAGGACGGCGATATCGTTGCTGGCATCGTAGCCGATTAACTCCGCGTCATAGTCGGTCCCGTCATACAGAGCCACGGAAATGGAACTGGAATCTTCGATTACGTGATGGTTGGTCAGAATATACCCGTCGTCGGAAAGAATGAATCCGGAGCCGGAGGCAGCGGAGGTAGTCTGATATCCCCAAAAGTTTGTGGTCACAGCGGTGGTGATACCGACGGTAGAATTGACGTTGGCGGCATATACCTGTGCCGGCGTCATAACCTTACTTGTGTCGATCTTATTGGTGCTGATGACAGTGCGCTCCCGAACTCCCTTAAGAATTTCGGACTCATCCCAGTCATCAAAATCAAAAATACCTTCTCCCACAATACCTGCCACCAGTGCAGTACCGGCTGTGCCCAAAATACTCCCCACCAGGGAAAAACACAGGGCCAGAGCAATGACCTTTCCGACCGTCAGCGGTTTCTTCTTTTTTTGCTGTGTGGGAACGTATTGAGAATCATTCGGCTGATATTGTCTGTCATTCTCGTTCACAAATTCGTTATCCATAGCAGTGCGCTCCTTTACTTTGTTTGCCTGTATTGTACAGCAATGCGCTGAAGTGAAACTGAAATATTTTGGAACAGTTTGTTAAGGCACGGTATATGCTATTTTGTGCGTGTGGGGGATGCATAATACATTTTTACCGAAAAGTCCGAGGGATAATTGCAAAAATACTACATAATTCCGTATTGTATTTCGCGTTTCAAAGTGATAAGATGTTATACAAATACACTTGTAAACCACCTGCGGACAGTGCTGGGCATTTTCTGCGAAAGGGAGGACAAAACATGAAGTATATCGTAATACTTGGCGACGGTATGGCCGATGAGCCGTTGGAGCAGTTAGGCGGCAAAACACCCCTGGAATATGCCAATACGCCGGTCATGGACGAATTGGCAGGTAAGGGAGAACTGGGCCTTGCCAAAACGGTTCCGGATACGATGAAGCCCGGCAGCGACGTTGCCAATCTGGCAGTTTTGGGTTACGATCCGGAGAAAAACTATTCCGGCCGTTCGCCTCTGGAGGCGTTGAGCGTCGGTGTCCGGATGAAGCCGACGGATGTGGTGTTCCGCTGCAATATCGTCACCCTGTCTGAAGATGAGCCTTACGGTCAAAAGACGATCCTCGACCACAGCTCCGGTGAGATCTCCACAGAGGATGCGGATGCCCTTATGGACGTGATCCGTGACAATTTTGTAAATGAAGAATTCCAGTTCTACACCGGAACAAGCTACCGACATATCACAGTCTGGGATAAGGGCGCTGTGTTGGACATGGCTCAGCCCCACGACCACCTGGGCAAGGTCATCGGTCCGTACCTGCCAAAGGAGCAAGCCTTCCGGGATATGATGGAGCGGAGCTTTGAACTGCTGAATGACCACCCATTGAATCTTCAGAGGGCGGCAGAAGGGAAGAATAAGGCAAATTCCTTGTGGTTTTGGGGTGCCGGTACAAAGCCGTCCTTGGAGCAATTCCAGGATAAGACCGGCCTTAAGGGCGCAATGATCTCGGCGGTAGATCTTTTAAAGGGCATTGCCGTAGGCGCAGGTATGAAAGTCATAGATGTGCCCGGCGCTACCGGCGGACTTCACACCAATTACGAGGGAAAAGCCCAGGCGGCAGTCAAGGCACTTTTGGAGGACGGCTGCGATTTTGCCTATATCCATGTGGAAGCACCGGATGAAATGAGCCATCAGGGCAGCATTGCCAATAAGATCGCATCGATCGAAGCGCTGGATAGCCGTGTAATTGCCCAGGTTAAGGCGGCTTTGGATAATTCCGGTGAGCCGTACCGCATGCTGATCACACCCGATCACCCCACGCCGATCCGCTGCCGCACCCATACTTCGGAGCCGGTGCCTTATATCATTTACGACAGTCAGACCCAACGCAGATCCTTGGCCCGCTACTGTGAGCGCGAGGCAAAGGCTACCGGTATCTATCTGCCGGAGGGCTACCGTCTTATGGACCGGCTTCTGAACGGGGAGACGGCAATTGTTTCCGTATAGTGAACCGGAGCTTTTGTGAAAAAATGCTGTTTTAACCCCCCTGTGTAGGTGTTTTCTACACAGGGGGGTTGCTCTGCAGATGGCAGCCATAGGCTGGGGTGATGCCGGTTCTTCAAAAACAGTTGCCCAATTCCTGCATCAGACAAAATAGTCGTAGATCATTTTGGCAAACAAAAGGGCAAGGACGACAAACATAACCTTTTTGATCCGTTTGCTGCCGCCTTTGATGGCAAATCGGGAGCCAAAATATCCGCCCAGCATGGAGCAGATCGCGGCAGGCAGCAAAATGCTGTACATTGCCTTTCCGTTAAACAGGTAGACAACACCGGATGCCAGATTGGATGCAAGATTGGAAACCTTTGCACAGCCACCGGAGACCAGAAGATCCAGTCCAAGAATGCCGCTGAAGCAGATTATGAGAAATGTGCCTGTGCCTGGGCCGATCAACCCGTCATAGCAACCGATCACAAGACCGATGGCGAAGGCTGTGGAGCATTCCATGACCCTGGACAGCCTCCGGGGCTTATGCTCCATGCCAAAGTTGCGGTTGAGAGACAGAAATACCGCAACCACCGGCAGAACGATCATCATGACCAGTTCCAGCGTTTGCTCCGAAATAAACAGCGCAAGCTGGGTGCCGATCACACCGCCGATCAGAGAACCTACGGCAGACAAAATTGCGATCCGAACCACAACATTTCCGGTGCGCAGATATTTAGCCGAAGCTGTTACCGATCCTGCAATGGCAACAAGCTTGTTTGTTCCGGCTGCTGTGTGGATCGGCAGTCCGGCAAGCATATATGCTGGCAGCGTGATGATGCCACCGCCGCCGGCAACCGAGTCCACGAAAGAACCCAGGAAGACCAGCGGACACACGATCAGACATATTTTTAAGTAATCCCACATTTTCGGTCATCTCCTGACAGTATTACCCCGGTATTGTAGCACGACATGTCACGGTTGGCAAGAAAATGTTGAATAATTTATAAACTTATGCCTTTCAGCTAGGATTCAGCAAAATAGGGTAGTATAATAGAAACAGTATTATCGTTCATGAGCATCGGGGCAGGATCTGGGCAGTCAGTTAATGAGACAGGGAACTGCTTTTTTGTGGAACTGCCCTGTGAATAAGAAAGATCCGGAGGCTTGCCTCCGGATCTTAATTTATCGTGTGGAGTCCAGAACAGCATCTGCGTCAAACATATCCGCAAACCATTCGGGACGGTTGGTGATGTTGGCACCGGATACATACATACGACCCTGGCGCATATAGTCGTCGGTCAGTAACTGCCACGGCTCGCCATTCGCGCAGTAGCCAATGTAGTACTTGAAGCCAAGGCCGGCCAATATATCGTACTTATTACCGGAGTACATTTTGTTTACCGAGCCGATGTCGCTTTCCTTAAGGAAAACGAAGATGTCCGTTTCGCCCAATACAGGAACGACTTCTTCGGTCCAGCGGGCCATATCCGCTGTGATCTCCTCCGGTGTTGCGGAGCCGTAAGCTACATCGCCATAGGTGCAGCAGGCAATATCATACCCGGCATCCTGCAAAGCGACAATGACCTTTTTGGCAGCGGAGATCTGCTTTTCCTGGTAGGCAGATCCGAAATGCTCGCCAGCAGCTGTGGAGGTCCGGTAGCCAAACAGACCGTCAAAACCGGTCACAGCCAAAATTGCCCGGGCACCCTTATAGGAGAAATCGGGATGGGTGGTAATGAAGGATTCCAACAGAGGGACCAGATCGTAAGCACCGGTTTCCGTAGTGCCGTCTGCCATGACGATCTCACAGGCCAAATTGCCGTTGGCGTCCAGAGTCAGACAGCTTGCAAAGCCGTCGCCGTCCTTGTCGGGGAACTTGTCACCGTCGCCGTCCACCGTTTTGGTGTAGTAGTTTACCTGTGTCTGCGTCATCAGCAGCGGCTTTTTGCCTTCCGGCAGGTAAAGCTCCTTGCTGTTAAAATAGGTGGAGCCGTCACCGCTGTCATCGTAGCTGGCAATATCGTCCAGACTGACCAGCACATAGTTATTCTCGTATAGCTGCTGAAGCAGATTGGTAAACTCCGTTGTGGTGATGTGGTTTTTCTTGTAGGAAGATCCGTTGGTGGCATCGATAAAGGCCCGCTGGGGGTCCGCGATCAGTTGCTGGAAGGAGAGGTTTTTGATGGTGCGGTTGTCCTCCCAAAGAACAAGTGCGGCCTTGGCTGCCTCGTATTCCGATTTTAGCTGAGCGATCTGCGGATAGTCAGATGCATTCCCGGTAAATTGCTCCAGGACTGCGATGGCGTTTTCGTAGTCATACCCGGCTGCATAGGCCTTGGCCGACTGAACGGTCTTGTCGTAAGCACTTTGCTGCGCCTGCTGGGATTGGGTGAAGCCGTTCTTTTCAAGCTTCCACTTCTGGATGCCTCTTGAGATCGATCCGATAACAATGATCACGATCAGAATCAGAGCAACGCAAACGATCAGTGCCGGCAAATATGTCTGCTTAAAGATCTCAATTTGGCTGAGCTTTCTGCGCCTGGGTCGCTGGGGACGGGGAGAGCTGGCTTCATACCTGTCCATAGGGGAACCGCCTTTCCGTTTGTTGTCCTTATTATATCGTTGCGCGCGACAAAATGCAAGGGGCTTTGACAGAAAGCTGCACAGACTTCTGTCGGTTTTTGATGTAAAATATCCTTGCGTTCCACTCGTATTTAGAGTATCATAATAAAAAAAGCAGGAGAAAGTATTATGGAAAAAATTGCGAGCTTTACCATTGACCATATCCGTCTTCAGCCTGGACTGTATGTTTCCAGGAAGGATCGTGTGGGTTCGGAAACGGTTACTACCTTTGACCTGCGGCTGACAAGCCCCAATGAAGAACCGGTTATGAACACGGCAGAGATGCACGCCATCGAACACCTGGCCGCGACCTATCTTCGTAATGAGCCTATGTGGAAGGAGAAGATCCTCTATTTCGGGCCGATGGGCTGCCGCACAGGCTTTTATTTGCTATTGGCAGGTGATTATACCTCCCGGGACGCATTGCCTCTTGTGCAGGCGTGCTTCCGGTTTATCGCTGATTTTTCCGGGCCAATTCCCGGTGCCAGCCCCAAGGATTGCGGCAACTATTTGGACATGAACTTGCCTATGGCAAATTATTGGGGAAATCGGTATGCGGACCTTTTGGCTTCCGTTACAGAGGACCGGCTGGTCTACCCACAGTAAAAGGAGAATACTATGATTAAATTGGGAATTATTGGAGCGATGGCTGTGGAGGTTGCGGCCTTGCGTGATAATATGACAGACGTTTCTACTGTCGAGCGGGCCGGCATGACCTTCTACCGGGGCGTGCTGGAGGGCGTCGAGGCAGTGGTTGTCGTGTGCGGTGTCGGTAAGGTCAATGCGGCAATGTGCGCCCAGACCTTGTGCGACTGCTTTGGCGTGACGCATGTGATCAACACCGGTATTGCCGGCTCTCTGTGCGCGGAGCTGGATATCGGTGACCTTGTGGTCAGTACCGATGCCATGTACCACGATTTTGATTGCCATGTACTCAATCCTAAGTATATCGTCGGCCAGGTGCCCGGTATGCCTGTTCTGAAGTTTCCTGCTGACCGGAAACTGATGGATTATGCATTGACGGCTGTGCAGGAAAACGGCCTGGGCAAGGCTATGACAGGAACGGTGGCCAGCGGCGACCAGTTCGTTTGTCAAAAGGCTGTCAAGGACGGGATCATCGCCAATACCGGCGCTCTTTGCACGGAGATGGAGGGAGCAGCCATTGCCCATACCGCGTGGCGTAACGGCGTGCCCTTCGTGGTGATCCGGGCCATCTCCGATAAGGCTGACGATTCAGCACAGATGGATTATCCCACCTTTGAGGCCATAGCCGCCAAGCGGTGCGCGGCGGTAACCATGGCCATGGCCAGACAGATCGCCCGGAGCTGATCCAATATCCGGGCAGGGAGGACGAAATGAATAGAAAGAACATCCTTCGGCTATTTGTTGCTATCGTGGCAGTATCCCTGTTGGCGGTAGCAGCTTCCGGTTGTGAAGTGAACGAGACCCAACCCCCTACCACAGAGCTGAAGCTGATCGACGGTGTGTACCATGTGGATACCGTAGAGCAGTTTTTGGAGGCCATCAGGCCTGGAGCAAAGATCGCGGTTGCACCCGGCAAATATAACCTTACAGAATCGCTGGAAACCCTTTGGAAGCAAAAGGGCGACCGCTGGAATACCCAGCACGAGTTTGTGCAGATCAACGAGTGCATGGAGGGCGTGGAGCTTGTGGTCCGCAATGCAGACGGTCTGACGGTCTACGGCATGGGAAAGGACCGTATGGATACGGAACTGTGTGTATCTGCCCAGTATGGAACGGTGCTTACCTTTGAAAACTGCAGTGATTTACTGTTGGAGAATCTGACCCTGGGACATAGGAATGTCACCGGTGTCAGCGGCGACACCCTTCGTTTCCGCGGCAGTCAGAATGTTGCCCTAAAGAATTTGGACCTGTTTGGCGGAAGTAATTTTGGCATCCATACCGACGAAGCCTGCGGCGATTTTTCTGTGGCTGATTCGGTTATCCGGGATTGTCGAAAAGGGCCGCTATCTCTGAACGGCGGTACAGGTAGCTTTGCATTTACTGACTGTGCGCTGATCAACTCCCAGAGCGGTGGTGCGCTTCAAGCCATGGACGGATTGCAGCTTGGATTCTACCGGTGTACATTCGGCATACAGGAGACGGCAGAGTTTTATTCCCGGGATGATGTACGGATCGAGGATTGTGTATGGGACGATCTCGGAGAGGATTATGCCCCTGCAGACGATCCGGACGGGGAGATATACTTTGATCTGGATAGCCTACGTGCACTGCCGTTTGATGTGACGGTGCTTGCAGATTCCCAGTGGACCGGACATATCCTAACAGATCTGGGATCGGGAGAATCCCACACCCTGCCTTATGAACTGCCGGACGGCAGGGGTGTCAGAAATATTCTGCTCCGGCTGAATAAGGATGGCACCGGCACTCTTGACAGCTTTATCCCCGGGGAGATGACCCAGATCACATGGAAATGCGAAGGGGAGTACGAAGCCTATCTCTATGGCGAGGATCTAACCATATCCGTGTCCCTTTATGCAGACCCCACCCCTGGGGAAGGAACGGTCTGGCTTATGGCCAACAGCGGTGAAACCGTTGTCTGGTTTTACTGAATAGGAAACCGGGGCTGTTGCGTTAGTGCAACAGCCCCGATTATGAGGCAATCAGATTCTTGACATTTTCTTCGATCCGCTGTATAATTCAAGCGTTCCGGGCTTGTAGCGCAGTTGGGAGCGCATCGCATTCGCATTGCGGGGGTCGGGAGTTCGAATCTCCTCAAGTCCACCAATAAAAAGTACCGCCGCGTGGCGGTACTTTTTATTGGTACGGGTAATAGATGTAAAAACAAGTTGCATTTTTGAATAGCCCTAAAGTACAGGAAAGGAAGCTGGATAAATGAAAAGAATACTTACGGGTATATTTGTGTTATTAACAATGGTTATGCTGCTGGAAGGCTGTAGTGATCAGATATCTAGTTCTGTAGATTCTGTGCGGTACGAAGGGGCGAACTACCTACCTTTAGAATATCCGGTTAATGTGTTTTACTACCATTATAATGGAAACAACCACGATCATTTTGAGGACGTAGATGGCATATATTCGATTGATAGCCCTTATTGGAAAATGATTTGGAACGGTGGGGATCTTTACTGTATTGACAACTGTGTGGATGAGGCAAACAGTTATTATGCCAATGATGATAATTATAATTGGTATGTTTTGATAGACAATGAAGAATATGACGATCCGGATGCCTGGGACATTGAATTAACATCTGGAGAATTAAAAGGCATTTACAGCGTGGAAAGTCAGGAAAAAGATTTGGCGGTCTTTTTTGATGAATTAGAAAAACTTGGTAGCCTAAATAAAATCAGCGAGGATGGCGTTGTTCGCGGAACAATATCGATTGGCAAATATGATGGCCGGTGGTACTGGAGAAGCGAGATAATTGACGACAGCAGGGAAGATGATGGCACATGGCCGGAGTATGTAATACCGTTGCCTAAATCTGTTGATCAGAAGATTAAGGAAGCAGAATAAAAGATAAAGCAAAAAGGACTATGGCAGTTTTGTTGCCATAGTCCTTTTTATAAAAAAGGTCCCGAAAGCCGAAGTGGCTTCCGGGACAAAAATCCAAATGTATGGATTAGCGCTTGGAGAACTGTTGGCGCGTTAAGAAAACATGCCGGTGGCATGTTTTTAGCGGCAACCGCAGCGGCTATGCCGCGAGGACCGCACATCAGTTCGTAAAAAGTCCCGAAAGCCGTAGTGGCTTCCGGGACAAAAATCCAAATGTATGGATTAGCGCTTGGAGAACTGAGGTGCGCGACGGGCGGCCTTCAAGCCGTACTTCTTTCTTTCCTTCATTCTGGGGTCGCGGGTCAGGAAACCGGCAGCCTTCAGAGAGGGACGCAGCTCGGGGTTCAGGGTCAGCAGGGCACGGGAAATGCCGTGACGGATGGCGCCGGCCTGGCCGGAAACGCCGCCACCGGCGACAGTGACAACCACATCGACCTTGCCAACCAGGTCAGAAGTGACCAGGGGCTGACGGACGACCAGCTTCAGGGTGTCCAGACCGAAGTAATCATCGATCTCGCGGCCGTTGATGATGATGGAGCCGGTGCCGTTCTCATAAACGCGAACACGGGCCACGGAGGACTTACGACGGCCGGTGCCGTAAAAATACTTCTTCTTGCTCTCGTACATTCTAAGTTACCTCCAATTAGTCCAGGGACCATGCGACCGGCTTCTGAGCAGCGTGGTTGTGCTCAGCACCCTTAACAACAAACAGACGACCCAGTGCGTTACGGCCCAGGGTGTTCTTGGGCAGCATGCCCTTGACAGCCAG
>JAZNDJ010000068.1:0-2935 GCA_045588045.1 Faecousia sp.
GGGAACTGATACTCAATATCGGTAGTAGCCCGGGAATAGAAGGCCAATTCTGCAGGTTCGTGGTCACGAAGCCGCAGGCTTTCTTCCTTAATACCCAGGGAAATCAGCCAGTTCTTGCAGAAATCCTTCCAGTAGGCAAACCACTCCAGATCGGTGCCGGGCTGGCAGAAGAATTCGCACTCCATCTGCTCAAATTCACGGGTACGGAAGGTGAAGTTGCCCGGGGTGATCTCATTACGGAAAGCCTTACCCACCTGGCAAACACCGAAAGGCAGCTTTCTGCGGGTGGTACGCTGAATGTTGGCAAAGTTGACAAAGATGCCCTGAGCAGTCTCGGGACGCAGGTAAGCGGTGGAGGAGGAGTCCTCGGTGACACCAATCTTGGTCTGGAACATCAGGTTGAAGTTACGGATGGAGGTGAAGTGATGCTTACCGCAGTTGGGGCAGACCACATCCTCGTGGTCAGCGATGAAATCGCTCATTTCGGAGGTGCTCATAGCATCCACATTGACACCCTTGCCGGACTCAGCCTCTTCGATCAGCTTGTCCGCGCGGTGACGGGCGCCGCAGCCCTTGCAGTCCACCAGAGGATCGGAGAAAGAACCCACGTGACCGGTGGTGACCCAAGTAGTGGGATTCATAATGATGGCAGCGTCCAGACCCACGTTGTAGGGAGATTCCTGTACGAACTTCTTCAGCCATGCCTTCTTGACGTTATTTTTAAACTCAACACCCAGAGGGCCGTAGTCCCAGGAGTTGGCCAGACCGCCGTAGATCTCAGAGCCGGCGTACACATAGCCCCGGTTCTTGCACAGGTTGACGATCATGTCCAGTGTCTTTTCACTGTTCTTCATTCGTATATCCTCCAATGTCGGTTTATTTTCCATATTATAGCCCCTGGGGGCAGGTAAATCAAGTGTTTTCTTCCTCCGGTGTCAGGACATTTTCCGGACCCAGATCCCGGGCCATCATCTCATAGACACGGCCTGCGAGCTCCACCGTATTTTTGCCCTGCAGTTCCTGCGCCGGGATCACATCCAGCACATGGAAGTAAATGTCCGTGGACTTCAGCTTCAGCATATTTTTCACTGCGTGTTGGGTGTTACGCAGAGTGCACACCACCACCGGCACGTTGGCCTTTTGGGGGATCTTGAACACACCCGGACGGAAATGCTGGAGCTTTCGCTGCTTATGGATATACCCCTCCGGGAACACACCCAGGCACAGGCCGTCCTCCTTCACCAGCTTGATGCTGTGGAGGATGGTCTTGAGCGCCTCCCGGTCATTCTCCCGGTTGATCATGGGACACCGGAGCATAGGCAGGACCTTGTTGACCAGGAACATATTCCGGTTCTCCTGCTTGGAAATAAAGGCCAGCCGGTGTCTGCGGAAATAGTACAGCAGGATCGCCGGATCGATCTCGTGGAGGTGGTTGCACATGAGCACGTAGGGGCCTTCCTTGGGCCGTTTCTCCAGGCCCTCGGTATGAATGCGGATGCGAACCAACGCCAGGATCGCCTCTATGTACCACACGGCCATGATCTGATAAAAGCGGCTGTACCGCTCCCGGGGCTTATCCGGATCCACTACGGCGCAGGCCAGCAGCAGGAACAGATAAGCCAGCACACCGGTCAGCACAAATCCGCTCAAAAAGCTGACCGGCAGCACCCAAAGCCACGCCAGGCTATAAAAGGCATCCGTCAGCAGGCAGGTCGCTGCCGCCCCGGTGGAGGCCACCAAACAAAGTATTGCAATGAGCATAACTGTATCCCTCTTTTACAGGCGCCGCCTGTTTCGTTTTGCTGATTCCATTATACTGTGCAAAGGGTTTGGAAACAAGTGTAATTTTTTCAAAAAGACTGGAAATCCACCGGGTATACTGCTATAATGAATTATTATATGGATACTGGATGTGGAAAACAGTGAAAAATCCTTTCAAACCCAATATGCTTCCCTGGTTTACCCTGGGCGCCGGTGCTGTTGGCTTTTTGCTGAAGCTGTGGCTGGAGCTTGGGGGCATCGATGACAAGGGGCTTTATATCAGCGGCCATCCGGCAGCCACGCTGCTGATGATCCTGACTGCCATCGCTTTGGCCGTGACGCTCCTGTGTGTACTGCCGCTGAAGCGGTCTCCGTCTTACAAAAAGCTGTTCCCAAAGTCCACCCTCGCCTTTTTGGGCTGTGTTGTGGGCGGGGCCGGCATTTTGGCCACAGATCTTGCCGAGATCTTTCAGCGGGTGGATCTGCTGACCGTTCTGTCTTTGGTGGTTGGCCTGTTGGCAGCGGCCAGCCTTCTGTACGCAGGCTTCTGCCGGTACCGGGGCATTCGGCCCGGTTTTCTGTACCGCTGCATCGTCGCCGGATACTTTATGCTCCATTTGGTCAGCCAGTACCGGTTCTGGAGCGCAGAGCCCCAGATACTGCTGTATTTCTTCCCCCTGCTGGCTTCGGTGTTTCTGATGCTCAGCGCCTACCTGCGGGCCACTATGGACGGCGGCCTGGAGGCCAGACGCTGGTACGTGTTTACCAACCAGGCAGCACTGCTGTTTTGCTGTCTGTCCGCTGTGGGGCAGAGCGGGCTGTTCTACCTGACCATGGGCTTTTGGTCCGCTACGGAGCTGTGCTCTCTAAAGGAGGCCCGCCGCAGGAAGGCTCTGCAGACCGGCATGCACCTGCCTGCTGCCGTGGGGTACTGCATGGCCGCCCTGGAGGCCAGCGGCTACAAGGCCTACGCCGTAGGCGGCTGCGTCCGGGATGCGCTGCTGGGGAAAAAGCCCCACGACTATGACCTGTGCACCGACGCAAAGCCTGAAGCCATTGCCGAAATTTTCTCTGAACACCGGCTGGTGCGCAGCGGTGAAAAGCACGGCACCATCGGCGTGGTAAGTCGGATCGTAGCCATGTCGTTCTGTGAGCCAAGGAGTTGGGTTCAAGG
>JAZNDJ010000069.1:0-26813 GCA_045588045.1 Faecousia sp.
TCCTTGGCTCACAGAACGACATGGCTACGATCCGACTTGCGCTATCCTGGTTATCGCTTCCACCGACGGCCCCATGGCTCAGACCAAGGAGCACATCCTGCTGGCCCGTCAGGTCGGCGTGCCCGCAATGGTCGTCTTCATGAACAAGGCTGACCTGGTTGACGATGAGGAGCTGCTGGAGCTGGGCGAGATGGAGATCCGCGAGACTCTGTCCTTCTATGAGTTCCCCGGCGACGATATCCCCGTTGTTAAGGGTTCCGCTCTGAACGCGCTGATCTCCGAGTCTACCGATCCTTCCGCTCCCGAGTATGCTTGCATCAAGGAACTGATGGACTCTGTCGACGACTATATCCCCACTCCCGACCGTAAGGCTGACCAGCCCTTCCTGATGCCTGTTGAGGACGTGTTCACCATCTCCGGCCGTGGTACTGTTGCTACCGGTCGTGTTGAGCGTGGCCAGATCAACAAGAACGAGGCTGTCGAGATCGTCGGCCTGCAGGAAGAGAAGAAGTCCACTGTCGTTACCGACATTGAGATGTTCCACAAGCTGCTGGACTACGCAGAAGCAGGCGACAACATCGGCGCTCTGCTGCGTGGTGTTGACAAGAAGGAAATCGAGCGCGGCCAGGTTCTGTGCAAGCCCGGTTCCATCAACCCCCTGACCAAGTTTGTCGGCCAGGTCTACGTCCTGTCCAAGGAAGAAGGCGGCCGTCATACTCCCTTCTTCAACAACTACCGTCCTCAGTTCTACTTCCGTACCACCGACGTTACCGGCATCATCTCCCTGCCCGAGGGCGTTGAGATGTGCATGCCCGGCGATAACATCGACATGAAGGTTGAGCTGATCACCCCCATCGCTATCGAGAAGGGTCTGCGTTTCGCTATCCGTGAGGGTGGCCGTACCGTCGGTTCCGGTGTTGTTACCGAGATCTTCGAGTAATCCACTGCTCAGATAACCCACAATTTTGCCCCCGGTCTTCGGACCGGGGGTTTTTTACAGATCGATACTGCTGTAGTGCCTTGGTAAATTAACCCGAGAGCACGCTGACAACCATAATGATTGGCAGCCTGACCCATTTTACACCGGAAAATGCGGGTCGCCACAAGGCACAGTCTGTGATCGGCCTTGTTTGGCCATCAGTTATATTGGCATCATGCCGCTCCCACACCTGCTTGGCCTTGTCCGAATGTTGAAAAAGCGAAGGATGTCCACATGAGGGGTGCGCAAAGCAAATCGATTCGGTTTGGTTGACAGTTTTTGAAGGATTTTGTATAATACCCCTGTAACAAAAGAAGGGAGTTAACTCATGTCTGATTTTTCATCATCACTTTATGAAACCGAACAGGCAATCAGCAGTATCGACGGCATTTTGAGCGGCAGCATCGGCATTGTTTGGTCGATCATCATTATCGTTGGTGCAATCGTTTCCTTCTGTATTTCTGTGACGCACTGGCTGCTGCAGGCATACCCGCTGTTCCGACTGGCGCAAAAGATCGGCAGAAAGAATGCCTGGCTGGCGTGGATCCCCGGTATCGGTGATTATTGCCGCACCTTTGTGCTGACCGATCTTCCCGGCAACAAGGAGGTCGTGATCCTCAACAAGGTCAAGCTGAGCAGGGTCGCGGCTTTTTGGATCTGGGTCGGTGTAAAGCTGTTTGGCTTCATTGTTTGGGACGGGATTATGACGATCTTCTCCGGTATTGCCTCCGCTACGGGCATCGGCGCGCTGCTGGCACCGGCCTTCGTGGTGCTGTCCTTTGTCCCGGATGTGGCACTGTTCCTGTTTGAGTACACCTTCCTGCGGGATGCACTGGATCTGTTCAAGCCGGACAAAAAGAAAAACAATACCATGGCAATCATTCTGTCGGTGGTGGATTACTTCCTCCCCTGGAGATTTGCCAGAACGGTGTACCTGTGGTTCCTGCTGAGATGTGAGCCGCTGCCCGGCGACACCGATGCTACGCCCATCGACAGCGAGATCGTACAAAATACCTAATAGAAAAGGAAGTGTGCCACTGCACACTTCCTTTTTATAGTTTCTTGAGGGAGACTGTTTCCATTAGCTTTAGCCCGTATTGCTGCACAAGGAGCATTGCTTTTTGCTCCGAAGCCGAATCAAGGATCGCATCCGGCTCGTGGGCATCAATACCGAATACGACCGGACATCCTTCTTCACCCACCAATTGCCAAAAGATCTCGTTGGGGTAATGGCGGCCGGCGCGGATCCCCAGAAAGTTGATTTCCAGAGGTGTCTGCGTCTCAATGGCGGCATGGCAGAGCCTTCGCATATGCTTTTCGTAAATAGCTCGCTCTCCGGTAAAACGGACGAGATCCGGGTGGGCAAAATAGGAGAACAGACCTGTCTGCATACCCTCGATCACCTGGTCGCAGTAACGCGCTAAAAAGGATTCGTCTTGGGTAGGGATACCACAGTACGGCTCATTTTCCTCATTACCGACCCAATGCTGTCCCAGAATCATATATTCCACGCCGGCATCCCGAAGCTGAGAATGGAGCTCTGCGAAGATAGCAGGGTAGTACTCGGCCTCCACACCGAGATGGATCTGCAGCTTGCGACAATACTGCTCCTTCAGTGCCCGTACAGTGTCGCAGTATTCCCCGAGCTGCTCCGGGAACATGCGCATGGTGCTGTAGTAGCTGCCGGGAAACCATTGTGGTGCATGGTCAGAAAACCCCAAAATCTCCAATCCGCGGACAATGGCGCTTTCGACATACGCTTCCTCGCCGCCGAAGGCATGGCGGCAGCGGGGCGTGTGGGTGTGGTAATTTGCAATCATGGCAGTCTCCAAAAACAGGCCGCAGATATCCTGCGGCCACATTCTTTTTATTTTGCGACGCAGGTCTGTAAGCCGGGTTCTGTCTTGACAGCCATCTATCTAGCCCCGTGATCGCTCACGGGATCAAGCCGCCTCCTCGGGACGGTCGGGCAAACCTATATGTCCCTCCACGGCGTTGCTCCGGGATAGAGTTTACATCGTAAAACCCATGTTACCATGGGCCGGGTGGGCTCTTACCCCACCTTTTCACCCTTGCTTCAGATGAAGCGGTATCTCTCTGTTGCACTTGTCCTGGGGTCACCCCCGGCAGGCGTTACCTGTTATCCTTGCCCTGTGGAGCCCGGACTTTCCTCACCTGGACGTTTTCACGGTCCAGCCGCGGCTGTCCGACCTGGTCGCGAAAATATTGTACCCCACAAGCGGCCGGATGTCAAACATCTTGCAAAATCTTTTCAGAGAGGATATACTATACTGGATAAGAAATGTTAGAGGTGTGTACCATGCTTTTGCAGTTTGATCAGTATTTTAAATCCCTCCGGGGAAAAAAGATCGCCGTTTTGGGCCTTGGTGTCAGCAATCGGCCATTGGTGCGGCTGCTGTTGTCCTATGGCTGTGTAGTCACTGGCTGTGACCGTACACCCAGGGAAAAACTGGACCGGGAGGTCCTGGAGCTGGAAAAGCAGGGCTGCGATCTCCGCTTGGGCGACACGTATTTGGACGGCGTAACAGCGGATATCGTGTTCCGAACCCCGGGTATGCATCCGGCCAATCCTGCCATTGCGCAGCTGCGTTCCGGCGGTGCCCGGATCACCAGCGAGATGGAAGTGTTTTTTGAACTGTGCCCCTGCACCGTCATCGCTGTCACCGGCTCTGACGGTAAGACCACGACCACCACACTGATCTCCGAAATGCTGAAGGCTGCAGGCAAAAAGGTGTGGCTGGGCGGTAATATCGGCACGCCGTTGCTGCCGGTCTGCGATCAAATCGCCCCGGAGGATTATGCGGTGGTGGAGCTGAGCTCCTTCCAGCTTATGGATATGACGCGCAGCCCGCACATTGCGGTGATCACCAACTTGGCACCCAACCACCTGGATGTCCACAAGGACATGGCAGAGTATGTACAGGCCAAGAAGAATATCTATCATTTCCAGTCAGAGCAAGATCTGCTGATCGTAAATCAGGACAATGACCTGACAGCACCGCTGAAAGGAAACGGTCGGACCCGGTATTTTGCCCGGCTTGGCAAGACGGATAACGGCGTATGCCTAAACGGTGATGTGATCTGCCGGGATGGCGTGCCGGTACTCAATAAGCACGATATCCTTCTGCCCGGTGCGCATAATGTGGAAAACTACATGGCTGCGATCTTGGCGGTGGAGGGTTTGGTGGATGATGACACGGTCCGCCGTGTTGCCAAGACCTTCGGCGGTGTGGAGCATCGGATCGAACTGGTGCGGGTAAAGGATGGAGTGAAGTTCTATAACGACTCCATCGCTTCCTCGCCCAGCCGGACTATGGCCGGTCTTCGCAGCTTTGATCAGAAGGTTCTGCTGATCGCCGGCGGCTACGATAAGCACATTCCATACGATGTGATGGGCAGCCTGGTCTGTGACAAGGTTAAGACTCTGTACGTTAACGGTGCGACGGCTGCCCAGATCCGGGCTGCTGTGGAAGCTGCCCCTAATTATACCCCCGAAAATCCCCGGATCGTGGACTGCGCCGACTTTACCGATGCCGTACAGAAAGCGGCAACGGAGGCGGCAGACGGCGATATCGTGCTGATGAGCCCTGCCAGCGCGGCCTTCGATCAGTTTAAGAACTTCATGGAGCGGGGTAAATACTTCAAAAAACTTGTGATGGAGCTGTAAGCTATGGAGATTGGAAAGGTGACCCGGGTGATGCGTAAGGCACTGCCGCTGAAATACTGCGGCACAGTGATCGTCGCGGCCGGAAACGCCTCCCGGATGGGCGGTATTGACAAGGTCATGGCCCCCCTGGATGGGGAACCTATGATCGTAAGGACGGTTCGGGCCTTTCAGAACAGTGATACCGTCCGGGAGATCGTTGTGGTCACCCGCCAGGACCTGATCGGACAGATTCGCCAGTTATGTGCCGGCTTTGATAAGCTGCACTGTGTGGTGGCAGGCGGTGAGGACCGGGCCGGCTCTGTGGAAAACGGACTGAAGGCCCTGTCCGGGAAGGTAAAGCTGGCAGCGATCCATGACGGAGCTAGACCACTGATCTCAGGTGAGGTCATCGAACGGACGGTTCGGGCGGCCAATACCTACGGTGCTGCGGCACCGGCCATTCCGGTGAAGGATACGGTGAAGGCAATCCGGGGCGGAATCGTTCTGGCGACACCGGACAGGAGCAAGCTCCGTGCTGTCCAGACCCCTCAGGTCTTTGACTATGATCTGCTTCGGGCAGCTCTGAAAAATGCCCGCGAGAAGGAACTGACAATTACGGACGACTGTTCCGCTGTAGAGGCGATGGAAATGTCCGTGAAGATCGTGGAGGGCGATGAGCGTAATATTAAAGTGACGACACCGCTGGATCTTAAGATCGCGCAGGTGTTTTTGGAGGAACGTGTATGAGAATCGGCCACGGCTATGATGTACACCGTCTGGTAGAGGGCAGACCGCTGATCTTAGGCGGCGAGGAAATTCCTTATGCCCTGGGTCTGGATGGCCATTCTGACGCGGATGTGTTGCTCCACGCCGTTATGGATGCCCTTTTGGGTGCGGCGGCGCTGGGGGATATCGGCCGCCATTTCCCGGATACAGACCCGGCCTATAAAGGCGCGGATTCTATGAAGCTTTTGCGTACAGTGGGGCAAAAGATCGCCTATGCAGGCTACCGTGTAGGAAATATCGATGTGACTGTGATCGCCCAGCGGCCCAAGCTGAAGGATTACATCCCCCAGATGGAGTGCAACATTGCCGCCTGTTTGCAGATCGATACCGGCCGGGTCAACATCAAAGCCACTACAGAGGAACGGCTGGGCTTTACCGGCGACGGAAGCGGCATGGCTTGCCATGCTGTGTGCCTGCTGGAGCAGCGATAATGGCATCCGGAAAGAAGAAAAACGGAGTACTCTCCCGGCTGCTGTTTGCCGTCTATGTGGCGGCTATGCTTTGGCTTTTGTTTGGACAGCGGCTGAATACGGTTGTCTACCAGCAGGGCCTTGCTGACAGCATCAATCTGCAGCCCTTTGCCACCGTGATGATGTACTGGAAGCTTCTGCGCGACGGCGGTAGCGCCTACTATGTCCGCCATGCCTTTATCAACCTTCTTGGCAATGTGGTCATGTTTGTTCCGCTGGGGTATTTTCTGCCATGCCTGTTTGGAAGGCTCCGGTCCTTTTTCAAGACAGTGCTTTTTGCCCTGTGCATCATCGTGACGGTGGAAACGGTGCAGTATTTCACCATGCTTGGCACTTGCGACATTGACGATCTGATCCTGAATTTGGCAGGGGTAGCTGTGGGCTATCCGATATGGCGGTTGCGCCGCCCATAAGTTCACATTTTCGACCTCCCGGGCATAGGTTAGCCCGGGAGGTTTTGCGTTATGGGATATTGTTTGGTCACATTTCGCTCTGTGACGCCGGCACAGAGAGGGGAGGGTCTACTGAAGCGGGAGGGCATCCACAGCACTCTGCAAAGGACACCCCGTTGGATGGAGGAACAGGGCTGCGGCTATAGTCTGCGGTTGCGGCAGCAGGATTGCCAGCGGGCGATCACGCTGCTGCGGAGCAGTCAGATACCGTTCCGCAGAGTATACCGGCAGCAGGGTGATGGGATAGAGGAGTGGCTGCCATGATCTATTTGGATAACGGCGCGACCTCCTTTCATAAGCCGCCTGGCGTAGCCGCTGCAGTGCAAAAAGCAATGAGCACCTGCGCCAGCCCCGGCAGGGGAGGCTACCCAGCGGCAATGGCAGCGGCAAGGACCGTATTTCGCTGTCGGGAATTGGCTGCAGCTATGTTCGATTGTCAACCGGAGCAGGTGGTGTTTACCTTCAACTGCACCCATGCTCTAAACATGGCGATCCGCAGCCTGTTTCGGCCGGGGGATCGGGTGGTGATCTCCGGCTTTGAGCACAATGCGGTCCTGCGCCCCCTGCATGGGCTGGGCGTGCAGACGGTGGTGGCGGGCAGGAAACTGTTTGACCCGGCGGATACGGTTGCGGAATTTGAGCGGGCATTGCAGCAGGGCGTGGACGGCGCGGTGTTTACCCATGTGTCCAATGTGTTTGGCTACATCCTGCCTGTGGAGGAATTGGCAAGACTGTGCAGACGCTACGGTGTTCCTTTTGTGATCGATGGGGCTCAGTCCGCAGGCTGCCTGCCTCTGAGTTTGCGAGCCACCGGCGCAGCATTTATTGCCATGCCCGGACATAAGGGACTTTTAGGGCCTCAGGGTACCGGAATCCTGTTGTGTGGCCGGGATCCGATCCCCATACTCCAGGGCGGCACAGGAAGCGATTCCATCAACCGGCAAATGCCGGACTTCCTGCCGGACCGGGGGGAGGGGGGCACCTTGAACGTGCCCGGGATCGCCGGTTTGGCGGCTGGCCTTTCCTATCTGCAAAAGGTTGGGATCCACAACGTATTTCGCCGGGAAAGGCGGGAGGCTTGGCACTGCACAGACGGGCTGAAGGACTTGGGCCTGCAGGTGTTTTCCGGGGAGCACCAGTGCGGTACAGTATCCTTCCTCCCTAATATGGACTGTGAAGAAATGGCCAGGCGATTGGCACAGCAGGGGATCGCTGTCCGGGCAGGGCTGCATTGTGCGCCGCTGGCCCATGAAAGTGCCGGCACGCTGGATACCGGAACGGTGCGTGTTAGCTTTGGCCATGACGCAGCGGCGGAGCAAACTGAAAAGCTGCTGAAAACAGTACGCAGGTTGGTAAAAAAATTATGAACAACTATTGCTATATTGGCCGCAATCCGCTATAATGGGATGGATAATAGGCTAGTTATGCGAATCGAACGAAAGAGCTTGCGGAAAAGGGGTTTAGAGCGATATGAGTTATTTGGAAACGTTTGTTGAATTACTGCGTGGAATACAGTGGAATGACATTTTGGATATTGTCATTGTTGCGTTTTTGCTCTATAAGCTGCTGCCGCTTTTCCGCTCCACAGGCACCTCCAAGGTGGCGTGGGTCGTGGTGACGGTGCTGATCGTCACAGGTCTGACGGATCTGCTGAAGCTCCACACCTTGAACTTTATCGTGAGCCAGGTGCTGGCCATCGGACTGCTTGCCCTGGTGGTGCTGTTCCAGCCGGAGCTGCGCCGTATGCTGGATCACGTCAGCAAGATGAAGATCAAGAATTGGATCGGCGTGGAGAAAGAGGATCAGCAGATGACCCGTGCCATTGGACAGGTCGTTAAGGCCTGCGAGGTCATGAGCCAGGAAAAGGTCGGCGCATTGATCGTCTTTGCCCGGGATAACCGCCTGGACGAGTATTTTAAGACCGGCACCCAACTGGATGCCGAGGTATCTGAGCTGCTGCTGCGCAATGTGTTTTTCCCCAAGGCCGCCCTTCATGACGGCGCGGTGATCATTCGCGATGGCCGGATCGCAGCGGCAAGCTGCGTGTTGCCTCTGTCCGCAAGCGACCATCTTAATGCAGACCTGGGCACCCGCCACCGGGCGGCAGTGGGTATGAGCGAAGTGTCCGATGCTGTGGTGGTGATCGTATCCGAGGAGACCGGTGTGATCTCCGTGGCGGTGGGCGGAATGCTCAAGCGGCATTTAGCACCGCAAATGCTGGAGCGGTTGCTGTGCACGGAGATCTGCCCGGACGAAGGAAAGCAGGAGGACAGCCTGGCTGTGAAGCTGCGTCAAAAACTGCAAAAGAAGGGAAAGGAGGAGCCGAAGGATGGAAAATAAGAAAGGAAAAGATAAGCTCAAAACAAGGATCCTGATGGCACTGCTTTCCGTGGTGATCGCCTTCGGTCTGTGGCTGTATGTGGTCACGGTGGTGAGCCCCGAATCCGAAAAAACCTTCTACAATATTCCCATTAGCCTGGAATATGAAAGCGACCTGGAGGAGGACCGGGGTCTCATGGTCACCTCTACAGATATCCCTACCGTTAATCTGCGGCTGGAGGGCAGCCGTACGGATCTGGACAAGCTGAACAACTCCAACATTACTGTGGAGGCAAGCGTTCTGAAGATCAGCGATGCCGGTGTTCACGAGCTGTCCTACGATGTGTCCTTCCCGGGCGACGTTCCGGACAATGCCATTACGATCCTTAAGCGCACACCAGACACCGTGACGGTAACGGTGGAGGAACGCATCAGCAAGACCGTGAAGGTAAAAGTCTCTGTGGACAAAGAGCAGATCCCCGAGGGCATTAAGGTAGACACGGAAAACGCAGTTCTGAACGTGGAAGAATTCCAAATCGCCGGACCGAAGCGGATCCTGGATCGGGTAGAGCAGGCTGTGATCAACGTGGATGTAACAGGCAAGACCAGCACCATCAGCAATCAAAACCTGCTCTACACCTTGTTGGATGCTGACGGCAACGTGGTGGACAAGTCCATGGTGGACGATAATTTGGAGACCACCGGCATAATCACTCTGGAGAAATTGAGCATCGGCATGGTCAAGGAGATCAAGCTGGTCCCGGAGATCATTAATGGCGGCGGAGCCACAGCAGAAACCTGCGACATTAAGACCGAGCCGGAATCCATTACAGTGTTTGGCAGCAAAAAGCTGCTGGATTCCATGGGTGACAAGCTGGTGGTCGGTACCATAGACCTGTCGAAGCTGGCAGGGGATACGGAGCAGAAGTTTGCGCTGCTGCTGCCGGAGGGTATCAGTAGCGAAAGCGGCGAGACAGAGGCTACAGTAAGTGTAAAATTCCCCAACCTGAGCACCAAGACCCTTCGTGTTACCAATATCAAGCTGATCAACAAGCCTGTAGGCTATTCGGCACAGGCCATCACCAAGGTTTTGGATGTTACCGTCCGAGGACCCAAGAAGCTGATCGATAGCATCAGCGAAAGCGATGTGACGGTGAAGGCAGATCTGAAGGATGCCCAGGAGGGCACAGAGGCGTTGCCTGTGGAGATCACCTTCACGAGCAAATACGTGCAGGTAGGTGCTGTAGGGACCTATACGGTTTCCGCAACTGTGCGCAAGCAATGACCCAATTTAAAGTACAGAAAAGGGGATAATCACCTTGATTAAAAGTATGACCGGCTACGGCCGCGCTGTCCAGACTGTCAACGGACGGGAGTTTACGGTAGAGCTGCGCTCTGTGAATAATCGCTATCTGGATTGCTCTGTGCGCCTGCCGCGGGTTTTGTCCTTTGCCGAGGATGCGGTGAAGCAGGCGGTAAAGACCTCTATTTCCCGGGGAAAGGTGGACGTGTTCATCTCCGTCCGCAGCGAGGGCGGTGAGGAAGCCCAGGTAAGCCTGAATAAGACCTACCTGGACGGCTACCTGGCAGCTATGCGGCAGATGGTGGAAGACTATGGCGTGACGGACGATATCAGTGTTTCCACCCTGTCCAGACTTCCGGATGTTTTCTGCGTTGAGAAGCCACAGGTGGACGAGGAACAGCTGCAAAAGGACCTGATGTCCGTTGTGGACCAAGCACTTGCCGGTTACGATGCCATGCGCTGTGTAGAGGGCAAGGCACTGGATGCAGACCTGCGTAGTCGGGGCCAGACGATCCTGGAACTGGTGGAACAGGTGGAGCAGGGCAACGGCCAAACAGTGATTGATTACCGCGCCCGCTTGGAGGCAAAGCTCCGGGAAGTGCTGAACAACACCGCCATTGATGAGAGCCGGATCCTGACTGAGGCGGCAATCTTTGCCGACAAGGTAGCGGTGGACGAAGAAACGGACCGCCTGCGCAGCCATCTGCAGCAGATGAACACCATGCTCTCCGGCGGTGGCGCAGTTGGCCGCAAGCTGGATTTCCTGCTGCAGGAGATGAACCGGGAGGCCAACACCATTGGCTCCAAATGCACCGATGTGAACCTGGCCCGGATCGTTGTGGATATCAAAGCGGAGCTGGAAAAGATCCGCGAGCAGACCCAAAACATTGAGTGAGGAATTATGGAACTGATCAATATTGGTTTTGGAAGCATGATCGCCGCCCGGCGGGTCCTGGCGATCATGGATCCGGCATCTGCGCCCATCAAGCGGATCATCCAGGAGGCAAAGGAGCGAGGCATGCTGATCGATGCATCCTACGGCCGCAGCACCCGATCTGTGATCCTGATGGATACGGACCACGTGATCCTGTCGTCACTGGAATGTGATGCCCTGGCAGAGCGCTGGGAAAAATCCGTCAAGGAGGCCGAGCAATGAGCAAAGGTAAGCTGTTTGTGCTGTCCGGCTGCTCCGGCGTCGGCAAGAGCACGGTCCTGTCCCGCGTCATGGCCCAGCGCAGCGATCTGCGGTTTTCTGTATCTGCTACCACCCGGGCACCTCGTCCCGGAGAAACGGATGGCGAAAGCTATTATTTTGTATCAAAGGACACCTTTGAGGATATGATCCAAAAAGGGGAGTTTTTGGAATACGATGCCCACATGGACAATTACTACGGCACACCTAAAGGCCAGCTGGAGGAGAAGCTGCAGCACGGCAGTGTGATCCTGGACATTGAGCCTAACGGTGCCTTCCATGTGAAGGAAGCCTGGCCGGAGGCGGTGCTGATCTTCATTGCACCGCCCTCTGTAGAGGAGCTGGAGCGACGGCTCCGCAGCCGTGGCGATACCGGTGAGGAACAGATCCGCCTGCGACTGAGCAGGGCCCAGTGGGAGCTGGAGCAGGGCAAGAAGTATGACTATACTGTGGTCAACGACCAGGTGGAAGCCTGCGCCGATCAAATACTGAAAATAATTGCCGACAAGGCTGATAATTAGGAGGAAACGGAAAATGCTTTATCCCCCCGTTGCTGAATTGCTGAAGAATGTGTCCAGCCGCTACCTGCTGGTCAATGTGGTCGCCCAGCGGGCGAGAACCATTGCGGAGAATGCCGAAGCTGCCCAGGAGGAGCTGCCCGAAAAGCCTGTTACCATGGCCATCAAGGAAGTTGCCGACGGCCGGCTGGCGGCCTGCCTGAAGGACGAGTATATGAAATAAGCATCTGTAAGGATGCAAAGGAGGAGGGGCTGTATGGTCGGAAAAATTGCTGTTGCTGGGGCGAATTTTGCCATCGATAAGCCCTATTCCTACCGGATCCCGGACACGGTGGAACTGCAGCCCGGCATGCGGGTCCAGGTGCCCTTTGGCCGGGGCAACCGCCGCACAGAAGGTATCGTCCTTTCTGTGGAGGCGGGAGCAGGCGAGGATCTTAAGCCGGTGGATACCTGTCTGGATGACAGACCGGTCCTCAGCAGCACCATGCTGCACCTGGCTGCGTTCTTGCGGGAACGGTACTTCTGTACCTTTTACGATGCTGCCAGGGCCATGCTGCCGGCAGGCCTTTGGTTTCAGACCAAGGATACCTATAAACTGACCCAGGACCGAAGCTGGCAGGAAAAGCACCTGCGTAATTCCCATGCCCAGGCAATCTTAGAGTTTCTCCTCGATTGCGGCGGCGAGACAGACGGTGCTGCCATCAAAGCACTGATCCCGGACGAAGTGCTGCGGGAGAAGGCTGTCGGTTATCTCCTGCGTCAAAAATGGCTGGAAGCCCAGCAGGAGCTTCTGCGGCGGACCTCGGAAAAGACCGAGAAGATCGCAACCTTGGCCGCCCCTGCGGAGGAGGCCATGGCGTATGCTGCAAGCCGGCCTAAGTCGGCAGCAATGCAGCGGGCGGTGCTGGAACTGCTGTGCTCTGTAGGCAGTGCCTCTGTGAAGGAGATCTGTTACTTCACCGGCGCATCTACCGCCACAGTCAAGCGGTTGGAAGCCCTGAGCTATCTGACCCTTTCCGAAAAGCCTGTCCTGCGCTGTCGCCAGATCGCTCCGGTCAAGCTGGAAGGTCCGTTGGAGCTCAATGCACGGCAACAGGCCGCTTTTGCGGGCCTGCGTCAGCAGATGGAGCAGTCGGATCCGGGAGCGGCACTGCTGTACGGCGTTACCGGCTCCGGAAAGACAGCAGTGTATATCAAGCTGATCCGGCATTGCCTTGATCAAGGCAAGCAGGCCATTTTGCTAGTACCGGAGATCGCTCTGACACCCCAACTTTTGGGACTGATGGCAGCCCATTTTGGCGATCAGGTCGCAGTGCTCCACAGTAGCTTGCCGGCCGGCGAACGCTACGACCAGTGGGGCCGAATACGATCCGGTGATGCCAAGGTGGTGGTGGGCACTCGCTCTGCGGTGTTTGCCCCGTGCCCGACCCTTGGCTTGGTGATCCTGGACGAAGAACAGGAACACTCCTATAAATCTGAAAATGCACCCCGCTATGCCGCCAAGGAGGTGGCCCTGTGGCGGGGCTTGAAGGAAAAAGCCCTGGTGCTGTTTGGCTCGGCTACCCCCAGCGTAGAGACTATGTACCGGGCCAGGACCGGCGTCTACCGGCTTTATACCCTGTCCGAACGCTATAACGGCAAGCCTTTGCCCAAGGTGGAGATCGTGGACCTGCGCCATGAGCTGCAGGAGGGCAACGACCTGTCGGTGAGCTACCGCCTGCAGGATGCCATCGGCCAAACGGCCGAGGCGGGGAAGCAGACCATCCTGTTTCTCAATCGGCGGGGAAACAGCCGTGCCCTTGTTTGCGTGGATTGCCGGCAGACGCCGGAATGTCCAAGGTGCAGTGCCCGGCTGACCTATCACAGCGCCAACGAACGGCTGATGTGCCACTATTGCGGCCACTCTCAGCCGGCACCTGACCGGTGTCCGGACTGTGGCGGCCCGATGAAGCGTGTGGGCACCGGCACGCAGAAGGTGCAGCAGGAGCTGCAATCTGTGTTTCCGGACCTGGAGATCCAGCGGATGGATGCCGATACGGTCAGTGCCGCCAATACCCATGAGGATATCCTGGACCGGTTCAAAAATGACCGGATTCCTGTGCTGATCGGCACCCAAATGGTGGCAAAGGGCCTCAATTTGCCGGATGTGACTTTGGTGGGTGTGCTGGATGCGGACCTGAGCTTGTATACGGACAGCTTCCGGGCTGCGGAGACCACCTTCAACATGCTGACCCAGGTGGTTGGCAGAGCAGGTCGCGGCGATACTCCCGGACAGGCTGTGATCCAAACCATGGTCCCGGAGCACCGGGTCATCACCCTGGCGGCGAATCAAGACTATGACGGCTTCTATGACATGGAGATCGCGCTGCGGCAGCTGCAGGGCTGTCCGCCCTTTGGCGATCTGGCCGAAGTGACTTTTGTGGGTCAGGAGGAAGGCCGGGTCCTGCGGGGTGCGGTCAAATTCCGGGACAGCCTGCGCAGTGTGCTGCAGACACCGCAGTATGTTGGTGAAAGCTGCAGTGTACTGGGACCGGCACCGTGTCCCATCCCTAAGATCAACTATAATTACCGATACCGGCTGACATTGCG
Source organism: Faecousia sp. (assembly GCA_045588045.1). GTDB lineage: Bacteria > Bacillota > Clostridia > Oscillospirales > Oscillospiraceae > Faecousia. Next base: position 14,276 of record JAZNDJ010000069.1, read on the forward strand.
CTGCCGTATGACAAAGCCTCTACGGTCGCTGATCGCCCATCTGCTGCGGCAGTTCTCCCAGGATCGGGAGAATCGGGGCGTATCTGCTTTTGCGGATGTGAACGGATTTGAATAGAAAGGAAAAAATTATGGCACTTCGTAAGATTCTGACCGATGCCGAACCTGCCTTGCACAAGGTATGTAAGCCGGTAGTGAATTTTGACGGTCGGTTACATACCCTGCTGGATGATATGTGCGATACCCTGCTGGATTCCGGCGGCGTGGGCCTTGCAGCCCCGCAGGTGGGTATTTTGCGTCGGGTGGTCCTGGTGGATACCGGCGAGGAGATCCTGGAGCTGATCAATCCCACCCTGGTGGAAACGGACGGAGAGCAGGAGGGTGCTGAGGGCTGCTTGAGTGTCCCCGGTAAGTATGGCCTGGTGAAGCGGCCCTACTATGCCAAGATCCGCGCCCAGGATCGGAATGGCGACTGGTATGAGGCAGAGGGTGAGGAATTGATCGCCCGGTGCTTCTGTCATGAGCTGGACCATCTGGATGGTATTATCTATACCGAGGTCATGGAGCGATTCCTGACTGACGAGGAACTGATGAGCGAAGAATGATTTGGAGGCAAACACATGCGTGTTGTGTTTATGGGGACACCGGATATCGCGGCGACCTGTTTGAGTAAGATCCTGGCAGACGGCTTTGATGTGGTCGGTGTCTACACCCAACCGGACAGACCGAAGAACCGTGGGATGAAGCTGGCGATCTCCCCTGTGAAGGAGGTAGCCCTGGCCCATGGATTGCCTGTATTCCAGCCGGAGAATTTCCGGGAGGAGGAGACTGTGGCACAGCTTCGGGAACTGCAACCGGACGTGGTGGCGGTGGTGGCCTACGGACGGATCCTGCCCCAAAAGGTGCTGGACGTTCCGGCCAAAGGCTGTATCAACATCCACGCCAGTGTGCTGCCCTGTTACCGTGGCTCTGCACCCTACCAGTGGGCCGTGCTGGACGGTCTGACGGAGACCGGCGTGACTGCCATGTACCTGTGTAAGGAGATGGATGCCGGCGATATTATCGACGTGTCCAAGACCCCCATCCACCCGGATGAAACAGCCGGCGAGCTTTTGGACCGGCTGGCAGTTCTTGGGGCGGATCTGCTGAGCAAGACTTTGGAGCGGTTGTCCAAAGGCCCTGTGGAATGTACCTGCCAGGATTGCAGCAAGGTGACCTACGCACCGATGCTGGACAAATCTATGAGCCCCATCGACTGGGCAAAGACCGCCCGCCAGGTCCATAACCATGTCCGGGGCCTGAATCCCTGGCCTGTGGCTACTGCCGAAATTGGCGGAACCCGGTTCAAGATCTATACTACCGCCGTCCTGGACAGCGCACCCAATGCCCAGCCCGGTACGGTGCTGGCACTGACCAAGACTGGTTTGCAGGTTGCCTGCGGCGAAGGTGCCGTGGAGATCCGGGTCCTTCAGGCAGAAGGCGGCAAGCGGATGGCAGCACCGGATTACTTCCGCGGCCATCCTCTGGAGCTGTAACCATGGGTGCCAGAGAAACTGCGTTGAATGTCCTGATCGCCTGCCGTAAGGAGGGCGCATGGTCAAACGGCGTACTGAAGGAATATATCCTTCGGGACCGGCTGGACCGCAGAGATGCGGCGCTGGCGGCCCGATTGTGCTACGGTGTGATCCAGAATCGCATGAAGCTGGATTTCTACCTGCAGCAGCTTCTGACCGGAAAGGTCAAAGACCTTCACCCGGTAGTGCATGACATCCTCCATTTGGGCCTGTATCAGCTTTACGAGACGGATAAAATCCCCGATGCGGCTGCGGTGAACGAATCGGTCACCCTCGCAAAGAAATACTGCCGCCGGCTCAAAAGTGCACCGGGCCTTGTGAACGGTGTCCTTCGCAGCGCGGTGCGCACTAAGGGCATGCTGGCCGAGCCCAGGTCCTATGTGGACCGGTACAGCCATCCCCAGGCATTGGTAGACCTGCTGAAGGACTATGTTGGTAAGGAAAACCTGGAGGCGATGCTCCGGGCGAACAATACGGTTGCCCCTACGGTCATCCAGGTGAATACATTAAAAACAACAACCCCGGCGCTGACAGCACTTTTGGAAGGTCACGGCATTTCCGTCCAGCCCCACAGCTGGATGGCGGACTGCCTGATCCTGTCCGGCACCGGAGATATGGAGCAGCTTCCTGCGTTTCGCGATGGCCTGTTCTATGTCCAGGACTGCGCCGCAAAGCTCAGTGTTTTGTGTGCCCAACTCCCGGAAAATGCCAGGGTGCTGGACTGCTGTGCCGCTCCCGGCGGAAAGAGCTTTGCTGCTGCCATTGCCATGAAGGGCACCGGCAGCATCCAATCGTGCGATATCCATGCCCATAAGACGGCACTGATTGAAAACGGTGCTGCCCGGCTGGGATTGACCAATATATCGGTGTGTCAGCAGGATGCATCCCAGCTTCGCCCGGAGTGGGTCGAGGCGATGGACGCGGTGATCGCCGACGTACCCTGTTCCGGCTACGGCATCATCCGCAAAAAGCCGGACATCCGTTATAAAGACCCGGCCTCCATGGCCCAGCTCCCGGAACTGCAGCTGGAGATCCTTCGCAACCAGGCCCACTATGTAAAGCCCGGCGGCCTACTGCTGTACGCTACCTGCACCCTGGTGCGGCAGGAGAACGAAGGAGTCGTGGAAGCTTTCCTTCGGGAAAACCCCCAATTCAAACCGGAGCCATTGCCTTTGCCGGAGACTTTTCCTAAAAACACCACCGGTATGCTGGCATTGATCCCCGGGCAGTATGACACAGACGGCTTTTTCACTTGCCGTCTGCGGAGAGAAGTATGACACATTTAAAATCCATGACCCAGGCGGAGATCGGGGCGGTGCTCAAGGAATTGGGCCAGCCGGCCTTCCGCGCAAAGCAGGTCTATACCTGGCTGCACAAGGGCGTCCGCAGCTATGAGGAGATGACCAACCTGCCAAAGGCTCTGCGGGACATTTTGGCGGAGAAGTACCCCATCTGCCCACCCCAGGTGATCCGTAAGCAGGAGTCCCAAAAGGACGGAACCATCAAATACCTGTGGAAATTGTCCGACGGCAATTGTGTGGAAACGGTGCTGATGCGCTACCACTACGGAAATACCGTCTGTATCTCCACAGAAGTAGGTTGCCGAATGGGCTGTGCCTTCTGTGCATCTACCCTTGGGGGCCTGGTGCGAAAGCTGGAGCCTTTTGAGATGCTGGACCAGGTGCTCTTTACCCAGGTGGATTCGGGCTTGCCGGTAGGCCACATCGTTTTGATGGGAATTGGTGAGCCACTGGATAATTTTGACAATGTAATGCGCTTTTTGGAGCTGGTCAACAGCCCGGAGGGCATGAACATCTCCATGCGCCACATCAGCTTGTCCACCTGCGGCCTTGTGCCGGGGATCGACAAGCTGGCGGAAAGGAAGCTGCAGCTGACCCTTTCTGTTTCTCTCCACGCACCTACAGACGAGATCCGCAATACGATCATGCCTGTGAACAAAGCATACCCCACAGAGGAGCTTTTGCAGGCTTGCAGGCGGTACTACGATACCACCGGCCGCCGGATCTCCTTTGAATATGCCATGATCAATGGTGTCAATGACACGGAGCAGGCAGCCCGCCTGCTGCTCAAACGACTTAAGGGCCTTCCTGCCCACATGAATCTGATCCCTCTGAACCATGTGGAGGAGAGTCCGTTGAAGCCAAGTACCCGGCAGGCCGTTATGCGCTTCCAGAAGACCCTGGAGGAGGGCGGCGTTCCTGCCACTGTGCGGCGCACCCTGGGCGGCGATATCGATGCCTCCTGCGGGCAGCTCCGCAGAAACTATACGAAGCAAAGCAACTGAAACCTTACCCCGAAAGGAGCGGAAGTGATATGCAATATTGGGGCTTAACCGACATGGGCTGTAGCCGTACCCAAAACCAGGATACATACCAGGTCGAGATGCTGGATAAGAACACTCTCCTGTGTGTCGTATGCGACGGCATGGGCGGTGCAAAGTCCGGCAATGTGGCCAGCAGCCTGGCTGCTGACGTGTTTGCCCAGGAGGTAAAGCGGAGCTGGAATCCAGGGATGGACCTGGAAGCGAGCGACCAGATGCTGGACAGCGCAGTAAAGCTGGCGAACTTCACGGTCTACGATCAGGCCCAGCAGTTTGAGGAGTTTTCCGGAATGGGAACCACTCTGGTGGCGGTCCTGGTCAGCGGACGGCAGGCAACGATCATCAACGTCGGTGACAGCAGAGCCTACTGTATTACTGCCGGCGGCATCAAGCAGCTGACTACCGACCATTCATTGGTGCAGATGATGATCCGTCGGGGCGAGCTGACACCGGAGATGGCCAAGACTTACCCCGGAAAGAATCTGATCACCCGGGCCATCGGAACGGAATCGGTGGTAAACGGGGATATCTTCCATCACAGGATGGAGGGCGGGGAATGTCTGCTGCTGTGTACAGACGGTCTTAGCAACATTGTGGACGACCAGGAGATCCTGTTTGAAGCAGTTCACGGAATGGACAAGCAAAGCACCTGTCAGAGACTTTTGGACATTGCCAAAAACCGCGGCGCGCCGGATAATGTGACCTGCGTGTTGATACAAATATGATCCGGGCTACGAAAGGAGCTATGGTTTATGGATAAATATATTGGACGGCTGCTGGATAACCGATACGAAATTTTAGAAGTGATCGGCACCGGCGGCATGGCAGTTGTATACAAAGCACGTTGCCACCGGTTGAACCGGTTGGTGGCGATCAAGATCCTAAAGGATGATTATCTGGAGGATGAGGAGTTCCGCCGCCGTTTCCATTCGGAAAGCCAGGCAGTTGCTATGTTTTCCCATCCCAACATCGTGTCTGTGTACGATGTTTCTACCTCCATCACCGCGGACTACATCGTTATGGAGCTGATCGATGGCATTACACTGAAGCAGTACATGGAAAAGAAGGGCATCCTTAATTGGAAGGAGACCCTGCACTTTGCCATGCAGATCGCAAAGGCGTTGGAGCATGCCCATAGCCGAGGCATTGTCCACCGGGATATCAAGCCCCACAATGTGATGGTGCTGAAAAACGGCTCTGTCAAGGTTACTGACTTTGGCATCGCCCGTATGATGTCCAAGGGCAACACCTTGACCAAGGAGGCCCTGGGCTCTGTGCACTACATCTCTCCGGAACAGGCAAAGGGCGGCAGAGTGGATAACCGTTCGGACATCTACTCCCTGGGCGTTGTGATGTACGAGATGATGAGTGGCAGACCGCCCTATGATGGGGAATCTCCCGTATCCGTGGCGATCCAGCACATCAACGGCGGCGCGGTGATGCCCTCACTGCTCAACCCCAATATCCCCGGCGGTCTGGAGCAGATCATTATGAAGGCCATGGCCCATGAGCCCGGTGATCGGTATGCCACCGCCGCAGCCATGCTGGCAGACCTGGATGAATTCCGGAAGAACCCGGCCATTCTGTTTGACTATAATACCCCACCCACCGATGCGGTAACAGCTATGCCTAAGCCGCCGCTGGTGCTGGAGCCCCAGGTGCAGCCGCCTGTGACCACAGCAGAGCGCGTGGAACGAAAGGCGGAAGGGGAAAAGCGTGTCGCACCTGCAGCGGCTACACCTCCACGCAGGAGGCCTGCAGACAGCCGGCAAGCAGCAGCCCGCCGCCGTGAGGAGGAGCAAAAACGCAATAAGGTGGCATTGGTAGCCATTATTGCTTGCTCTGTTGTCATGTTGATCGCAATTGGCATTATTCTGGCAGTTGCCCTCAACGGCGGTGTTACCACCCAGACCATTGAGGTCCCCGACTTGGTTGGCCAGGTCTATGATACATTGCCCGAATATGCAGATTTTGAGATCAAGCGTGTAGACGAAGTCTACAGCGATGAGTATGAGGAAGGAAAGATCACTGAGCAAAAGCCAGCCGCAGGTGAGCAGGTCACCAAGGGTGAAAAGATCTATGTCATTGTAAGTCTTGGACCGGCCAATGCCAAGATCCCAATGCCTGATTTGGTGGAGTGGGAGCTTGAACAGGCTAAGATCGCACTGAACAATCTGAAATTGAACATTACGGTGAAGGAGGTCACCGAGGTCAGCGAAACGATCCCGGCCGGCAGCGTGATCCGTACCGATCCGGAAGCCGAGAAAGAACTGAGCGCGGACCAGACCGTAACACTGTATGTCAGCGCTGGCAAGGAGATCCGTACATCCAGCATGCCGGAAGTTGTCGGCTATGACCGGGATAAGGCCAAGAAGATCCTGGAGGATCAAGAACTGGATCTGGACATCGTCATTGAGGAGATATTTGACTCTGAGGTAGAGGTCGGCAAAGTGGTGCGGTCCTCTCCGGAGGAAGGTGTCGAGATCAAGACTGCACAGCGGGTGACACTGTATGTCAGTAAGGGTCCGGAATTGAAGACATTGCCGGATATTTTGGAGCGGAATATTGCCGATGCTGTGAGTATGTTGGCCACCGCCGGCTTTACCGTCTATGAGACAGAACCCGTACCCAACAAGCAGGAAAAGGACACAGTTGTCCAGATCCTGGTAAACGGTATTCCTGTGGATCCGGGCGAGGAACTGGATGTGAATACCAAGCTGACCCTGACGGTCTCCAAGGGTAAGAATGCCAACGAGGTGACCAAGGATGTGACTCTGTCCTTGGACGGAGTAACCGCCGCCGGCCCGGTCAAGGTCACGATCAAACGTCTGGATACGGATGAGATTGTGTTTGATAGTACGGTTGCGCAGGGTGAGAATTCCGTAACACTGCGGGCACAGACCGGCTCCGGAACGGTAATCTACGAGATACTCCTGGACGACATGGATGCCAGCTATGAGAAGGTGTCCTTCTGATGCCGAGGACAGAGCAGAAAACCGGGCGGATCGTCCGCTCCTTAAGTGGCTTTTATGATGTGCAGACACCGGATGGGATCGTCACCTGCCGGGGCAGAGGCTCTCTGCGCCGGACAGGGGAGAGCCCCTTGACCGGGGATATGGTGCAGATCTGCGTGGAAAACGGCAAGGGTATGGTGGAAAAGATCCTCCCCCGAAAAAACCGGTTCATCCGGCCTGCCGTCGCCAACGTAGATGCATTGGTGGTTTTTGCGGCCAATGTTAACCCGGTCACAGAGCCTTTTCTCATTGACCGTGTGGCGGCGATCGCAGGAGATCAGAATGTCAGTGTATATATCTGTGTGAACAAGTGCGACCTGGACCCGGCGGTAGATCTGGTGAAGATCTATACCCGTGCGGGGTTTCCTGTGATTTGCACCAGCGCAGAGACTGGCCAGGGGGTGGAGGAACTGCGGGTGCTGCTCAAGGGCAAGCTGACTGCCTTCACCGGCAACACCGGCGTAGGCAAAAGCAGTATGCTCAACGCCCTCTGTCCCACTTTGGGCTTGGCTACCGGCCAGGTTTCCGAGAAGCTGGGCCGTGGCAGGCATACCACTCGCCATGTGGAACTGTACTGCCTGGATGGGGATACCTATGTGGCAGATACACCGGGATTTTCCTCCTTTGATACGGAGCAGATGGATGTGCTGCTGAAGGAAAACCTCCAGTATACTTTTCCGGATTTTGCCCCATATCTTGGCACCTGCCAGTTTCATGACTGCTCCCACAGAGCAGAGCCGGGGTGTGGCATACGAGCGGCTGTGGAGGCTGGGGATATCGAAAAAACCCGGTACGACAGCTACCTGCGTCTGTATGAAAAGGCCCAGCAGGTCAAGCTTTGGGAACTGAAATAAATGCGATAAGGCGGCCATCCGGCCGCCTTATTCCTTTAATTGCTGGTATAAGCCGATGGCCCTGGTGACACCGAGATCGGCAGCTTCCGCCAAAAGACCGCCTAGCTCCTCCCGGGTCCGCTGGATCTGAAATTGGGCTGTTTTGTCCACATACTGCCAATGATAACGTACATGAAGCTTGGTATCATGGCAAACTGGCGTTTCCAGCGGGCGGATCGGCACAGCGCAGATATGTGTGCCGTCCTCTGTTACCGTGGCCTGCTGGCCTTCCACTGCGACCTCAAGCCACACCTCCCGTCCACACCACGGCGAAAGGTGCTTGGATAGGGGGATCCGCAAGGGCAAGGCAGGCAGAAAAACCGGGCAATCCAGCTCCTTGGCATACAACCCACAGACCCCCACCGGACAGCCGGGGATCATTGAAAGGGTGCGGCATAGGGATGCAAGCGCAGCATCATCCGGACACTGAAAGTCCAAAAGAATGCCGCTGCAGGAGAAGCGCTCCGCTAGGTCCGCCAGTTGTTCGGCGATTAAAATTGGGTCATGACCACAAATGGGGACCCGGTCGTTGACGATAAGCATAGCACCCTCGGGCAGTGCCGCAGGCAGATTCTCAAGCCCGGTTTCATAACAGGCAAAATGGCACGCCATCCACGCAAGATGCCCGTCAGCAGGATATCCTGCGGCAAATTCCCTGGCGGTCATAGCCAGATACAGAGGTAAAGCCATAGACAAATCCCGCCTCCTGTGTTATAATTCCCGTGATCTTATTTTATGAAAGCGGAGGGCGCCATATGTCCTTTTCCTTATTACCGACGATCCGCATCCATGCGGTAACAGAGCTGACACCGGCGTTTTTGAAAGACCGGGGGATCGAACTGCTGATGCTGGATTTTGATAATACCATCGTACCCTACACCACCAACGTTCCCACACCGGAGATGGAAAATTGGCTGCAGGCCATGCTGTCCTCGGAGATCCGCCTGTGTGTGGTGTCCAACAGCCACAAGCCCCGGGTAAAGGTGTTCTGCGGGAAATACGGCCTTGACTGTATTACCCATGCCAAGAAACCGTTCTCCAAGGGTATCCGTGAGTGCCTGAGCAAGTACGGCCTCACCCCAGAACACTGTGCTTTAGCCGGGGATCAGATCTATACCGACACTCTGGGCGGCAACTGCGCCGGCGTTCAGACCATCCTTGTCCGTGCCATCCATAACCATACGATCTGGCTTAAGATCCGCCATGTGGCAGAGCTACCGTTTATTTTTGCTGCGAGAAAAAGGAGTGTCAAACTATGAAGAATATTGAAAAGTATCTGTCCTTGCTCAATGGGGAGGTAAACGGCTTGCTTTTGACCAGCCGCTACAGCCGCTTCTACGGCGCGGAGTATGATATTGCCGAGGGTGTTGCCATTGTCAGTAAGGCTGGCTGCCGCTATTTTACCGACAGCCGCTATATCGAGGCTGCCGAAAACGGCATCCGGGGCTTTGCGGTCATGGAGACCAACAAGGAAAACCCCTATAACGACCTGCTGAACAAGACCATTGCGGATTTTGGCATTACCAAGCTGGGCTACGAGGAAGGCTACCTGTCCGTGGCAGAGTTTTTGGACTATGAGAAGAACCTGAATGCTGCCCTTGTGCCCATGCACAGTGCCATCGCCGGCTTTCGTGCTGTGAAGGAGGACTGGGAGCTGGAGCGGATGCGCAAGGCCCAGGCCATTACCGACAAGGCCTTCTCCCAGGTCCTGACCAAGATCAAGGCCGGCATGACGGAAAAGGAACTGCAGGCAGAGCTGATCTACTGCCTGTACAAAAACGGCGGTGAAAACCTGTCCTTTGACCCCATCGTGGTTTCCGGACCCAACACCAGCCTGCCTCATGGCGTAGCCGGCGACCGGGTCCTACAGGAGGGCGACTTCATCACCATGGACTTTGGCGTGCTCTATGGCGGCTACTGCTCGGACATGACCCGTACCGTTGCATTGGGCTATGCCACCGATGAGATGAAGAAGGTCTACGAAACGGTCCTGGCCGCCCAGACCGCAGGCATCGCCGCCACAAAGGCCGGTGTGCTTGGCCGGGACGTGGATGGTGCTGCCCGGAAGGTCATTGAGGACGCGGGCTACGGCAAGTTCTTCGGTCACGGCTACGGTCACAGCCTGGGTCTGGAGGTCCATGAGAATCCCAACTGCAATCCCAGAGGGGATATTCCCATGGAAGTGAATATGGTCACCTCTGCTGAGCCGGGTATCTATCTGCCGGGAAAATTCGGTGTTCGCATCGAGGATGTGGTGATTTTCACCGCCGATGGCTGCGAAAATATCACAGCCAGCCCCAAAAACCTGATCATTGTCTAAAAAACTTCCGGATTCCTCTTGCAATCCGTAGGATTTTGGGTTAGAATATATGCGTCAAATTAATGCAAAAAATCACCCCCAGAAGGGGCGTATTCTTAGGAGGATAACACAATGATTTCTGTCAGCGATTTCAGAAACGGCATCACCTTTGACATGGACGGCAAGGTCATGCAGATCATCGAATTCCAGCATGTCAAGCCCGGCAAGGGTGCAGCCTTCGTCCGCGTGAAGATGAAGAACGTCATCACCGGCGGCGTCACTGAAACCACTTTCAACCCCAACGACAAGTACCCCACCGCATACATCGAGAGAAAGAAGATGGAGTACTCCTACAATGACGGCGACCTGTACTACTTCATGGACGGCGAGACCTATGAGCTGGTGCCCATCGAGGCCAGCGTCCTGGATGACAGCTTCCGCTTCGTCAAGGAGAACGACACCTGCACCGTTATGAGCTACAAGGGCAACGTCTTTGGCATCGAGCCTCCCCGTTTTGTTGAGCTGGAGGTCACTGCTACCGAGCCTGGCTTTGCCGGCAACACCGCTACCAACACCCTGAAGCCCGCTACCGTTGAGACTGGTGCTGAGGTGAAGGTGCCCCTGTTCATCAACGAGGGCGAAAAGATCCAGATCGACACCACCACCGGTGGGTATCTGGGCCGCGCGAAATAAGGAGTAAACTATGACCATTTCTGAAAAGGCCGCATACCTGAAGGGCCTGATGGACGGTCTGGAGCTGGACACCGAAAAGGCCGAAGGCAAGATGATCGAAGCCATCGTGGACCTGCTGGGTGATGTTACCCGCCGTCTGGCCGATGTAGAGGAGACCACCATCGCCATCTCCGATGAGCTGGACGAGATCGAGGAAGATCTGGATGCCATCGAGGACTTCATCATGGATGAAGAGGACGATTACTACGATGATGACGAGTACGATGACGAAGACTTCGACGAGGAGTACGAAGACGACTTCGATGACGAGGGCTTCGACTTTGGCGACGAGGAGACCACTATCTACGAAGTGAAGTGTGCCTGTGGCGAGATCATCGATTTCGACGAGGACACCCTGGAGGAAGGCTCCATCATCTGCCCCAACTGCGGCGAGACCCTTGAGTTCTCCCTGGAAGAGGACGAGGACTGATCCCTATAAATTGCCCCCTGCCCAACAAATTGGGCAGGGGGCTTGTTGTTTGCTCGGTTAAGCCTTGCGCATCAGACGCCGTCTTGCAATGTTGATGGGGCCCTCGGACATGTGGTTGATCCAGGACAGGCTCTTGCCGCAGCCGTAGGCCACGCAGGAGGCCGGGTCGTCGGCAATGGTGCAGGGAATGCCGGTTCGCTCTGTCAGAAGCTGATCCATGCCCGCGATCTGACAGCCGCCGCCGGTCAGGGTGATGCCATTGGTGGCGATGTCGCCCACCAACTCCGGAGAGGTGTCCTCCAAAACAGACAGCACCTCGTCTGCAATCATCTGACCCATGCGGAACAGCACCTTGGTGTACAGCTCAGAGGTGGTCAGCATCAGCTCCCGGGGGACGCCGGTCTTGGCATCCCGGCCCTTGACCAGCATGCTGGCATCCTCGTTGCGGGGATACACCGAGCCAATTTGGATCTTTATATCCTCGGCGGTGGCCTCGCCGATGATCACGCCGTGTTTGCGGCGAACATACCGGGCGATGGCTTCGTCAAAGGCAACACCGGCCACCTTGATGGAGGAGGAGACCGCCACATCGTTCATGGACAGAACGGCGATATCCGTGGTGCCACCGCCGATATCCACCACCATATGTCCGTTGGGGCCGCTGATATCCAGCCCGGCACCAATGGCAGCGGCCAAAGGCTCCTCGATCAGATACACACGGCGGGCACCGGCTTCGATGGCGGCGTTGATCACAGTCCGCTCCTCCATCTCCGTAATGCCGCTGGGCACGCTGACAACGATTCTGGGCTTGGGGGTGAACAAGGAGGACTTGCTGGTGCTGCGGAACAGGATCTGCAGCATCTTGACCGTCATCTCATAGTCGGAGATCACGCCGTCCCGCAGGGGGTGCATGGCGATTACATTGCCCGGTGTCCGGCCCAGCATGTTTCTGGCGGCAGCGCCAACCTGCAGGACCTTACCGGTATTTTTGTCCACTGCCACCACAGACGGCTCTCGGACGACGATGCCCTTGTCCGCCATGTTGATGAGTACGTTGGATGTACCCAGGTCCACACCCAGGTCATTGGTCAGAAATTCAAACCGTTTTGATAGCTTCATCTGTAAACACCTTATTTCTTATCATTTGAAGCCGCTGCCACAGCGGCACAGTACACTTCTTTTGCACCGGCAGTCATGAGCATTCTTGCACATTCCGAGCTTGTGGAGCCAGTGGTGATCACATCGTCGATCAGCAGGA
>JAZNDJ010000070.1:0-87020 GCA_045588045.1 Faecousia sp.
GGTACTGGACAAAGCAACCGGTGAGGTTACCCATAAACATTTCTATGATATTCTGGACTATCTGAAGCCCGGTGACTGCCTGGTGATGAATGATTCCCGGGTTCTGCCAGCCCGGCTTTTGGGTCATCGCCCCACCGGCGGAGCCGTGGAAGTGTTGCTTCTTCGTGACCTGGGCGATAAGTGCTGGGAGTGCCTGTGTAAACCCGGCAGAAAAATGCAGGTTGGCAATGAAGTGATTTTCGGTAACGGAGAACTGACTGCCACCGTGAAGGCGTTACAGGAAGACGGAAACCGGGTTGTGGAATTCCACTATGAAGGAATTTTCCTGGAAGTCCTGGAGCGCCTTGGTAAAATGCCCCTGCCCCCTTACATCAAAGCAGAACTGGCTGACCAGGAGCGGTATCAGACGGTCTATTCCCGGGAAGTTGGCTCTGCAGCAGCCCCCACTGCCGGTCTTCACTTTACGAAGGAACTGCTGGAAACCCTTCGCATGAAGGGAATCCGGACGGCCTTTGTCACGCTTCATGTTGGCTTAGGCACATTCCGTCCGGTCAAGGCCGAGGAAATCAGCGAGCACCATATGCACTCTGAGCTTTGCATGATCAGCGATGAAACGGCGATGCTGCTCAATGAAACCAGGAGATCAGGTGGCCGGATCGTATGCGTTGGAACAACATCTTGTCGCACTTTGGAATCTTTGGTAAATGAGGACGGTAGCTTTTGCGCGGGCAGCCGTTGGACGGATATCTTCATCTATCCCGGATATACCTTCAAGGCTATGGATGCACTGATCACAAATTTCCACCTACCGGAAAGCACACTGGTCATGCTTGTGTCCGCATTTGCCGGCAGAGAGAATGTACTTCGCGCCTACGGCGAGGCCGTAGCACAGCGTTATCGGTTCTTCTCCTTTGGCGATGCGATGTTTATTGGATGAGAGAGGTGATTGCGTGTTTGAGCTATTAAAAACAGAGGGCAAGGCTCGTCGGGGTGTTTTTACCTGCGCCCACGGAACGGTGCAGACCCCTGTGTTTATGAATGTAGGCACCCAGGCGGCGATCAAAGGCGGTCTGAGCGCGAAGGATCTGAAGGATATCGGATGTCAGGTGGAGCTGAGCAACACATACCATCTGCATTTGCGCCCCGGTGACCGGCTTGTCAAGGAGTGCGGCGGACTTCATAAGTTTATGACCTGGGATGGTCCGATCCTAACAGATTCCGGTGGATTTCAGGTGTTTAGCTTGGCATCATTGCGGAAGATCAAGGAGGAGGGCGTAACGTTTGCCTCTCATATTGACGGCCATAAGATCTTTATGGGTCCTGAGGAAAGTATGCAGATCCAGTCCAACCTGGGCTCGGATATATGCATGGCCTTTGACGAGTGCATTGAAAACCCCGCTCCCCGGGACTACGTAAAGCAGAGTGTCGACAGGACATACCGGTGGCTTCAGCGATGCAAAGCGGAAAATGCGCGGCTGAACAGTCTGCCGGACACGGTAAATCCCCAGCAAATGCTGTTGGGTATCAATCAGGGCGGTACCTATGCAGATATCCGCGTGGACCACATGAAGCGGATCGCGGATTTGGATCTGCCGGGCTATGCCATTGGTGGACTCGCTGTTGGCGAAACTGCAGAGCAGATGTACGATATTATTGAGGCTGTTGAGCCGCATATGCCGCAGAATAAAACACGCTATCTTATGGGTGTTGGTACGCCTACCAATATTATCGAGGCGGTTGCTCGGGGTGTGGATTTCTTCGACTGTGTTATGCCGGCACGTAACGCACGCCATGCCCGCCTGTTTACCTGGGAGGGCGCAATTAATCTGAAAAACGCCAAATACGCAACGGATCTGCAGCCGATCGACCCTCTATGTGATTGTCCTGTCTGCCGCCGCTATTCCAGAGCATATATCCGTCACCTGTTTGTGGCAGATGAAATGCTGGCTATGCGTCTGGCAGTCATGCACAATTTGTATTTTTACAATAAGCTGATGGAACGGATCCGGGAAAATCTGGATAACGGTACTTTTGAAACGTTCAGATGTGAATATTCTGAAAAGTTAAGCCGTAGAATCTAAAATACTCTTGCATTTTACCTTATTAATGCTATAATGATCGAGGAATTACCAAAAAAAGGAGCTAAACCATGTTTAATATTTTGACTGCAGATATGCTCGGTGGCGGTTCTACCACCATCATTATGATCGTTTTGATGATCGCTGTGTTCTACTTCCTGCTGATCCGGCCTGAGAACAAGCGTAAAAAGGAAGCGGAACAGCTGCGTTCTTCTCTGAAGGTCGGCGATACGGTCGTTACCATTGGCGGTATTATTGGTACTGTTGTTGACGTGAAGGAAGAGAAGTTCGTTATTGAGACCAGCGCTGACCGTGTTCGCATAGAGTTCCAAAAGTGGGCTCTGTCCACCAATGAGACGGCGGTTAAGAACAAGGAAGCTGAAGCAAAGAAGGCTGCCGAGGAGAAGGCAAAGGCTAAGGCTGCCAAGAAGGCAAAGCGCAATAAAGAGTAATTAAAAACCCGAGCTGTCAGCTCGGGTTTTTCTTTCGCAAATTTCGGTGCTGTAATCGGTCGCTGATCAGGCGGACAGTAGTGGATGCAATCAGAATGCCCACAGCCATAATTCCTGCAATCGCAGCAGTATTCATGCCCCGATTGGCAAAAGCGGACATCTCGCTCCGGACAGCATGGGTCATGGCGTAGTATACGCCTGCCCCGGGAATCAAGGGGAAGATAGAAATTACCAGGTAAGAAATGGCCGGATACTTGCGGATACGCGCCATGATCTCCGAGTAAATGGAGGCGATCAATGTTGCCCAGAAATAGGCAGCGATCTCGCTTCCGGTAAAATGTGCGACCATACGGAAGCTTATCCAACTGAGCACACCGCCCAAAGCACACAGGAAACCGCCGGGACCGTGTATGTTAAAGAGAATAAAGAATCCCACGCAGCCTGCAAAACAGCCTATGACTTCAAGCCACAGGGGGTGGGAGAGTACGGAGACGTTGCTGGGGGTGCCCCACAGAACGGTTGTAAAATTCCATGCAACAGCCGTGCCCAAGGCAATGGCGACCGCGATCAGTACTACCTGGACGATCCGGTTGATACCGGAATTGGTGTCTCCGTAGATGATATCCCGCATTGCGTTGGTGAAGAGCAGTCCCGGAACCAGGATCATTAACGCACCAATAATCGATGCGTCCGGATTTTGTACGATCTGCAAAGCGTTTGCGGCGTATGCCACGAACGACATAGTAAAAGCCGCCAGAATAATACGGAAAAATTGGTTTGCTCTAAGCTTGTCCATGAAACGGTTGATCATACCGATCACAATACCGCACATGCCGGCACACAGGCACTCAGCCAGATTACCGCCAAATAATATGGCAAAACCGGATGCACCAAAGAAATTTCCCAGCAGATACATGAGCGGGGAATAGGTGCGCAAGGACCGCTTTGTTTCCAGTATCCACTCTTTAGCGATGTTCGGATCAGGGTGTTCTTGACAGATTTTTCGGCTCAGGTTGCTGAATTTCTCGACGGAATCCAGATCATTGCCATGATATCCGATCCGACGCATTCTGGTCATCGGTTTGCCATTGGCGGTTTGAATACTGACATGCAGGCAGTTCAGGATGGCAAATGCTTCAGCCTCGAACCCATACGCGGCCATAATACGGTTCACACTCTCCTCGATCCGGAACGTTTCCGCACCGCACATAGCCAGCTGATAACCCAATTCAGTTGTCATATCAAGTAGTGCGTTGTAGTCCATAATTGCAGACCTCTCATTGTTCTTGCGGCAATCATTATGACACACCAGTTGAAATTTACAAGAATTTTATCCTGCCGAAGTAATCCGGCAGGATAAAACATTTACTTTCTTACAAACAGCACGCCCAGTGTTGCAGGTCCGCAGTGACAGGAAACGGTACAGCCGGCCTCGGTCCAGTAGATCGTTTCAAAATCGGCATGTGCATCAACGGCAGCCTTAACGGCATCCATGCACGCATCGGTGACCGGCGTACGTGTGACAAAGAGGGTGTCCTTTTCAATGTCGTCACGTTGCGCGATCCGGTCCTTCACATAGGAAGCAAGACACTTCGCATAGTTGCCGCGATATTTCTTGACCACGGACATTTTTCCGTCCTTGACCTCAATGCAGGGTTTCAGATTCAGCAAATTCGCGCCCAGGGCTACAACGGAAGAGCAGCGACCGCCCTTGACCATATATTTCAACTGGTCCAGCAGGAAGCTGGCCTCAACCTTCGGTGTAAAGTTATTGAGCTGCTGTTTCAGTTCATCGAGGCTTGAGCAGGTCTTGGCCAGCTCACAGGCCTTCAAAACCACCAGACCCTGACCGGTGGAAAGATTCTGAGAATCAATGACCAGAACGTTGTCAAAATCCTCGGCAGCCAGACAGGCGTTCTGGTGGCAGGAGGAAAAGCTGGAGCCGAGATTGATATGGACGATGCCGTCGTAGTCGTTTGAATATTTGGCAAACCAGTCGGCATATTCACCGACGTTGGTTGCAGCGGTAGTGCACAGGTCACCGCCCGCTGCCACATGAGCAAAGATCTCTGCAGGGGTAATGTCCACACAGTCCTTGTGGGATTTGCCGTCTTTGATAACGGTCAACGGTAGTACGGAGATATCAAACTGGTCCAGGATGTTCTGGGAAAGGTCACATGTGCTGTCGGAGAGAATCTTGATTTTCATATGGTGGCTCCTTTATCTTTTATCTTTAATTTAACTCAGTTTGCTTATATCGCAGACTTTTTATCCATCATGAAACAGGTGCTTTCCAAATTCTGAGACCGCAGATAGTTTGCGCCCCAGTCCCGCATGGATATCAGGACCGGCATTAAGCTTCGACCAAGATTGGTCAGAGAGTATTCCACCTTTGGAGGGATCACCGGGAAAACCTCGCGATGGATCAGATCCTGTGCTTCCAGTTCTCTGAGCTGCTGTGTCAGCATTTTCGGAGTCGCTTCGGTTATGACCTTTCGCAGCTCTGAAAATCTCAGCTTTCCGTCAGACAGATGCCATAGGATCAGTGCCTTATATTTGCCGCCGATCAGCTCCAGTGTGGTTTGTACTGGACAGTGGTCTGTTGTGTTCACGGGTTCACCTCCACAGTACCCAAAAGGGTAGTATGAAACAAAAATGTGCGTACTTGTGTTTTGCGTAGCGCATGCTAAAATAGTAACATACAGAAGGAATCTTGTCAATAATCTGCGTGTAAACGAGGTGATCCTGTGGAATTGAAATTTAATGTGACCGGTATGACCTGTGCGGCCTGTTCGGCCAGAGTTGAAAGTGTTACCAACCGGATTGAAGGCGTAAATAAGGCGGAGGTCAACCTGCTGGCAGGAACGATGTACGTGGATGCACAGAGTGCCGACGTAACAGATGCGATCATCGATGCGGTTCAAAAGGCCGGCTACGGTGCTGCGATTCCCGGCAAGAAAAAGGTTGAGTCAAAAACGATGGATGTGGGACTGAAGGACATGAAGCACCGCATTGTCTGGTCGGCGGTGTTTCTTGTGATTCTGATGTACTTCACAATGGGTCATATGATCGGTTTGCCGACCCCATCGTGGTACCATGGAACAGAGAATGCGTTAGTTTCTGCGCTGCTGCAGTTCCTGCTGACCTTGCCGACGGTGATCCTGAACCGTGTGTATTACACCAGGGGACTGAAGGCGTTGTGGCACCGCTCTCCTAATATGGATTCTTTGATCGCTGTCGGATCCGGTGCATCCCTGGTCTACGGCATTGTTGCGCTGTTCTCTATGGCGTACGCTATGGGACACGGAGATATGGATACGGTGGCACACTACAGTAAAAACCTGTATTTTGAATCGGCTGCCATGATCCTGACACTGATCACATTGGGCAAATATCTTGAGACCCGCGCCAAAGGAAAAACTGGTGAAGCCATCCGCCAGCTTATGGACCTGAGCCCCAAAACGGCGACAGTCAAACGCGGTGATGAGTCGGTGCAGATCCCGGTGGAGGATGTGCGAGTGGGTGATATCGTTATCGTGCGTTCAGGCGATGCCATCCCGGTAGATGGTACTGTTCTGTCCGGACGCGGCTCTGTTGATCAAAGTGCTTTGACCGGCGAGAGCGTGCCGGTGGAGAAGGCGTGTGGAGACACAGTTGCGGCAGCGACCATCAATGTGGAAGGGTATCTTGAATTCCGCGCGGACAGTGTTGGTGAGGATACCACATTGGCGCAGGTGATCCGCATGGTGGAGGAGGCCGGTGGCTCCAAGGCCCCTATAGCACGGCTTGCAGATAAGATCTCCGGTGTCTTTGTCCCGGTTGTTATGACCATCGCGTTGATCTCTTTTGGTGCCTGGATGCTATTGGGGGAGGGGTTGGCGTTCTCGCTGACCACCGGCATTGCCGTTTTGGTCATTTCCTGCCCCTGCGCCCTTGGACTGGCAACACCTGTTGCGATCATGGTTGGAGCCGGACGGGGTGCAAGGATGGGCGTCTTGTTTAAGAATGCAGAAACCTTAGAGCGGCTGCATAAAGTGGATACTGTTGTGTTGGACAAAACTGGCACGCTGACTACAGGCATGCCTGCAGTTACCGATATCTTGCCCGCGGCTCTTGATCCGCAGCAGCTACTTACCTTAGCTGCATCGATCGAAGCCTACTCAGAGCACCCGTTTGCGAAGGCGATCATACAAAAGCATTATCCTGCAGCAACCCTTCCTGCAGAGGACTTTGAGACATTGCCTGGACAAGGCGTTTGCGCTGTTGTCAAAGGTGTGCGCTATTTTGGCGGTAACAAACGGCTGATGGAGCAGCGCGGCGTTGCTGTCCCGGATTTCCCGGAGCTTACAGCACAAGGCAAGACCCCGCTCTATTTTGCAGATGAAAACGGCCAATACCTGGGCGCAATCGCGGCTGCGGATGTTCTAAAGGAGGATTCGGTGGCCGCCGTAACTGCAATGCAGAAGATGGGTCTTGACGTGGTGATGCTGACAGGCGATAATGAAACTACAGCAAGAACCATTGCTTATACGGCCGGGATCGATCATGTGATCTCAGATGTGCTGCCAGGGGACAAGGCCGGTGCTATTGGGAAGCTGAAGGCACAGGGCAGGAATGTTCTGATGGTTGGCGATGGAATCAACGATGCGCCGGCGCTTGTGGAGGCAGACGTGGGTATGTCCATCGGCTCAGGCACGGATGTTGCCATCGAATCTGCAGGTATCGTGCTGATGCACAGCTCATTGCGAGGTGTCTGTG
Organism: Faecousia sp.; assembly: GCA_045588045.1. Lineage (GTDB taxonomy): Bacteria > Bacillota > Clostridia > Oscillospirales > Oscillospiraceae > Faecousia. Next base: position 7,289 of record JAZNDJ010000070.1, read on the forward strand.
ATGCCATTGAACTGAGCCGTGCTACGATCCGCAACATTAAACAGAACCTATTCTGGGCGTTTTTCTATAACAGCCTGGGTATTCCGATCGCAGCCGGTGTTCTGTACCCTGCGTTTGGATTACAGCTTAGTCCTATGCTGGGTGCGGCGGCAATGAGTATGAGTTCAGTGTTTGTTGTGATTAATGCGCTGCGGCTGCGGCTCTTCAAGTCGAAGTACACAGCACACATTGCTAAACCCAAACAAGAAACAACACCAGTCAAGGAGGAAATGAAAATGGAAACTGTGATCAAGGTCGAAGGTATGATGTGCCCCCATTGCAAGGCAAGAGTGGAAACTGTCTGCAAAGCTGTTTCCGGGACGGCGGATGCGGTGGTGGATCTTGAAGCCAAACAAGTGACAGTCACCGGCAATGCTTCCTTGGATGCGCTGAAGAAGGCAATTATCGATGCCGGCTATGAGGTGGTCAGTTAAGGATATGCATAAGGAATTTTATTTTACCTCCTGCGGTGCAGGTACGATCCGTGCTCGTCGGTGGGAACCGGTGGGCAAGGTTCGCGCTGTGCTTCAGATCGTGCACGGCATAGCTGAGCATGTAGAGCGATATGATGAATTTGCAGGCTTCTTAACCGAAAATGGAATCCTGGTCGTTGCGGAGGACCACATGGGCCACGGTAAATCTGTTTCCAATTCTGAAGAACTGGGATATTTTACTGGTGGGTGGTTTTCTGCAGTTGAGGATACTTACAATCTTCTGCGGCAGATCCACGGTGAATATGAGGATGTTCCGTATATTCTGTTCGGACACTCCATGGGCTCGTTTATGGTACGAACGTTGTTGCAGAAATACCAAGACAGCGGGATCGATGCCTGCGTGATTTGCGGTACGGGTTGGCAGCCCGCCGGCATTCTTGCGATGGGGGTCAACCTTTGCAAATTGATCTGCAAATTGACAGATGCGCGCAAGCCGAATGCACTGCTTCAGATCCTTGTATTTGGCAGTTACAATAAGCGCATCAAAAAACCCAGGACGGCTTATGATTGGCTGAATCGGCTGGACAGCGAAGTGGACGCATATATAGCAGACCCTTTATGCGGTTTCCCACCGCCATCTGCCTTACTTCGGGATATGCTGATCGGTATCAGTTTTATTCAGAACAAGAACAATCTGCGGTGTATGAATAAGGAAATTCCGGTGCTTTTCATTGCAGGCGGAGATGACCCTGTTGGCAGCTACGGAAAAGGCGTACAGAAAACTGCAGATGAATTTGCGGAAATCGGGATGACCGATGTTTCTGTAAAAATCTACCCTGCGTGCCGCCACGAGATCCTGAGTGAGATCAATAAGCATGACATCTACCGGGATGTTTTGGACTGGATCAACAGCAAATCCGGAGGCTAAAAGTACAGAATATTGGACCATAAATATTGTAAACTCATGTCATAACAACCGAAAGGGTGATGGCAATGTTTACAGTTCGCTATGTTTATGGTCATATACAGGTTTACGATCAGCAGGGAAGATTTTTGTTCTCTGCCGATACAGAAAGGGAAGTCAGAGAGGAACTGGAGACTTATGCGGAATCTGCGGCTTGATATCTGCTATGACGGAACGAAATACAAAGGCTGGCAGCGTTTGACAAATCCGGATCATACGATCCAGGGCAAGCTGGAGCAGACCTTATCACGGCTCCTGGGTGAGCCGGTTGAGGTCGTTGGAAGCGGACGTACCGATGCCGGCACCCATGCCTTAGGGCAGGTGGCGAACTTTCATTGCGAAAGCACAATGCCCTGTGAGGAGATCCTGTCCGGACTTAGAATGTATTTACCGGAAGATATTGGCATATACTCCTGCAGAAACGTATCGCCTCGCTTTCACGCCAGATTGAACGCAAAGCAAAAAACTTACCGCTACCGGGTTTGGAACAGTACTGCCCCCTGTGTATTTGACAGAAAATATGTCTATGTGGATTCCTCTGCTTATGACATTACGCAGATGAATTCTGCCGCCAGACGATTTCTGGGAACCCATGACTTTTCTGCCTTTTGCGGTAATAAGAATATGAAGAAGTCGACGGTACGGACGATTCACAGCCTTGAGATCTGTCAAAGGGGAAATGAGTTGGTTTTTACGGTTACCGGTAACGGCTTTCTGCAGCACATGGTGCGGATCATAGTGGGCACTTTGCTGGAGGTCGGCAGAGGGGAGCGGACGGCTGACAGTATTTGCGATCTGTTTGGAGCAGAGCGGTCAAAGGCAGGCGCGGCTGTACCGGCATGCGGCCTGTGTCTAATGGAGGTCATCTATTGAACATACAGATATTCGGAAAAAGTAAATGTTTCGACACAAAGAAAGCGGAGCGCTATTTCAAGGAACGCCGTATCAAATATCAGTTTATCGACATCCTTCGGTATGGCCTGTCCGGTAAGGAGTTTGACAGCGTTCTGCGTGGGGTAGGTGGAATTGACAACCTGATCGATTGGAACGGTAAGTCTGAGCAGATCACACTACTGAAGTATATGGATCATACAGTCGCTAAGGAGGACAAGGTCTTTGATGAACCATCCTTGATGCGTACCCCTATTGTACGAAACGGAAAACAGGCGACTGTCGGGTATTGCCCGGAAATCTGGTCTACATGGGAATAACACAAAAGCAGCCTTCCTGAAAAGGAAGGTTGCTTTTCTATTTGGAGGGGTTATTTTGAATTTACTCAATTCTGTAAATAAGCTGATTTGGGGTATGCCTGCACTGTTCATGATTCTTGGGGTCGGTCTATTCTTGAGTTTTCGTACCGGCTTTGCGCAATTTCGCCTGTTTCCCAAAGCCCTGCGTAGCTTCTGGCGGCAGTTTGCCAGACCGGCAGACAGATCTGCTGATTCACCATACCGGGCCCTGTGTACAGCTCTGGCTGCCACGGTCGGCACCGGCAATCTGATAGGTGTTGCCGGTGCGATTGTGCTTGGCGGCCCCGGCTCTGTGTTTTGGATGTGGATTTGCGCGCTGGTGGGGATGGTGATTAAGTTTGCGGAGGCGACCCTGGCCGTTCGTTACCGGGTGAAGGACAGTACGGGTACATATATGGGCGGCCCGATGTACATGATCCGTCATGGTCTACATAAGAGATGGTCATTTCTTGCGGTCATATATGCCACACTCGGCTTGGTCGCATCACTGGGTGTGGGAAACTTAACACAGGTGAATGCGGTGATTCTTGGGGCCCATTCCGTGATGGAACATTTCGGCGTCCAGGTGAGTGGGATATTTGATCTGCTGATTGGTCTTTTACTTGCAGCCATCGTCGGTGCAGTTCTTGTGGGCGGCGCGAAAAGGATAGGAGATGTGGCCCAGAAATTAGTTCCCATTGCCGCGGTCGGCTATCTGTTTATGTGCGCTGTCGTATTGATTGGCCGTTCATCGCAGATTCCTAATGCGCTCCTTTCTATTGTCCGGGGCGCATTTTCTCCCCAGGCTGTTACCGGCGGCGTGTTGGGCTCGGCGTTTCAAGCGGTCCGTGTCGGCGCTTCCCGGGGAACATTTACCAATGAAGCCGGTATGGGGACTGCGGCCATCGCCCATGCCAACGCAAATGTCTCTCACCCTGTGGATCAGGGACTTATGGGGATCATGGAAGTGTTCCTGGATACTATCGTGATTTGCACTATGACGGCCTTGGTGATCCTGTGCAGTGGGATCCATATACCCTACGGCGTGGCTGACAGTGGATTGTTGACCCAGGAAGCCTTCACAAGTGTGTTGGGCAGTTGGACATCTGTTCCGGTTGCGTTGGCAGTTTGCGCATTTGCCGTTGCTACCATATTCGGGTGGAGCCTTTATGGGGCTCGTTGCGCGCAGTTTCTTTTTGGAGACCGGGCTTGGCGCGGTTTTGCGTTTTTGCAGGCAGGAACGGTTGTATTGGGCGCGGTTGTCAGCACGGAGGCGGCATGGCTCGTAGCTGAGATCTTTAACGGTTTAATGGCTCTGCCAAATCTTGTTGCGCTGGGCGGCCTTAGTCCGGAATTGGTCAGACTTTTAAAGGAATATAGAACCGGAGCATGACCATGTCATGCTCCGGAATCTGTTAGACTTTTACAAGATCAATGCCGGCTGCGGTTTCCTGAATATAGTAAACATGTGTGCCGGCAGTGGTCTGATAGGTAATGCGAATCTGATGGTTGGGGTCTGACAGGGATGCTTGCAAAACGATTCCATCACCGGGGGTCAGAGAAGCGGAGGCGAAGACTGTGTGCTCCTTTTGATAATCGGTTTGACCGATAAAGTAGCCGGCGTCAATCCGTAGATTCTGAACATAACCTTCCGTACTCAGAACAATTTTTTCGTTTTCCGCGCCGGTGATACATTCTGCGATCTGTGTGAAGCCGGCCATAGTTGCGCTGTCATAAGCTTCCACGGAGATTTCGCCCTCGGATTCCTCTGTTTCAGCAGGGAAGAATGCGTCGTCCAGGATCCCGGTCAGGTCGCTGTATACAACACAGGCCGAGACCGCACCGGAGGAATAGGGCGCAACATCATAAGGCGCAAAGTAGAAGCAAAGGCCTTCATCTGTCAGATACCAGTCTGCATCCTGGGAGATCTTCTTGGAAAAGCGGGTGTTAACCGTATCCTCAAAGCCCTCATACAGGAAAATATCGTCCTTTTGTGTTGCCAGAGCGTCGATCACCAATTGGCTAAGCTTCTGTGTATCAACGCCCTCCACAAGAATATCGCCCATCGTCAGCACCTTTCCGGACGAAAGATTGTAGGTAACGGACGGATAGGCTGTTGTGGGGTGGGACGACCCGCTGTAGGAAGCATAGCAGCCGAACAGGCTCAATATGCTGCTGTCGATCCGGTAAGGCGTGAAGGTGATCTGGCAAAGGTAGGGATTCCAATGGCTGCCGGCGGTGTAGTTTGCCTGTGCGGCTTCCAGGATCGATTTCTCCTCAGATGCGGCTGTGTCAATGCGGTTTAGAAAATCCAAGATTACGGCATCTGCGACCGCAGGTTCCGGTCCAATCAGTTCCATGTCCTGGTAGATGCGGCTGTATATCAAGGTTCCGTCTTCCGCTAAGGTTTCCTCCGTGATCACCGGTACGGAAACGGAGTATAGGGGTTTTTGTGCGACAGGGATCTTGTCAGATGTTACCGGTTCGTTGTCCAGGGGTTCTGCTGCGTTGGCGTTAACATCGTTAGTTGGCGTTTTGGCGGATGTGTTGACCTTTTTGCAGGCATAAAGTGTAATGACCATGCATAAAATAACCAAGCATGCGATCCATCGTTTCATAGTTTGATACCTCCATGGGAAGATTCTGCAGGTATTATAGCATATAATCGAAAAAATCGCAACTTTCTTCCTTTTCGGGCTGGGAGAGCACCTTGACAAAAGACCGGTCAAGATGGTAAAATAAATGAAATTAATATCGCTGTGAACGGAAATAGTACCTGCTTTTATCCCTCAGAGAGCCTGGGTCGTTGGCTGTAAGCCCAGACGGTGTCGGGCAGGGAATGTGCGTCCGGGAGCGAATCAATCTTGAGTGATAAATGAGAGTGGAACCGCGAGTTGTAAGACCCGCCTCTTGTGCTGTATGGCATAAGAGGCGTTTAATATTTTGTAGATTTATACATGGAGGAAACTGTTATGTATTTGTATAATTCCCTTTCTCACAAGAAGGAGTTGTTTGTACCCAATTCTCCCGATGTTGTCAAGATGTATACCTGCGGACCGACGGTGTACCATTTTGCCCATATCGGCAATCTGCGCACCTACATTATGGAGGACGTGCTGGAGAAGGCTCTGGTATACATGGGCTATAATGTCAAGCGCGTTATGAATATTACCGATGTGGGCCATTTGGCATCCGATGCAGATACCGGCGAGGACAAGATGCTCAAGGGCGCAAAGCGGGAAAATAAGTCCGTCATGGAGATCGCCCAGTATTACACCGATGCATTTTTTGCTGATTGTGAAAAATTGAATATCAAAAAGCCTGAGATCATTCAACCGGCCACCGGTTGCATTGCGGAGTTCATTCAGATGGTGGAGGGCCTTCTGGAAAAGGGCTTTGCCTATGTAGCTGGCGGCAATGTATACTTTGATACATCCAAACTTGAAAAGTACTATGTCTTCAACGATCACGATGAGGAGGACCTGGCCATCGGCGTTCGGGAAGGCGTGGAGGAGGACACCAATAAGCGCAATAAAAACGATTTTGTGCTGTGGTTCACCAAATCCAAGTTTGAGGACCAGGCGCTTAAGTGGGAATCTCCCTGGGGCATCGGCTACCCCGGCTGGCATATCGAGTGTTCCGGTATCAGCATGAAGTATCTGGGTGAGGATCTGGATATCCATGCCGGCGGCATTGACAATGCATTCCCTCACCACACCAATGAGATTGCCCAGTCGGAAAGCTATCTGGGCCATAAGTGGTGCAATTACTGGTTCCATGTCCACCACCTCAACACCGATGATGGCAAGATGAGTAAATCCAAGGGTGAATTTTTGACGGTCAGCTTGTTGGAGCAGAAGGGCTATGACCCTATGGCATACCGTCTGTTTTGCCTCCAGAGCCACTATCGCCGCAACCTTGTATTCTCTTGGGAAAATCTTGATAACGCCGCACAGGCTTACCAGAAGCTCGTTGCGAAGATTGCGGCCCTTCGGGATGGCGGCGATATGGACAGCGAAGCCTTGACTGCCCTAAAGGAGCGTTTTGCAGGTGCATTGAACGGCGACCTAAATACTTCCTTGGCGATCACTGCTGTCTATGATGTTTTGAAGGCAAAGACCACCGATGCAACAAAGCTCGCGGCCATTGCGGACTTTGACCGAGTTCTTAGTCTGAACCTTATCAAAGCGGCACAGGCTCTGCGCCGTAAGGAGGAGCAGGAGGCGGCGGCATCTGCAGATCCTGAGATCGATGCCCTTGTAGCGGCCCGGACAGAGGCTAAGAGGGCAAAGAATTATGCAGAAGCAGACCGAATCCGCGACGAGCTGAAGGCCCGTGGAATTGAAATTATCGACACCCCCCAGGGTGCGAAATGGAGAAAAGTATGAAACTGCTGATCCTCGATGGCAATAGTGTGATCAACCGCGCTTTTTACGGTGTCCGTGCCCTCACGACCCGTGACGGCCTGTTCACAAATGCGATCTACGGATTCTTAAATATCTTGGAGCGGCTGGAACGGGAAGAACAGCCGGAGGCCGTCTGCGTGGCCTTTGACCTGCATGGACCGACCTTCCGCCATGAGCAGTATGCCGGCTATAAGGCAAACCGCCATGGCATGCCCGATGAGCTTGCCCAGCAGATGCCGATCATGAAGCAGGTTTTAACTGCTATGAACATTCCAATTTATGAGTGCCAGGGGTGGGAAGCAGACGATATTATTGGCACCGTTGGTAAGATCTGCGGCAACAATGGATGGGAGTGCTTGATCGCCACCGGTGACCGTGACAGCCTGCAGCTGATCGACGAGCATGTCAAAGTAAAGCTTGTGATCTCCAAGCCCGGTCAGACCAATGTGACCCTTTACGACACGGAGCTGTTCCGGGAGGAATACGGTTTCCTGCCGCCTAAGATGGTGGACCTGAAGGCTTTGATGGGCGACAGCTCCGATAATATCCCCGGCGTTGCCGGCGTTGGCCCCAAAACAGCAACAGAGCTTCTTTTGAAATTTGGGTCACTTGACGGCGTATACAGTCATTTGGATGACCCGTCCATTCGTCCAAAGCTTCGGCAGAAGCTGGAAGAAAATAAGGATAACGCATATATGTCCTATGATCTTGCGACCATTCGGACAAATGCGCCTATTGATTTTGAGCCCAAGGATGCGTTGGTCCAGCCTTACAACAAGCCGGCGCTTTATGAACTGTTTACAAAGCTGGAGTTTGTGCGTTTGATCGATAAGTATGGCCTGCGCGGTGTTGATTTGGAACTGCCTGCGCCTGTTTACGATGCGGTCTGCCTTCCGAGAGTTTCCTGCCTGCCGGAATCCTGCGGATGCTTTGCGCTCTATATTGCACAGGATAGCTCTGTCGGCGTTGCCTGGTCTGAGGGCGTGTGCGTATTTACGCCTATGGAGGCGCAGTTTATCGGGACAGCCATCGGTAATTTCAGATGCGGTGTCTGTCACGACTACAAAACAACCCTTCATACCCTGGATACTATGGGCATAACAGGCCTTGATTTTTGCTTCGATACGGCATTGGCCGCCTATGATCTAAGCCCTACCCAATCGGACTATCCGGTCTCCCGGCTTGCGATGAAGTATCTAGGTAAGACTGTCGACGATATGGATGCGGCGGCCTGTGCGGAAGCAATTTGGAATCTTCGCAAACCCCTGGAGGATGAACTCAAAAAACAGGGAATGTGGGATCTGTACCAAGATATAGAGCTGCCACTTTGTCCGGTCCTGTACCGAATGGAGCGGGAGGGCGTTGCCATCGATGCCCAGCAGCTTGGACAGTTTGGGCAAATGCTGTCTGACCGAATTGAAGCTTGCGAATCGCTGATATACGGCTATTGCGGCGGCCCGTTCAACATCAATTCTACGAAGCAATTGGGTGAACTGCTGTTTGAAAAGCTTGCCTTGCCGCCAATTAAAAAGACGAAGACCGGCTACTCCACAAATGCGGACGTGCTGGAAAAGCTGAAGAATAAGCACCCGATCATCCCGGCGATCATGGACTACAGAATGCTCACAAAGCTTAAGTCCACCTATGCGGACGGCTTGATGAAGGTGATCGGTACGGACGGACGCATCCATACAACCTTCCAAAATTTGGTCACAGCTACCGGTCGGCTGTCATCGACGGAACCGAATCTGCAGAATATTCCTATCCGTACGGATCTGGGAGCCGAGATCCGCAAAATGTTCATAGCCAAGCCCGGCTATGTTCTTGTGGACGCAGATTACAGCCAGATCGAGCTGCGCGTTCTTGCCCATATTGCAGATGACGCCACCATGCAGCAGGCCTTTGCAGATAACATGGATGTGCACACAGTTACGGCATCTCAGGTTTTCAATGTGCCTGTGGAGCAGGTCACATCCCTGCAGCGCAGGCATGCGAAGGCGGTCAATTTCGGCATTGTATACGGCATTTCCGAGTTCTCCCTGGCAGAGGACATCGGCGTTAGCCGGTATGAAGCCAAGGCATATATCGACAGCTACCTTGCCAAATATCACGGTGTTCGGAATTATATGAAGCAGGTCGTGGAGGATGCCCGTCTAAACGGCTATACGCAAACACTTTATGGCCGCAAACGGTTTATTCCGGAGATCAAAAGCAGTAATTTTAACATTCGCCAGGGTGCTGAACGGATCGCATTGAACACACCGATCCAGGGAACGGCTGCGGATATCATTAAGAAGGCTATGATCGGTGTTGATATGGCTCTGCGCAAGCAGTATCCCGATGCAAAGCTTCTGCTTCAGGTCCACGATGAACTGATCGTAGAATGCCCCGAGGAGATCGCAGAGCAAGTTGCACAGGTCGTGAGTGAACAAATGCAGAAGGTAGCGCAGCTTTCCGTGCCGCTGATCGCAGAAGCAGCATGGGGAAAGAATTGGTACGAAGCGAAATGATCGAGTATGTAAAAATGGGTGCGGAGCACACACAACAGGTCGCACAGCTGGAGCAGGAATGTTTTTCAGATCCCTGGAGCATCCATTCCATCAATCGTGAATTGACCAATCCGCTTTCCCTGTGGCTGGTCGCACTGGATGGTGATGTTGTGGCAGGATATGTTGGCTCCCAGTCAGTGCTGGGTGAGGCTGACATGATGAACATTGCAGTTGCACCGGAGTACAGGCGCACCGGCGTGGCAAAGGGTCTGATCGGGACACTGATAGATGCACTGCGTTCGGAGAATGTCCACAGTCTGACCCTTGAGGTGCGCGTTTCCAATGAGGCCGCGATCCGTCTATATGATCTGCTGGGGTTTCAGCAGGTCGGCAGGCGTCCGAATTATTATCATAATCCGAAAGAGGACGCACTGATTTTGCGAAAGGAGTGGGAAGTATGAGAATATTGGCTGTCGAATCATCCTGCGATGAGACTGCTGTAGCCATTGTTGAAGATGGTCGAAGAGTGTTGACGGACTGTATTGCTTCCCAGGTAGATCTGCATAGGATTTATGGCGGTGTGGTGCCGGAGATCGCCTCAAGAATGCATATTGAAGCGATCTATGGGTTGGCGGACCAGGCGTTGATAGAGGCTGGGATGACGCGCCAGGACCTGGACGCGGTTGCGGTGACCTATGCACCGGGCCTTATCGGCGCGGTTTTGGTCGGCGTGAACTTTGCAAAGGCTGCAGCACTTGCCTTAAACAAGCCGCTGATCCCTGTTCACCATATCCGAGGGCATATTGCTGCCAATTATTTGGCGCATCCTGATCTGAAGCCTCCGTTTCTTTGCCTGGTGGTGTCTGGGGGACATACGATGCTTGTTGATGTTCAGGATTACACAAAAATGCAGATCCTTGGTACGACCCTGGATGACGCGGCAGGGGAGTGCTTTGATAAAGTAGGCCGGGTTCTCGGTATGCCGTACCCCGGCGGTGCGGCACTGGACAAGGCAGCACAACTTGGTGACGAGCATAGGTATGAGCTGCCACGGTCCAAGCCGGGAGCGAATCCTTATGACATGAGTTTTTCCGGACTTAAGACTGCGACGATCAATCTGATCCACCATGCCCAGCAGGTAGGTCAGCAGTTGGATATAAACAGTCTGTGTGCAGCTTTTTCCGCTGCTGTTTCCGATATGCTGATCCCCCGCGTTGCGGCGGCATTGGAGAAAACAGGCTATAAGCAGTTGGCTGTGGCTGGCGGTGTTGCTGCAAATTCCAGAATCCGCAGTGACATCCTGAAGGTTGCCGATCAATACGGTGCAAAGGTTTACTTGCCGCCTCTTAATCTTTGCGGTGACAACGCCGCTATGATCGGTGCGCAGGCTTACTATGAGTTTTTGGCAGGGAACATCGGTGATATGGCGCTCAACGCCTACGCAACCAAGACGATCCTGGGCGAAGCTGTGTCGTAAAATGCAGGAGGTCACAGCATTTCCTTCATATGCTGTTTTGAATCCAAAATATACAGAATCAACTGAATATATTTCAGCCCGCTTGTAGGCATGTTCTGTAAAAGTTTTCACTTGTCTGGTATTTTCCGCCAATTCTTAAGTTTTGAATGAATAGAATCGGTGCAACTTGTGGAAAAGTCTGTGGATTGTGTGCATAAGTGTATAAATATTATGGTGATTATTCTCTTTGCAGTTTTTCTGATGATCCAATCTATGCTAAAAACCAAACTTTTTCATTATAAAACTTTTAAAAAATGCTAGTATGCGGTATCATTTTTTCGTGGACACACAACCGATTTATGGGGGCAAACGATGCTTTTAGTCGCAAATAAGATTTCTCAGATCGAGTTAGGGCAGCTTGCAGCTGTCTATGACGGACACATTCGGGAAACGGAAAGCCGGCTGCGAGATCCTCACGACCGCTCCGAACGGCTTCTTGCCGCCACGCAGAGCTTTTATGATTCTGTTCGGTTATTTTTTCGGGAACAGGATGCCGCCTATTATATCCTTAAGGACCGTGGAAGCTATGTAGCCGCCTTACGTGTCCAGGCGTATCAAGATGGCTTGCTCCTTTGCTGCCTGGAAACGCGGCCTGAGGCCCGGAGAAAGGGCTATGCAACGGCTCTTATGAGGCAGACAGTAAGCAGACTGAAGGAATTGGGCTATAAAAGAGTATATTCCCATGTTGACAGAAGGAATGTTCCTTCCTGTAGGGTTCATGAAGCCTGTGACTTTCGGGAGATATCTGACCATTCTGTGTTCCTGGACGGGACGGTCGATACCGGAAGCAGTACATTGTGCTTAGAATTAAAAGGAACACCGGCATGATTGCCGGTGTTCCTTTTTTCAATAATGCTCTTTCATGTATACGATAGCCTGCCTGTATCCGTCAAGTCCCTGACCCTTGATGGTGTGCACACAAGCAAGACCCGCGTAGGAAATCTGACGGAAGGCTTCGCGAGAATCCACATCGGAGATATGGACCTCAACTGCCGGAATCCCAACAGCTTTCAGTGCGTCCAGGATCGCAACAGATGTATGGGTATACGCAGCAGGATTGATCACGATCCCATCAAACCTTCCCAGTGCAGCCTGGATCTGGTCTACGATCGCGCCTTCATGATTGGACTGAAACTGTTCGATGGTGACCTCGTACTCTTTTTCCCATTGCTTAAGCAAATTAAGCAGATCCTGGAATGTTTGTTTTCCGTAAATTCCCGGCTCCCGGATGCCCAGCATGTTAATATTGGGACCGTTGATAACAAGGATTTTCAATTCTCTGTCCCTCCTGTCAGAATGGCTAAAATCTGATCGACCGCATCAGAAGCGGCACTGTTATTGCAGACGCGATAATCAGAGAAACGATCATATAGCGGCTGGCGGATGCGGTACATTTCATCCAGTGAATTAATCTGAGAGAGGGGACGGCCCTCTTTTGGTAAAGTGGAAATATCCCTTTCCAACCAAATGATTTTGCTGTTTTGATGGAGTGCCCGGTAGTTTTCATCCACTGTTACACAGCCGCCACCGGTTGCGATCACAAGCCCGGATTGCTTTCCCAGATCCTGCAGTACTGCGGATTCAAGCTTCCGAAACTCGGATTCTCCATACCTGGCGAATATTTCGGGAATAGAGATTCCGGCTTTTTGGACAATTGCATCATCCGCATCAATAAAGGTCTTTCCCAGCTTCTCGGCAAGCAGCTTTCCAACGGTGCTCTTTCCGGATCCCGGCATACCGATCAGCGAGATATTCTCTGTTTCCAGGCACATTGTCTGGTAAATCTGTGTGATCATGCTGTCCGAAACCGTGGCACCTGTAAACCATTCGGAACTCTCCTTTGCCTGCGCCACCAGCATCAGCAGGCCATTTTCAGTAATAAGCCCGCGGCTTTCTGCTGCTTGCAGCAGAGCAGTTCTTGCAGGATTGTATATTAAATCAAGAACGCATTCCAGTTCAGGGAATACAGATATGTCCACAAGACACCCATCGGTATTGGGAAACATACCAACCGGTGTCGCATTCACAAGAATGGCGGCATCCGTGTGACGGTCTAAATTACTGTAGTTGTTTTCGCCGCTTCGGGATATCACGACGGCTTTAGCACCGTATGACTGCAGTGCTGCTACAACAGTCGCGGAGGCACCGCCGCTGCCGAGCACCAATGCCTTTTTTCCGGAGACGGATACCCCACTGTGCCGAATCATTGTGCAGAAACCAAAATAGTCAGTGTTATGTCCGATCAAGCTTCCGTCAGTTTTTCGAACGATCGTATTGACCGCACCCAGCATTTTTGCAGCAGGTGACAGTTCATCGCAATAGGGGATTACAGCCTTCTTATAAGGAATGGTGACATTTAGACCTGTGAAGCTACCGCTATATAAAAATGCCTCCAAATCTTCTGGCTCTTTTTCATATAGGTCGTAATCATATCCACCCAGCAACCGGTGAATCCGGGGCGAGTAACTGTGGCCGAGCTTGCGGCCAAGCAAACCGCAGCGCATCAGACTACCTCGGAGTAGCTACCCAAATACTTGAATTCCTCGCACAGATCATCCAATTCGCACATAAGCTGCACAAATTCCTCGGAGTAGATGGATGTTTCCAGATCAAAGTAGAACATGAACTCAAAGTCTCTGTCGGGAATGGGTCTGGACTCCAGCTTGATTACATTGATCCCAAGCACATACATCCTGGCCAATACCTTGTATAGAGCACCGGGCTTGTGGGACAGAATCATCATGATGCTCGTCTTATCGGAGCCGGGATAGATCTCAAGATTTTTGCTGATGCAAATAAAGCGGGTACGGTTATTTCCTTCATCCTGCACATTTGCGGCCAGGCAAGTAAGCCCATACAGCTCCTCACAGGTACGGCTTGACAGGGCTGCTACATCGGTCCTTCCGGACTTAGCTACCATGCTCGCGGCAACGGCGGTATTCTCCACAGGAATGATCTTCGCATTTGGGAATTCCTTGAGGAACTCGCTGCACTGGTTGATTGCCTGCTCGTGGGAATAGATCTCGGTAATGCCGGCTTTGGTTGCGCCCGGTAATGCCAGCAGATTGTGATTGACCTTCAGCCGGAAGGTGCGGACGATGGAGAAATTGTGGTTGATCATTAAATCGTACACCTTTTTCACAGAGCCGGCGGTGGAGTTCTCGATGGGCAGGATTCCGTATTGGCAGAGGCCTTGTTCGATGGCATTGAATATCCCGTCAAAATTCTTGAAGTACATAATAAAGGGTGATTTAAAGATTTTCTCACAGGCGATCTGCGCGTAAGCTCCCTCAACACCCTGACAGGCAACCATAGGCGCTTGGGGGAACAGTTTGGGCGTGTTTTCAATGGAGTCGGTGATTTTTTTGTAGAGAGCTGTGACCTCAGTATTGCATTTGCTCTGATAGCTTCTGCTTAGCTCAAACAGCATGGAATACAGGACCCTGGCGTAATTTGCCATATCCGGGCCAGCCTTTTGGGCAACATCCTGCAGGATCTCCCGCTCACGGGCAGGTACGTAAATAGGTAGATTATGCTCCTTTTTGTATTGCGCCACTTGTGCGGAAATGTTCATACGCGCCGCAAACAGTTTAACAAGCTCTGCGTCAATCGTATCAATTTCGTTTCTAAGTTGTGTCAGGTCCATACTTAAGACTCCTTTTGTGTGCGGTACGATAAGTACGCGTCAAATACTGCAATGGCGGCGGCAGCCTCTATGACCGGGACTGCCCGGACAACGATGCACGGATCGTGGCGGCCCTGTATCTGCAGCATAGTTGGCTCGTTTGCGCAGAGAGAAACTGTCTGCTGAGGCTTTGCAATAGAGGGCGTCGGCTTGATCCCAACCTGGAAGATCAGGGGCATACCGTTTGTGATGCCGCCGAGAATGCCACCGGAGAAATTTGTTAGTGTCTCGATGTTTCCATCTATGACGGAATAGGCATCGTTGTTCTGACTACCGAGAAGGTAGCTGCCCCCAAAACCAGAGCCGAACTCCAACCCCTTAACTGCCGGTATCCCGTAAACGATCTGAGCGATCCGGCTTTCCATGCCATCGAACATTGGGTCACCCAAGCCGGCAGGCAACCCGGTCACAAAGCATTCGATCATGCCGCCGACGCTGTCGCCATCTCTCTTAGCGTCATCAATGGCAGCCTTCATTTCATCACCGGCTTCCTGGTTAATTACAGGAAATTCTGTTCCGATCAGCGAAAGATCCGGATGAAGGCGGTCCAGTAAGACAGGTTCATCTGCAATACCGGCGATCATGCTGATTCGGGCAGCAATCTGAATGCCGTACCTCTCCAGCCACTGTTTGCATAGCCCTCCGGCAACACACAGGGGTGCTGTGAGTCTTCCGGAAAAATGCCCGCCACCGGCAACATCCTGATAGCCGCCGTACTTAATGTGTGCTGTGTAATCGGCATGGCCCGGCCGTGGACGGTCCTTCAGAGTCTCATAATCACCGGAACGGGTGTTGGTGTTCCGAATCGTCGCGGCGATTGGTGCACCGCAGGTATATCCGTTAACAATGCCCGCCAGTATTTCCGGAATGTCCACTTCTTTCCTGGTGGTGGATTGACTGTTTTGACCGGGTGCGCGGCGATTCAGAAATTTCTGCAACGCATCTATGTCGACCGGTAGTCCGGCAGGAACGCCGTCCATGGTCATGCCAATGGCGGTGCCGTGGGATTGACCGAAGATGGACAGCTTTAGAATATTACCGTAAGTACTGCTCATAACGTCCTCCTAACTGCCTATAAACGTCCCAAAAAATGGGATAGGATTTTTCGACACATTCCGCGCCAATAATGGTAACAGGGCCCTGTGCTACAGTTGCTGCAATGGCGGCAGACATGGCGATGCGATGGTCGCCTGCTGCGTCCACAATGCACCCGGAAAATGCAGCAGGAAAAACTTCCATTTCGTTTTCATCCGTACGTACTTCTGCACCAAGCCTTTGCAGCATGGATGCAACGGAGGCGACCCGGTCCGATTCCTTTATCCGAAGCCGTCGGATGTTTGTAAATTTTGCGCCGTTGGTAGTGGCTGCCACCACAGACAGAATTGGCACAAGATCCGGAATATCCGAAGCATCGATGGTACAGGTCTGGATCAATTCTGGGAGAAGCCTTGCTACGGCCTTATCACCCTGGCAGGAGTCCGGGTCCAGACCGCAGATATCCAACTGACTTCCTAGTGCGCTTGCTGCCAAGAAAAATGCACCGTTGCTCCAGTCACCTTCCACGAAAAGCCGTCCGGGGGACCGGAATGGATACACATTGGAAATGCAAGACAGGTCAACACAAACGCCAAAGGCGGATAACGCCTTTTTCGTCATTTCGATATACGGAGCCGATTCGATCTTTCCGGTAATCTGAAGTCTGGACTCGCCGTGAATCAGCGGCAGCGCAAAGAGCAAGCCGGAAATAAATTGGCTGGAAATATTGCCTGCAATGATATAATTGCCTGCTCTAAGTCGTCCCCGACAGGATATTGTATGTTCGGTGGGTCTTGCAAGGATGCAGCCCATCCGTTCCATTTCCTCCCACAGAGGGGAGAGGGGACGGTAGGGGAGTCGCCCCTCCAAATGAAAGACTGCATCCACCCCAAGGGCACCGACTACAGGTAGCATAAAACGCAGGGTCGAGCCGCTCTCATGGCAGTGTAATTCTGCTTTCCTTGGAAATGCTGTGATCGGTTCAACAATATAACCATCCGATGTTCGACGGATCCGTGCACCCAAGGCACGAAGACAGTCTGCTGTGGCTTCGATATCCTGATTGGTATCTGGGCAGATCAGCTCTGTCAGACCATCTGCAAATGCTGCACAGATCAAATAGCGGTGTGCCTGGGATTTGGACGGTATGATATTTACTGTACCCCGTAATAGACCGGGATAGATCGTGATATCCATAATTATAATCCTGCTTCAATAATAGATTGCAGATCGCTGACAGGTGTGGGCATGATCGCGCAGTTGCCGATATCCTTTGGGATGATCAAATTGACATGACCACCGGAACGCTTTTTGTCCGATAGGGCACAATCATACAGCATTTGCGCAGAATAGGAAGTGGTTACAGGCAGATCGAATTTCTTAAGTACACCAACGGTCTGCTGAAGAAGATCTTCGGTGCACAAACCTCTGGCACATGCGCTTTTTGCGATAATGGACATGCCTATGGCTACTGCTTTGCCGTGTGAGACCGTATAGTTGCTGCAGGCTTCAATGCCGTGGCCCACTGTGTGGCCCAAATTCAGCATTTGCCGTGCGCCTGTGTCAAACTCATCATTTGCAACCACGTCCCGTTTCAGAGCCACACAGCGGCTGATAACATATTCTCTGTCAAACGAAACGCCGTTGTCGGCCAAATGCGTGAATAGCTGCGTATCATAAAGAATGCCGTATTTGATGACCTCTGCACAGCCGTCCCGAAATACCTCATCAGGTAAGGACTTCAAGGTGTCAATATCACAGATTACCAGGTTGGGCTGGTAAAATGCGCCGGCAAGATTCTTTCCTGCAGGCAGATCGATGGCAGTTTTTCCACCTACAGAGGAATCCACCATAGACAGTAGGGAGGTGGGCACCTGTACACATGCAACGCCCCGCAGATATGTTGCCGCGGCGAATCCCGTGATATCTCCTACCACGCCGCCGCCCAAAGCGATCAAAATATCCGAACGGGAAAGCCGGTTGTCTGCCAAGAAGTTCAGGATTTCCAAATAAGTACGACCGTTCTTACTGGCTTCACCTGCTGGGAATACAAACTTGCAGCATTCAAATCCTGCCGAAGACAGTGCTTCACGGACCGAGGTGCCATAAATAGGCCATACGTTGCTGTCGCTTATGATCGCCGCTTTTTTTGCAGCGGTTACCTCTCGGGTCAACATACCGATCTGCGCCAGCAGATCCGTGCCAATCAGCACATCGTATTGTTTTGACGCGCAGACAGTGATGGTTTTCATCCGTCAACTTCCTCCTTGCGTTTTCTGCCCTCATCCAGCAACCGGATCAGATACTGGGCATCTTCACGTTCGATCGCGTCTTTGTAGCAATTTAAGCTTTTAATAAACAGGTCCAGCTCATAAAGCAGATTTTCTTTGTTGGAGAGGAATAGTTCCGACCACATCTCTGGGTTCAGCCACGCAACACGGGTCAGATCCTTGTAGCTACCTGCGGAAAAACCGTTGTGCGAAAGAGCTGTAGGGGATTTAATAAATGCATTGCTGACAATGTGAGGCATTTGCGATGTAAACGCAATCATTTCGTCATGCGCTTCGGCCGTTGTCACAGAGATGGATTTAAATCCACAGGGTGCCAGTGCATCCTTTACCCGCTGCAAAAGGTCTGGGTCATCATATCGGGGCGGTACGATGACCATTGGAGCTCCTTGGAAAAGGTTAGATCTGCTGTACTTGAAGCCGGAGTGGTGCGAGCCTGCCATGGGGTGTCCGCCCACAAAAGTGAAACCAAATCGTTCGGCTACAGGAAAACACCGACGGCATACTTCGGTTTTAATTCCGCAGCAGTCAATGACCAGCGCACCTATACTGATGTACTTTCCGTTTTCTTCAAGCCATGTGGCGGATGCGTCTGAATAGATCGATAGCAGGATCAGATCACACATGCCGATATTGCTGCTGTCTAAGCTGCCATGCACGGCACCGGCAAGCTGGGCAAAGCCAAGCATACTCTCATCACGTTCGCAGGCATAGACCGTATGGCCGGCTTTTGCATAGGCCCGGGCAAGAGAACCACCGATCAGTCCCAGGCCTAAAATTCCCACGTTCATCGGACTGCCTCCCGAACCTTCATTACAGACTGGTTCAACTGGGAAAACTGGGCGGGCGTAATCGACTGTGCACCGTCACACAGTGCGCAGGATGGGTTGTTATGGACCTCAATCATCAGTCCATCTGTGCCGCAGGCAGCGGCAGCCATGGCCATCGAGGGGACAAGGGAGGCCTTGCCGGTGGCGTGGCTGGGATCCACAATAACAGGCAGGTGTGTCAGTTCATGTAAAACGGGTACTGCAGACAGGTCTAGCGTGTTCCGCGTATAGTTTTCATAAGTCCGTATTCCGCGCTCACACAGAATAATGTTTTCGTTGCCCTCACTCATGATGTATTCCGCACTCATGAGAAGTTCTTGCAGTGTGTTAGCCAACCCGCGCTTGAGAAGCACAGGCTTTTTAGTTTTGCCAAGCTCCTGTAGTAGGTCAAAGTTCTGCATATTTCTTGCACCGACCTGAATGATATCTACATGTTCAAAGCTGTCCAATGTCCGAATGTTCATGATTTCTGTAATGATCGGCATTCCGGTTGCTCTTTTTGCCTCAAGCAAAAGGCGCAGGCCTTCTTCCTTCAGTCCCTGGAAAGCATAAGGTGAGGTGCGGGGTTTATAGGCACCGCCGCGTAAAATATGTGCGCCTGCTGCTTTGACGGCCTGGGCAATGCCAACGATCTGATCCTCGGATTCCACGGAGCACGGTCCGGCGATCATAGCAAAATGACCGCCACCGATCTTGACACCGGCAACGTCGATCACACTGTCGTTGGGATGGAATTTTCTGTTAGCCTGCTTAAATGGTTCTGAGACACGCTTCACACTTTCAACGATCTCAAGACTGCTCAGAAGCTCCATGTCGACCCGACTCGTATCGCCCACAAGACCGAGTACGGTGATCTCCTGACCGGTTGACATATGAACATCCAAATTCATGTTTTTTAGCCACGCAATTAGGTGGTTCGTTTGCTCAGGGGTTGTTCCTCTTTTTAATACAGCGATCATAGCAGGTCCTCCTAAAAAACAAAGCCGCACAGAAACGATCCTGTGCGGCGGTTATAGTACAATACCGGGTAATCCTTGCAGCACAAATCGCTATTACTTTTTCGTGGTAAAAAAGTAATAGTAGCTAAAATACCGTGCAGCAAAAGACTTCATAATTTAGCCCCCATTTAGAATTTCTTACATTGTAGCACTATGCATTGTGTTTTGCAAGGGCAAATTGTATTTTCTGAGAGAAAAATGACAGGATGACCGGTTTGGCCATCCTGTCAGGGGTTTATTTTATTGTGAAATTCTGTGTACCGGCCAGCGCGCCGTTAAAGTAAACGCTGACGGTGTAGGTTCCGGCTGTGCCGGGCAATGCGGGCAAATCAAATTCGCCGTAACCGTAGCTCCACATGGAACGCCAGCTTGCGGTTTGAGTGGCAGTGTTAACAACGTTGCCGGCACTATCACGGATCACGAACATCGTTGTTACCGACTGTGTTGTTGTGCTGTAATCATCCTGCAGACGGATCACAAAAGAGGCCTTCTCCCCAGCCTTGAAGGTGGTGGTATAGTCGGAGCTTGTCAGAGATTTATGGCTCCAGTTTGCATTAGAGGGGGTTTTGCACATTTTCAGAAGGATATGTGCTTTTTTAATGCCATAATCATCAAAAGCCTTTGCATCAACGGTTGTGCAGGTTGCGCTGCCACCGATCACCGGATTTCCGTCCTTTACCTTCAGTGTAAATTCATAGTTTGCACCGGGGATCAGTGGGGAAACTGTGGCGGAATTTCCGGTGACACTCAGTTCTCTGGTAGGGGAGTTGTCAGCGCTGTACAGCAGAACAAGCTTGCAGTCCTGCGATGTTGTGTTTGTAGTCCAGGACAGAGTGGCTTTTGTATTGCCCTCAAGCGTACACTTCATCTGGGAAACGGATACTGAATTCTCAGGCACAGTGACTCGCTGGCTTTTACTCATGCCGGATGCCGTTACGTCGATCGTATACGGGTCTGCCTGTGTGATACCTGTAAAGGTTGCTGTGGTATCGGTAGCAGTAACTGTTTTATCATAGCCCTTATCGTTATAGCACCGGACCGTCCAGCCGGAAACGGATGCGCCCTCAGGTGCAGACCACGCAACAGTCAGCTTTCCATCAAGCATTTCCGTAACCAACAGATTATCTGCAACCACACACTTGCTGGCAACATGACTGACCTTGGTCTCACCGGTAAAGAACAGGTTCTCCATAGGTGTCAGAACGAAATCATATGCGCTGCCCTCGGACAGACCAGGAATTTCGATCATGTGTCCTGTGAATATGACTTCCTTTGCGGCTTCATTCCCGGTATTGTAGGCAACCTTCCACTGTGCAGCATCCGGTCCGTCAACAGTGAAGCTGACCACAGCACTGCAATCCTCCTGCCCGGTTACAGCAGTTAAATTGCTGATACTTGTTTGCACAGGGGTCGAATATGCTGTTGTGGTGTCGCCGGTCAGACGGTGAAAGCCTTTGATTAGGACTTTTACTGTATAGGCCGAATCCGGAGCCAGGTCCGTAAAGACAGCCTTTCCGTCAACAACAGGAGCCGGAATCTGATTTCCGTAAGTGTCGACGCACACAACAGTCAGCAGTTCCTCGTTGATTTCAGAGTTGACTTGTACTGTCAGCTGCGTTTTTTCTCCATCCAAAACAATGGAGTCGACCAGCTGGAGGTAGATGTTTTTATAGTAGAAGAATGCCGCGACCAGAAGGGCCACAATAGCGGCAGCAATAATTAGGATCACCAGCCAGGGCTTCCGCCTTTTCCGGGGTGCTTCTTCAGCGATATCCTCCTCCGGATCATATGCTTCCGCGGGGGCATCTGCAACGGCAACCGTCACCTCTGATTCAGCATTGTTCAAAGCAGGATCTACGATCACCGTCTGAACAGCTACTTCGGTATCCGGTGTAGATTCTTCTGTGATGATTGGCAGAGGACCGGGAATAGGAACATCGATCGGCTCCGGTGGGATCACAGGATCTGGTGTCGGATGCGCCAGAATCGCATCTGCCCGACTAAGAATATCTGAAACTTCGACAGAAACCTGCTCAAATTCCATATCCTCAGAATCCATACCGGGAAGCGTCTCGTCCTCATCGCTATCAGCTATGAAGGTGAGATTCCCCAGGTTGTCCTCAGTATAGACAGGCGCATTCACCGGCACTTCGTCTGTTTCAGTCAGCAAAGCATCTGCAGGCGACTCCAATTCGTCTGTCGGTTCAGATACATCCTCTTCTTGCGATTCGTCAGCGACGGAAATTTCGGGATCTGCAACAGCACACGCCGGTGTTTCAGTTTCGATAACGGTTGGCGGAACAATTGGCGTATCATGGGCGCCATTACGCTGCATATAAGATACGAGTGCCTGTCCCATCTCAACAGGATCAGACCACCTGTCCTCTGGTGCATAGGAACAGGCCTTTAGAATGATCTCTGCCATTTCATAATCGGCATAATCCGGTGGAGGCAACGGCTGATCCGGATCAATGTTGGGAAGGATTCCGCCGTTGAATGCCTGGTACAGGATCATGCCCGCGGCAAATACGTCCATTGTAGTGTTCAGAGATGAAAATGCATCTTTGATTTCCGGCGCTGTGTACGCGCTGCGGTAACGGTCTGGCAAAGATGCATATTTCAGCGAATCCAGGCGGATAAAGCCAAGGTCACCGATACGGAAACCGTTGTCTGTCGTCAAATAAATATTATCTGGCTTCAGATCAATATACATATATCCGCTTCGGCGGCACGCAGTCAGTGCGGCACACATATCAAGTCCCAAATTCAGCGCACCCAGGTGAGTCATGGAATCCTTTCGGAAAGTCCGCTCCAGGGAATACTTATAGGTGCCAAGCAGATAAACGTCAAACCCGCTGTCATCATCCATCGGAACGACCTGGCAGCCGTCAAAAGGCATAAAGCCTTCCAATTCAGATAGTCTTTGCAGGACATTGACCTCATCAACGATGCCGTCAGTTATTTCTTTAAAATAGACTAATGCATCAGCCTTATCTTTATATGCACCGGTCAGTAGAAGCGCATCCAGCTGAGCAGCAGTGGCGGGTGTTGAAATAATTTTAACAATGTATTTTTTGCCTGTTTCTTCATCCACCGCAGGACAGGTACGCACACCGCCACAGTCCCTGAACGGTTCGCCCATAATAAAATGATCCAGCATTGGCGAAATCAGTTTTATTTCTGACACAAATATCGCCTCCTTCTATGTATATCTTATATGATAAAATAAATTTACAAAAAAAGCAACATCTTTTGGTTGTTTTATTCTGCAGGAAATGTTATAATCGGTTTGGAAGAATTGTGCGAAAATTCGCACGAGTTTGGAGGTCATTGTATGAGCAAGATTATTTGTGATGTTTGCGGCACATCCTACCCGGATACTGCGGCGCAGTGTCCGATTTGCGGTTGCGTCCGGGCTGCAGATGCACAACCTGTCGTCCTTGGTGAGACTGAAAACGAGATCCGGGACAACGGCACCTATACCTATGTTAAGGGCGGACGCTTCTCTAAGGCAAATGTCCGCAAGCGCAATAGTGCAAAACCCGCAGCCCCTGTTGTTACCCCTGAGGAAGCTCCGTCCGATAAGCCCGCCAATAAAGGTAAATCCGGCAAGGGCCTGGTCATTACCATTATTATCCTCTTGCTTGCGATACTTGCGGTACTGGCTTACATAGCAGTTCGCTTTGTTGTTCCGATTTTCTTTGACAACAATGGCGCTGAGACGGATCAAAAGGATCCTCCTGCCTCCGATATGGGAGATCAGACTGTTGCATGCACCGGCCTCAGCCTGTCTGATTATTCCATTGAGTTCACTGTGATGAACGATGTTTATACTCTGATTGCTACACCAGATCCTGTAGATACTACGGACACGATCCGTTTTGAATCTGCGGATGAAACCGTTGCCGTTGTGGATGCGGACGGCACAGTTTCTTCTATCGGAATTGGAGAAACTGTCATTACGGTATACTGTGGCGACCAAATTGCTGAATGCACAGTTACCTGTAACTTTGTGATCGAGGGCCTGGAACTCACTGCCGGAACCTATACATTTACCCAAAAGGGCGAAACCTGGAACTGCTATGCTGGTGCCCTTGATCCGTCGACCATTACCTGGACCTCCAGCGATGAATTGGTTGCAACAGTTGAAAACGGCGTAATTAAAGCTGTTGGCGCGGGCTTTGCAACAATTTATGCAGAACTGGATGGCCAGGAGGTCACCTGCGACGTGGAATGTGCCGAATCTGTCGGGTCGGTGGATGTGTCGGATGACAGTACTGAGCCCACAACCGCCCCTACAACTGTTCCGACAACAGCGCCTGTATCCTCAGCAGCCAATCCGAAGTATAAGTTCAACGTTGCTGCCGGAAATGATGTGACATTTAAGGTTGGCGACAAGCATAACCTGCGGCTTTTGGATGAAAATAAGAAAACGCTGACCGGCGTTAAGTTCACATCTAAAAACCAGAGCATCTGCACAATTACCGCAGAAGGCACGCTCAGCGCTGTGGGAAGCGGCTACACAACAGTAGTTGCTGTACATAACGGCGTATCCTATACCTGTAAGATCAGAGTTGTCGCACCGGCACCGGCGACAACACCCACGACTGCATCCTATTAAGTATTTGCGGCGGTACCGAAATGGTACCGCCGCTGTTGCGTGATTATTCTGCGTCAATTCGCTCCTTGCCTCTGCGAAACAGCAGGGTGATGCACCACAGGCCGGCAAGGCCGATGATGCCATAGATGATACGGCTGAAAACCGCATCCTGCCCGCCGAAGATCCAGGCAACCAGATCGAATTGAAACAGGCTTACAAGGCCCCAGTTGATTGAGCCAATAATGGAAAGGATCAATGCGATGGTATCCAAGGTGTTACCTCCATTCTGCTTTTGATATTCCTAGGATGGCCGTTACAATGGAAAGTATGCACGATTTTTCTATATTGTGATTATACTTGAAAATAAGTCATACATTCTGTATAATGTAGAAAAAATAATATGAGGTGACTATTATGAAAAGTTCATTTATTCCAGCAAATATTTTGCTTCCAAAGGAAGCGGCCTATGAAAAGTGGTCTGTGATCGCCTGTGACCAATTTACATCTGACCGTGAATACTGGGATCGGGTAGAAAAGAGCACACAGGATGTTCCATCCACATTTAAACTCGTTTTTCCGGAAATTGATTTGGAAAACGAACCCCAAAAGCGAATAAAGAAAATTTCAGAGACTATGTCTTCTTACATATCCGATGATGTTTTCCAGGAGTATCCAGCGGCATTTGTATATGTTGAGCGGACACTTCTAAACGGTTCGATCCGTCCTGGTATTGTGGGCATGGTGGACTTGGAGCAGTATCATTATGATCCTTCCCATAAACCGGCAATTGGAGCAACAGAGCAGACCGTTCTGGAGCGCGTACCCCCGAGAATCGCCGTTCGTGCTGAGGCAGCACTGGAATTTCCGCACATTATTCTTTTCTGTAATGACAGCAAGGACACTCTGATAAATCCGCTTGCTGCAATGAAGGAACAGCTCCCCAAGCTTTATGACTTTGATCTGATGGAGGGCGGCGGACACATTTCCGGCTGGCTTATCTCCGGTGAGCAAGCTGAGAAGCTCCTGGATAAGATCCAGTGCTATCAGGACAGCGCCAAGGGAACCGCTTTTTTGGTAGCGGATGGTAACCATTCGCTGGTCACGGCAAAGTGCTGGTATGAGGAAGTAAAAAAGAACAATCCCGGTAAGGATATGTCTGCACATCCTGCAAGATATGCACTGGTTGAGTTGGAGAATATCCTAGATCCGTCTATTGATTTTGAACCGATACATCGCGTGATCTTTGAGACGGATACCCGTAAACTCCTTGCAGACATGCAGTCGATCTGCGCTCCGGGCGGCTGCCCCGTGTCATGGTTAATCGGAAAGGAAGCGGGTACCGTATATTTGGATGTTCCGGATGGCGAATTACCTGTGGCCGTTCTGCAGAAATTTTTGGATGAGTGGTTGAAGGTCAATCACGGCAAGATCGATTATGTACATGACACAGATGCGGTCGAAGCATTGGCTGCGCAGGATAACACAGTCGGACTGCTTCTGCCTGTATTTGATAAAGCGGCGCTGTTTGCCTTTGGCGCAGCAGGAAAGATATTGCCCAGAAAAACATTTTCTTTGGGCCACGGCCGGGAAAAGAGATACTATTTGGAAGGCAGAAAGATCAGATGACAACACTATACGAAGGTGCGTTTGCAAAACTGAATCTGACGTTGGATGTCCTCGGCAAGCGCCCGGACGGCTACCACGATCTAAGAAGTGTTATGCAAACGATCTCCATGCGTGATGATGTTCAGATAGATTTAGATACCGGTATGCCGTGGAGCCTTACGTGCACAGACGAAGGCATTCCCTGTGATGAGCGAAATCTGGCATGGAAAGCAGCGGAAGTATTCTTTAAGGCTGTTAATAAGGACCCAAATGGTTTGTCCATCCAGATCACAAAACGAATACCAACAGAAGCTGGCCTAGGAGGAGGCAGTGCGGATGCTGCTGCCATTCTCCGTGCACTTAACCGTCACTATGGCAGTCCGTTTTCGATCCTTGCTCTTGCAGAGCTTGGTGCCCAGGTGGGCAGCGATGTGCCATTTTGTACTCTGTGCGGAACTGCTATGGTAGAAGGCAGGGGTGAGCAGCTACGCAAGCTGCCGGATATGCCCGACTGTGTTTTTGTTGTGTGTAAGCCTGCATTTTCTGTATCCACGCCGGAGCTGTACCGAAAACTGGATGAAACAGTCATCGGTAAAAGGCCTGATAACCAAGCGATGGAGAATGCAATGCTGATGGGTGACTTGGGAAAGGTCGCGGAAAGCCTGTGTAATGTTTTCGATCCGGTTGTCACTGCAGAGCACTTGGAGATCAACTATATCAAGTCCATTTTTAACAGCTACGGCTCTCTTGGTCAGCAGATGACCGGCTCCGGCTCCGCCGTATTTGGGATCCTGCCGAATTTTGAGTACGCGGCTGTCGTTTGCAATATGCTCAAGGAGAATTATCCGCAGATATATATTGCGAAACCCATTTGATATGATACCGCCCAAACTGATATGCTTCAGCTTGGGCGGTTCTTGAATTGCGTTAAAATGTCCGGATTATCGAACATTTCCTATGTTATCCTTTTAAGTGATTAGGGGGCGGAACAGTTGCTGAATCTTGTAATCGGCACGGACTGGGTCAAAAACCGTGCATACATCCTGGATCTGATTGCGCAGGATGTGAAGAACCAAAAAGGCGGCAGGATTTTGATGGTGCCCGAACCCATCAGCCATGACAGCGAGCGGCGTTTGTGTGCTGCAGCAGGGGATACAACCAGCCGTTTTGCGGAGGTCTTGTCCTTTACCCGTTTGGCTCGACGCGTTGCAGACGATCGTGACCGGGCTGAATATGCGTGTTTGGACAATGGCGGCCGTATCGTGGCGATGGCGGCGGCTGTTCAGCAGGTACAAAGCCAATTGAAATCCTATGCCTCCCTTGGAACGCGGCCCGAATTCCTGTTGGGATTGGTTGAAACAGTCGATGAATTTAAACGTTGCTGTATTACATCCAAGGATCTGCGCATTGCCTCAGAACAATCCACCGGGGTTCTTGCCCAAAAACTGGAAGAGCTATCTCTTATTTTTGAAAGCTACGATGCTGTGTGCTACAGAGGTAAGCGGGATCCGAGAGATCAGCTGACATGGCTATTGGAGGAGCTGGAGGAAGGCGGCTACAGCCAAACACATACCTTTTATTTTGATGGCTTCCCCGATTTCTCCAGCCAACAGATGGCGATTCTTGAACATCTGATATGCTGCTGTCCGGATCTCACAGTAAGCTTGACCTGTGACAGGATCGGAAGTACTCAGATGGCTTTTGAGAGGGCAGGAAATACCGCGTTTACACTATGTGAGATCGCAAAAAAATGTGGTATTAAGGTCACGGTCAAGCAGATTGATGGCGAGGTTGCTGAATTAAAGCAGGTTTCCTGCCACCTTTTCCAGGGTGAAACAGAGCTGAAAGCAAAAAGTCTTCAGTTATATCGCAGCGAATCAGTCTATCAAGAGTGCATTTCGGCTGCAGAACGGATTCTTTCTCTTGTTCACAGCGGTTCAAGATATCGTGATGTGAGTGTTGTGTGTGCTGATTTCGCAGGCTATCGCAATGTTATCCGTTCCGTGTTTGTGAGGTGTGGTATTCCGCTTTATTTATCCGGTACAGAGCAGATTCTGGAGCGTTCTGTGGTTGCGACTGTTCTGTCTGCAATCGATACAGCGATCAGTGGATTTGAACAGAAGGATGTCCTTCGGTATATGAAAACATCTCTGTCTCCGTTGGATCTGGATACCAGCGACACCCTGGAGAATTACGCAATACTTTGGGGCATCTCGGGCAGAGAATGGACAAGAGAATGGTCACACCATCCAAAGGGTCTGGGTGAAAAATGGAATGATTCTGCAACTGCTGAAATTAGACAGATCAATTCTGCACGACTGCAAATCATTGAACCTTTGGACAGGCTTCGCAACGGATTGTTGTCTGCAAAAAATGTAGCACAGCTCATTGAAGCGCTGTATGCCTTTTTTGAGGAGATACAGCTTGCCAGCCAGTTGCGCGAGATGGCCGGTAACCTGGAGGAACAGGGCAACAGCCGCGAGGCACAGATCCTGAACCAGCTCTGGGAGATCCTGTTGACGGCACTGGAGCAAATGTATGATGTGCTGGGCGGGTACGCCTGGGCACCGGATCTGTTTACCCGGCTGTTTAAGCTGCTGTTAAGTCAATATGATGTGGGCACGATCCCTGCCACACTGGACTCTGTTACGGTCGGTTCTGTTAATGCCATGCGATGTCATGAAACAAAGCATTTATTTGTCCTGGGGGCGTCTGAGGGCTTCCTGCCAGCTTACGGCACAGCATCCGGCGTTCTGTCTGAGAAAGAGCGCACAGCACTTCAATCCCTGGGACTGCACCTGGCCGGCGGCGCCGCGGACGGTCTGCAAACGGAATTCACAAACATCTACACTGTATTTTCTGGAGCACAGGACTCCGTTACTGTTAGTTGTCCGGCCGGTCAGCCGTCATTTGTATTCAGACGTTTAATGAAAATGGCTGCATCGGAAGAAAATGTGACGATGACTGTTGGACCGGCTTTGGTCGATCGTACGGAGGCTGCCGCATATCTGATTCGAAATGGCACATCTGCTGCTCCGGGTATGCTGGATTTGGGAGAAGCGTTTGAATCCATTTTGCGTAAGCGGACCTATACTCTCGGCACAGTATCTGCGGACCATATTCGTTCTTTATACGGCAGAAAGCTGCGTTTGTCCGCATCGCAGGTGGATAAACAGGCAGATTGCAGATTTGCTTATTTTCTGCGCTACGGATTGGGCGTAAAGGAACGCAAGACTGTCAGTGTAGACCCTGCGGAATTTGGCACCTATGTCCATGCTGTGTTGGAAAAAACGGTTGCCGATGTGATGCAAATGGGTGGCTTTAAAAATGTTTCTGTGGAGCAGACGCTTACTATTGCGCAATCTTACTCGGATGCCTATACTGCCGAGCGGTTTAGTGAGCTGGAGACACAGCGGATGAGCTACCTATTTAAACGTAACAGTCATGAGCTTGCCATGATCGTGCGGGAACTGTGGTGCGAATTAAATGAATCGGAGTTTGAGCCGGTGTTCTTTGAGCTTCAATTTGGTGATGACGGCGCAGTGCCAGCGATTCCAATTAACGGAAGGATGATCGACGCGCAGCTTCGCGGCTTTGTAGACCGGGTAGATA
This sequence comes from Faecousia sp., assembly GCA_045588045.1. GTDB lineage: Bacteria > Bacillota > Clostridia > Oscillospirales > Oscillospiraceae > Faecousia. Next base: position 37,019 of record JAZNDJ010000070.1, read on the forward strand.
TATGGCGCAGGGACGGTAAGGATTATTTTCGCGTTGTTGACTATAAAACTGGCGCAAAGGACTTTGATTATTGCGATGTCTTTAATGGCCTTGGTTTGCAGATGTTGCTGTATTTATTCGCGCTTGAGGAGAAGGGCATCGATTTGATCGGCGCGCAGCCTGTACCCGCCGGCGTGCAGTACTTTCCTGCCAGAGCACCTATGGTTTCAGCTGACGGATACCTAGATGATGCGCAGGCTGCTGCTGTGCGAAATAAGATTTGGAAACGAAAAGGCCTGGTCCTGCGTGATGAACAGGTGCTGGAGGCTATGGAGCCCGGGGATACACCGTTACGCCTGCCGTACACACGAAAAAAGGACGGCACTCTGTCCGGCGATCTTGCGGGATCCGATGAGTTTGCGCTCCTAAAACAGTACATATTCCGTTTGCTGGGAGACATGGTCGATCAGATTGCGTCCGGCTGTGTTGCGCCCAATCCTTATACCCGCGGTGGAAGTCATGACGCCTGCAGGTATTGTCCATACGGTTCCATATGTCATGTTGCGGATGTAGAAGGCAGAAGAAACTATAAGGCTGTATCGTCCGATGAATTTTGGGATAGGGTCAGAAAGGAGATGCGCAGCAATGATTGAGAGGCTAACACCCCAGCAAGAGCAGGCAGTCACAAACAGAGGGGGCATGCTTTTGGTCTCGGCGGCTGCCGGCTCCGGAAAAACAAAGGTTCTTGTTGACCGGTTGATGAGCTATCTTACGATGCCATCCAATCCTGCAAATCTGGACGATTTTCTAATCATCACCTACACAAAGGCAGCGGCAACAGAGCTGCGTGGAAAAATCGCCTCAAAGCTTAGTCAGAAGATTGCAGAGGATCCTACTAACCGCCATTTGCAGCGCCAGATGCAGAGACTGTACCTTGCAAAGATCTCCACGATTCATGCGTTTTGCTCGGACTTGCTCCGGGAATTTGCGTTTCGACTGGATGTTGCGGCGGATTTTCGTATGGCCGACGAGATTGAATCCATAGACCTGCAGATCCGGGCGATGGAGCAAACGCTTGAGGCTGCCTATGTTGCGGCGGACGAGGACTTCCTCGCGTTTATTGATACACAGGGCCTTGGACGGGATGACAGACAGATCCCGCAGATCGTGCTGGATGTTTACGAGAAGTCCAGGTGCCATCTAAATCCTGACAAATGGCTTGATGAATGTGTGGCCGCTACGCATGTTTCTGACGTGGAGGATGCGACCCAGACTGTATGGGGAAGCTTTCTGGTCAAGGAGCTTTACGGACAGCTGGATATGCAGATCGCCTCACTCGAAAAGTGCGCTGCTCTTGCATCCAACGCAGAGCATATGGAAAAACCGGCGCAACTGTTACGGGAGACCGTTTCTCAGCTAAAGCATCTGCGAAGCAGTAACACCTGGGATGAGATCGTTGCGCGGAAAGACATAGACTACGGCGTGCTGAGATTTGACAAGAAGTGTGAGGACTTTGAATTGATGGATCAGATCAAGACTGTCCGCGGCTGTTGTAAGGACGAGGTTGGTAAAAAACTAAAGTCTTTTTCAAACAGTAACAAACAAGTTCTTTCTGATGTCGCATCCACGGCAGCAGCAACGCGAGGTCTTGTGGCGTTGGTCAAGTCTTTCGGAAAGACTTATCATAGCATTAAGAGGAGCCGCAGGGTCGTTGATTTTTCCGATTTAGAGCATATGACCCTGGATCTGTTGATTGGCAAGGACAGGTCCGCACCCACAGCACTTGCAGCTGAGATCGGTACAAGATTTCGGGAAGTCATGGTCGATGAATACCAGGACTCCAATGCCGTTCAGGATCGGATTTTTTCTGCACTGACCCATAAGCGCGGAAACTGCTTTATGGTTGGAGATGTGAAGCAGTCTATCTATCAATTCCGGCTGGCTGACCCCGGTATTTTTCTGCAAAAGTACAGAACCTACGTACCGGCTGAGGATGCTGTTGATGGGCAGGGGAGAAGGGTTTTGCTCAGCAGCAACTTTCGTTCCTCTGCCGGCGTGATCAATGCCGTAAATGACGTGTTCAGATGCTGTATGTCTGAACAGGTAGGCGGGCTTTCCTACGGTGATGATGAATCGCTTAAAGAAGGAATACCCCATGCGAAATTGCCGGATCCTGAGATCGAATTATATGCGGTTGATGTGCAAGAGGATACTTACCTTGAGGAGGCATCCTTTGTGGCCGACAGAATCTGTCGGATGTTAAGAATGAAAACCTTAGTGCGGGATGGCGATGGACTGCGTCCGGTTTCTCCTGAGGATATCGTAATTCTCCTGCGCTCACCCGGCTCTGTGGGCATGGATTTTCGTCGTGCGCTTGAAAGTCGTGGCATTCGGTGCGTGACCGGCAGCAGTAACGATCTACTGCAAACCGAGGAGATCAGCGTCCTTCGGTCTCTTTTGCAGGTGATCAGTAATCCTCAGCAGGATATTCCTCTTGCGGCGGTACTTGTAAGCCGGGTATTTGAATTTAGTGCAGATGATATTTCAGCTGTCCGTGCCGGAAATCGAAACTGCAGCATGTTTGATGCCTTGAGATCCTGCGAGGACCCCAGGGCAAAGGCATTTTTGGACCTGCTGGCACAGCTTCGCTCATCTGCCAGAATCTGTACCCTGTCCCACTTGATCGACCAGGTTTTGCTGTTAACAAAGATCGACAGCATTTACAGCGCAATGCCGGACGGCGCAAGCAAAGTGGAGAACATTCAGACACTGTGCCAGCTTGCGGCAACCTTTGAGACCAGTACAATGGGCGACCTAGAACGGTTTCTGGAGTATCTGACAAGCCTGGAGGAAAAAGGGTTTGCGGTTAACGAGGAAAACAGTGCTGGTGCAGTTCGGATTATGAGTATCCATAAATCCAAGGGATTGGAATTTCCTGTTGTATTCCTTTGTGGCTTGTCAAAGGCTTTTAATACAGAGGATTCTCGGGCTCCGGTTTTATGTGACGGCGAACTCGGCTTTGGACTTTGTTGTGCAGATTTAAAGAATAGAATTAAGTATCCGACAATTGCACGAAATGCCATTTCCGCGAAAATGACCGCCGGAAGCATTTCAGAGGAAATGCGGGTCTTGTATGTAGCTATGACGCGTGCCAAGGATAGGCTGATTATGACCTACGCCCAGAGAAAACTTGAAAATCGTTTGGCCCAGCTGACAAAGCGGCAGGGAATCTGTCCTCCGCTCTTGTTGACTGGCGGAGTATCCTGCGCTGGGGATTGGGTGTTAATGACTGCTTTGCAACGCGCGGAGGCGACTGCGTTCTTTAAAGCGGCTGCGGCACCGGAGTATGTGGCCGCACATGCAGATAAATGGTTGATCGACATTGTTACAGCGGATATTGACACGCAGTACTCAGCGGACATGCTGATAACAGACGAAGCAACCGTTTCGGATACTACACTTTTGCGCATGCAGCACGCGCTTGCGTTTAAATACCCGTCCTTACAGGCAACAGTTGCGCCGTCTAAGCTGACCGCCACGCAACTGAAGGGCCGCGAAAAGGACCGCGAGGCTGCTGAGGGTACCCGCGGAGCATGGGATCGCAGCTTCCGAAAACCTTCCTTTATTGAGAAACCGGTAGATGGGAAAAGCTACGGCGTTGCTATGCACACAGTTATGCAGCACATTCGCTATGAATGCTGTGTAGATAAGGATTCTATTGCGCAAGAAGTTCAGCGGTTGATTCAGGAAGGTCATGTTGCACCTGAGTACGAGCCGATTATCGACATTGACGGCATTGCTGCATTTTTTGCTTCTGATTTGGGTGCAAAGCTTAGAAATGGGGTCAAAACCCTTCGAGAATTCAAGTTTTCGGTCTTAGTCAACGGTGCTCGGTATTATGACGGACTTGATGAGGAGAAGATACTTCTGCAGGGTGTTGTTGACTGTGCCATCGTAGAGGATGACGGTCTGTCAATAATTGATTTTAAAACCGACTTTGTAACAGAGCAAACCCTTTCAGATGTAGTCAAGCGGTATGAACAGCAGGTACAGGTATATGCTTATGCCCTGGAACGCATCTATCAGTTACCGATAAAGCATGCAAAACTGTATTTCTTCCGACTCGGAAAATATGTTTCCATCTTATAAGTACGATCCGCCGAAGATGTTATCTTCGGCGGATGTATTCTTATCGGTTGTTCTGATTCTGCTGGTTGTTTTTATTCTGCTGGTTGTTCTGATTCTGGTTCTGGTTCTGATTCTGATTGTTCTTGTTCTGATTCTGGTTGTTCATGGTTTTCCCTCCCACAATTTTATAAGCGGTTAAACCGCGATATTAGATTACCCCAAATCCTAAGATTTATCCTTTGCCTTAAAAAGAAGACTTGCGATCAGTCCCGCAATAATTGCCGCAGTGATTCCACCGGCTGTTGCTTTCAGTGCTCCAGTGAAAATCCCAATGAATCCATCGCTGTTGATTGCCTCTTTTACACCTTTGGCAAGATTGTAGCCAAACCCAGTCAGCGGAACAGTAGCACCGGCGCCGGCAAAATCAGCCAGAGGTTTATACAGACCGATCGCGCCGAGAAATACACCGGCCACAACATAGCCCACAAGTATCCTTGCCGGTGTCAGCTTTGTTTTATCGATCAAAATCTGTCCTATCAAACAGAGGACACCGCCGATTAGAAATGCTTTGATATATTCCATAGTCATCCTCCGCAAATGGATATTGCATGGCATACGCCAGGGATAGGCAGACCCTGTTGCGTGGAGGTAGGGGATAGCAGCGCGCCTGTACCGCAAAACAGGATCCGTTTAAGCTTTCCCGTGTGCAGTTTATCAAGAAGATATCCGCACAAGGTTATGGCACTGCATCCGCATCCGGAACCGCCGGCGTGGACATCTTGTTTTAGTAAATCGAAAACCAGCGTGCCGCAATCCGTGAGTTTTCCACCAATGCCCAACCCTTCCTTGTGGGACATTGTCAGAAGCAGTTCCTTACCCACCTGACCGAGATCGCCGGTAACGATCAGGTCATAATCGTCTGCGCTGACCTTCATGTCCTCGAAGTGTGCGCGGATCGTTGCCAATGCTGCCGGTGCCATTGCAGCACCCATATTACCGGCATCCTTTATGCCAAGATCGGTTACCGTTCCAATGGTGCAGCTGGTAATCCGCGGACCTTTACCGGAGCTGTTTAGTAGTGCTGCTCCGGCACCTGTGACCGTCCACTGTGCAGTTGGCGTGCGTTGTCCGCCGTAGCCCAATGGAAAGCGATATTGCCTTTCCGATGATGCAAAGTGTGACGATGTCATAGCCACGACATTGTCACAAAAACCGCCCCCAACGGCCATCGCAGCCAACAAAAGTGACTCTGCCATTGTAGAACAGGCACCATAAAGACCAAGGTGCGGAATACCGGCGTTTCGCAGTGTAAACGACGAGCCGATACATTGATTCAACAGGTCTCCGGAGAAAACCAATCCAAAGTTATCCTTTGGCGTGTGTGCCTTTTTGGCTAGTTGGTCCAAAACCATTTGCTGCATTTTCCGTTCAGCCTGTTCCCATGTTTTCTCACCGAAATAGGCGTCCTCATGTGTTAGGTCGAAGGTGTTGCCGAGAGGTCCTTGAGACTCCTTCCTGCCGGCAACACTTGCCCAGCATGTTATTACCGGTGATTGCTCCGGCACAAAACTCCGTCTGCCGTGCTGGTGTTTTGCCATGGTGTGCATTCCTCCTGTCTGTGAACAGTATGTGCACAATCCGCAAAAATATAGAATGACCTGCTGATAATGATATATCAGCAGGTCATAAAGTATTGAATTATTTACCGGCAAGTGCACGCTCAAGCCATACACAGCCGAAATCCAGTGCCGTATAAAGGCCAGCCTTCTCGCCCTTCTTTACAACGCGGTCGCGGCTCTTCACGGACGGATCCGTCAACTGCAACTGAACCGACACGCGGGTAGCGATGTCCACATCATTGATCTTCTTCGTCTCAAGGATCTGAAGCATGACGATATGTGTATCAGCCATGGAGCCGTAATAGATCAAATTATCCTTGCGCATAAGCGGATGACCCTTATAGGTCAAACCAATTTTCTCCTCAGCCATAGGTACCTCCTGAAAATGTAATCGGGAGGCTTTTGCGGTGGCAAAAGCCTCCCGGCTGGATTAGGAATTCTCAAACAGATAATGCCGAACCAGCTCCTGCAGTAGTTCATCACGGTCAAGCTTGCAGATCTGACTGCGCGCATTGTTGTAATTGGTGATATAGGTAGGATCCTCTGTAAGCAGGTAACCGACGATCTGATTGATGGGATTGTAGCCCTTCTCGTTCAGAGAGTCGAACACAGTCCTCAGTACGCGGCGCATATTATCCTTTTCGTCACTGGGTACAGTAAACTTGATCGTTGTGTTTAGGGTGTTTTCTGTCATTTGGAACGACCTCCTTTCGATGATTGGTCATATTATATCCCAAATTTTACATGGTGTAAAGAGGTTGTTTGAAAATTTTCTGTAAAGAAAGGTCAGCGAAGCTTTGCATTCAGTTTTTCTTCCAGAGCAAGGAGAACCTTCTCCATAACCTGTTCCGAATCGGTGTCGGTCAGAGTGCGGTCATCGGCACGGAGCTCCAATGCGAAAGCAAGGCTCTTTTTGCCCTCAGGGATGCCGATGCCTTGGTAGACATCAAACAATCGAACCTTTCGTAGGAGCTTTCCGGCGGCAGCAGTGATCACGTTTTCGACTTGCGCCACGGTAACAGCATCATCACAGACAATGGCAAGATCCCGAGAAACAGTGGGATACTTCGGCAGCGGGGTATAGGTGGGGTCTGAGAGCTTCAGTGCAAGCATGGCTGTGAAGTCAAGCTCTGCGCAGTAGACATCTGAATCCATTCCGTAGTTCTTCGCTACGATCGGATGGACCTGACCCATATAGCCAAGTGTAACACCGTTAATGCTGACCTTTGCGCAACGTCCAGGGTGGTAGGAGGGGTTGTTGCTTTCTGCGGCATAGGTTGCCTTCGGCATCCGCAGACCATTCAAAGTAGCATCCAATTCGCCCTTGAAGGAGAAGAAGTTCGTTTGATCGCCGTAGGTTCCGAGCATCAGCATTTTCGGTTCACGGGGAAGTGTCTGACCGTCGGTAGGCAAATAGATCTTGGCAAGCTCATAAAGCTTTGCGGATTTGTTGTGATAGGCGCTGTTGCGGGCCAGGATATCCAGCATAGAGGGCAGCACGATGGTCCGCATAACAGAGGTGTCCTCACCCAAGGGGTTTTGGATCTTCAGGGTGTTGCGCAGGGGAGAATCCGCAGGGATCCGGATCTTGTCAAAGATCGCAGGGGATACGAAGGAGTAGGTAATGATCTCGCTATAGCCAAGGCTGCGGCAGAGCTGACCAGCTTTATTCTCCATCAGCATAACAGGGGAGTAGCCACCCTGTGTAGAGGTTTTGAATGCAGTGGTGGGAATCTCGTTGTAGCCGTAGGACCGGCCCACCTCCTCAGCAATATCTGCCATTAAATTTAGGTCAGGACGGAAGGACGGGACATGGATCGTCTTGTTGTCGACCTCGATCTCCAACAGATTCAGATATTTGATCATATCGGCTTCGGGGATGTTTGTGCCAAGAAGTCTGTTGATCTTGTCTGGCTCCAGGGGCATCGTTCTGGGCGTGGGAACATAATTGACGATATCGATGATGCCGTCCATAACATCACCGGCCTGAAGTAGCTCCACAAGCTCGCAGGCCCGCTGTACCGCAGGAACGGTCATCATGGGATCCAGACTCTTTTCAAACTTACCAGAAGCATCTGTACGCATACCCAGCGCCAGGGCAGTCTGACGAATGGATGTGCCGTTAAAGTTCGCGGATTCGAACACAACCATTGTGGTATCGTCCACGATCTCGGAGTTTTCGCCGCCCATAATACCGGCCAGGCCAATGGCCTTTGTATCATCGGCAATGACCAGCATACCGGGCTGGAGCTTGCGGACGTTGCCGTCCAGGGTGGTCAGTGTCTCGCCGGCCTCAGCTTCACGAACAACGATCTTACCGGATGCAACATACCGATAATCAAAGGCATGCATAGGCTGTCCGTACTCCAGCATGACGTAGTTGGTAATATCAACAATGTTGTTGATAGGACGCACACCGTTTGCTCTCAGACGTTGCTGGAGCCACTTGGGCGAGGGGCCGATCTTGACATTTTTCACCATTCTTGAGGTATAGCGGTTGCAGAGGTCCTCAGCAGGCACCTCAACATCCAGCATATCGAAGATCGAACCGGCATCGCTACCCCTCACAACAGGCTCGTGATGCTTCATTTCCAGGCCAAAGGCCGCTGCAGATTCACGGGCCAAGCCGATAATAGAGTAGCAATCGGGGCGGTTGTTTGTAATTTCAAAATCAACAATAGTGTCATCGTTTCCAATGACAAGATTGATGTCATCACCGGGCTTGCAGTCCTCATCGTTCAAAATCCAAATACCGTCGGCATATGCCTCCGGAAGATCATTTTGTGTCAGACCAAGCTCAGCAAAGGAGCAAAGCATGCCGTTTGATTTTTCGCCGCGAAGCTTACCTTTGGTGATATGAATACCGCCGGGAAGCCAGGAATTATGCAGTGCGGCAGGAACCAGATCGCCTTGCTTCACGTTCTGTGCGCCGGTAACGATTTGGACGGGCTCGTCCTGACCAATGTCGATCAGACAGACCCACATGTGATCAGAATTCTCATGACGGACAATAGATACCACCTTGCCGACTACGACGTTCTTGATCTCGGCATCCATCCGTTCGTATGTTTCAACCTTTTGACCGAAGACGGTCATTTTTTCAACATATTCCTTGTCGGAAACATGGGACAGGTCAACAAAGTCCTCATGCAGCCATTTTCTGTTAAGCTTCATAGTCTATCCCTCCTTAAAACTGCTCCAGGAAACGGACATCGTTATCAAAGATCAGACGAAGATCATTGATCCGCATACGGCCCATAGCCATGCGCTCCAGGCCCATACCGAAGGCGAAACCAGAATACTTCTCCGGGTCAATGCCACAACCTTCCAAAACTGCAGGATGGACCATACCTGCGCCAAGCAGCTCGATCCAGCCTTCGCCGTGACAGGTGGAGCATACCTGCCCATCCACTTCGCCTGTACCGTGGCACTTATGGCACTGCATGTCCATTTCGCAGCTGGGCTCTGTAAAAGGGAAATGATGGGGGCGGAAGCGCATTTGTGCATCCTGTCCGTAAATTCGGCGCATAACGGTGACAAGCGCACCCTTCAGATCGCCCATGGTAATGTTTTCATCCACCACAAGACCTTCAATCTGGTGGAACATAGGGGAGTGGGTCGCATCTGCCTCGTCCTTACGGAATACGCGTCCCGGTGCAAGAATACAAATCGGAGGCTTGGTGTTTTCCATTGCCCGAATCTGCATAGGACTGGTCTGTGTACGCAACAGAACGGAATCATCATCGGTGAAATAGAAGGTGTCACGGCGGTCACGGGAGGGGTGGCCATCTTCGATGTTCAGCCGGGTGAAGTTATAATCCGCGAGCTCAACTTCGGGGCCGTCAACGACCTGGTAGCCCATGCCGACAAAAATGTCCTTGATCTCCTGCAGTACCATATTCATAGGGTGCTGGTGACCCAGGGAGATGCTGTCGCCGGGAATGGTCACGTCAATGGATTCAGAAGCCAATTTTGCTTCCAGTACAGAGGCGTTGATCTGCGCCTTCCGCTCCTCTAGTTTTTCTTCAATCTCCGCACGTACACTATTCGCGATCTGACCAACAACAGGTCTCTCCTCGGGAGAAAGCTTGCCCATCTGCTTCAACACGGCGGTCAGCTCGCCCTTCTTGCCAAGCAGCTTAATGCGCAGTTCTTCAAGTGCTGCAGGCGTTTGTGCAGCCTGCAGGTCGGAAATTGCCTGTAGCTTAATGCTTTCCAGTTGTTCTTTCATGTCTGTTGCTCCTTCCAAACAGATAAATACAAATAAAAAACCCTCATCCCTATTCGGGACGAAGGTCAACCTCCGCGGTACCACCCGCAATTCGCCATATAGACGCAGCTCATGGATGCTAACACATCCTGGATCGTTAACGGAATCATCCGGCGCACCCTACTTATAGTTCAGGTGGCAGCTCATGGGAGAAGGCCCCGTACTGCACGCAAGCGGATCCCACCATCCCGCTCTCTCTGTAAGCGCAAGCCAATATAGGACAGCCCAATCAAAGCCGTTGCATATTGGAAGTATGGTAACATATTTACAAAGAAAATGCAAGCAGAATTTGCATTTGACGGCATACTTTGTAGGTGTTATGATGTAAATAAGGGGTGATCGTGGTGAATATTCTTAAGCTGAATCATAGCGAAGTCCTTTCTGCGCTGCCGGATAGGGAACCTTTTGCGCACAAAGGTGACTTTGGTCGAGTCCTTTTACTGTGCGGCAGTGAGGGCTACACAGGCGCAGCAGCTCTGGCTGCCATGGGAGCGTTGCGTACCGGTGCAGGCCTTGTTTATTTGGGCGTTCCAAGGTGCATCTATGCCATAGAGGCGGTCAAGCTTAACGAGGCAATCGTATTTCCGCTGCCTGATCAGAATGGTATGTTTTCGGAACACGTGATTCCTGTGATTTCGGAAAGACTGCAGGGCATGGATGCGGTCTTAATAGGCCCCGGCATGGGGCAATCAGAGGACTGCTTCAAGCTCGTAAAGCATGTTCTTCACACGTTCAGCGGACCGGTCGTTTTGGATGCGGACGGAATAAATCTCATCGCACAGCATAAGGATATTTTGCGTGGAAGGACAGGCGTCACGGTTCTGACGCCTCATGCCGGCGAGTTTGCAAGGTTGAATGGTGCTTTTACCGCAGACCGTGTACGGGACGCTTATGTATTCGCCAGGGAGCATGGCGTTATCCTTTTACTAAAGGGGCACGAAACCGTTATTACCGACGGAGTGACGACTTACCTCAACGAAAACGGAAATGCCGGAATGGCGGTTGGCGGAAGCGGGGATGTTTTAGCGGGTATGATCGTCAGTCTGTTGGGGCAGGGGATCCCAGCATTGCGTGCAGCAGCCTGTAGTGCATGGCTTCACGGTGCGGCGGGGGATCTATGCGCCAAAGAGCTTGGTCAATACGGACTGCTGCCAAGTGACATGCTCAATGTGCTTCCACGACTTATGAAATAAGGTGGGTCTTGATGAAGCGTTTGATCGTAGTTTGCTTGCTTGTGGTAACGCTATTTGGCTGTGGGAGAGCCGGTTCTGCAGTTGAGGATGCGATGGAGCTTAGGGACAGGTTGCTAAAAAGCAACGGCTGTTCTTTTGATGCTGTGATCACAGCAGACTACGGAGAGGACATCTACACATTCGGTATGACGTGTAATACAAGCAAGGATGGACAGATCACCTTTACTGTGACAGAGCCGGAGACAATTTCCGGCATATCCGGTGTGATCGGTGAAAGTAGCGCAAGCTTCACTTTTGACGAACAGGCGTTGCTGTTTCAACTGCTTGCAGACGGTCAGGTGTCGCCGATAAGCGCCCCGTGGTTTTTTGTACATACATTACGCGGCGGATACATACGTGCTTGCACGGTTAAGCGTGATGGGCTGCACATGATCATCGATGATACATATGAGGACAACGCCCTGCAAATGGATATATACACAGATGCGCAGATGGTGCCGATTCGGGGCGAGATCCTGTTTGATGGTCGTCGGATCCTGTCATTGGATATTCAAAAGTTCATGTTTTTGTAGAATATTGGCGTTTCTTGCATAGGATAAAATGAAAGCACTGCCGTATATTTTTCTTCTATGCGTGGGACAATACATCTAGCCGCGTTACATATTGGATCGATCCGGTAGCGCAGCCAATGTTTTCTCACGGAGTGTGAAGTATATGGAAAGTACGGTCAAACGGGGAGATATATTCTACGCGGACCTTTCGCCGGTAGTTGGCAGCGAGCAGGGCGGTACAAGACCTGTCCTTATTGTGCAGAACGATACCGGCAATCGACATTCGCCGACAGTCATTGCGGCGGCCATCACCAGCCAGACAAGCAAAGCAAGGCTGCCAACGCATATCAATATTGCCGGAGGAAGTGTCGGACTTTCGAAGGACTCCGTGATTCTTTTGGAGCAGGTACGCACCATTGATAAACGCCGTCTGCGTGAACATATGGGTCGTTTGGATGATGCGCATATGGCACTGGTCGACGACGCAATTGCGGTAAGTTTCGGTCTGAATGATTCACGAACAATATGATAAACGTAATACGGCACCCACCGTGTGCATATAGTTGCACGGGGGTGCCGCTTGTTTTGGAGCATTATCAAATTTTTCTTGACCAGTCGCAGATCGGACAGGCTGTATTTATGCGTGAGGGGCTATACTACGCGATCAAATGTTTCTGCAAACTGCCAGACAGCAGAATATATGGTATTGTTGCCATTTGTACGGATGGGAATATCTTTCTTGGGACCTGCTATTCCAACGGAAGTGACTGTCAATTGCAAACCAGAAAGCCGTTCAAGCATTTCCCGGGAAAGGTTGTTCGTTTGGATGTAGTCCTAAAAGCTACAGGACTGTCCTCTCAGGTCACAGTTGCGGATGAATCTGCACCGATCCCATTTTTGGAAATGATTGAAAATGCAACGATCAGCATTCACGAGGGCTCGCCAGTACTGCAAATTCAAAAAAATCTAGTTGATTAATTGAAGAGACTGCGCATTCATCTCGACATAGCCTTGGGCACCAAGCTGGGCAGTCTCAGCCCGAATCACAACCGTCTCTGTTTGTGTCAACGCAATGACCGTTGATGCTAAGCATCCGCAGGCGATGGTAAGCTCGACACCTGTCAGCATAGCTATTTCATCACTAAGGATGATCTCAGCCAACTGCTTTCCTGAGGAAAGATTCACAAGTTTTGTTCCAGCGGGAAAGGGAGATACCAACTTTGTGCTTCTGGGCCCTTCCATATACAGAGTGATGATCGTTTCCATTTCCGAATTGGGGACAGATATTTTACGCTTCTCGGGGATGATGACCGCTGCACCGTCATCAAACGATATATCCCTGTTGCAGTAGTAGAAATTTACGTAGCTGGAGGTGTTTCTTTGGCAACCGCAGATAAGAAGCATCAGGAAAATAACGAGTAGGATAGAGATTATTCGTTTCATGATGATTCCTCCTCGGTATCAAAGACAGGAAAGGAAACAGTGAAAGTTGTACCCTGTCCGACGGTGCTTTCTACCGCAATCGTACCGCGATTCCGTTCAACCATATTCCGCACGATGGAAAGGCCCAAACCGCTACCGCCGGAGCTACGCGAGCGCGCTTTATCAACGCGGTAAAACCGTTCAAAAATATGCTTCAGATCTTCCTCGGAGATACCGGTTCCGGTATCGGATAGGCAAATTGTGGAGTTATCACCCGTGCGACCCAAGGTGATCATCAGCTTGCCGCCCTGCACATTATACTTTATACCGTTTTCTGCAAGATTGAAAATGATTTGGTACAGGTCATCCTCCAGCATAAGCACAGGATGGTCATCGCTCAGATCAGTAACAAGTTCAATGTTGCGCTCTGCCGCGATTACGGACAGCATCCGAATGACTCTATTGACAGTAGGCGCAATATGCACAATCTCAAACTCGTCGCTGAGATCATCTTCGATCTTGGTAAGTGTAAGCAACTTTTGCGACATGCGGTTAAGCCGGTCTGCTTCGTTGCCGATGTCGCTGACAAATTCTTTTACCGTTTGAATGTCCATCTCGTTCTGGAGAACGGAATCTGACAACAGCTTGATCGAAGCTAAGGGCGTCTTCAGCTCATGTGAGGCATCCGATACGAATTGTCGACGCTTTCGCTCGGAGGTGTTCAGCCTCTCTGTGAGATCATTAAAGGCATCGCCAAGGGCAGTCAATTCATCATTGCCGCCGATCTCCAGCTTATGTTCATAATCGCCGGTACGGACCTTCTTGATCGTTGCCATGATCTTGCGGATCCTGTGTGAATAACCGGTAGAGAACCAAATGGCAAAGATCAAAACGGTGAGTTCAAGTATTACTGTGATCCAGAAAATGTTATTTTGAATCGATGCAATCAACGCACCTTGCTCGTTGTCAAGCTCCGTAATATGCAGACAGCCGATCAGAACACCGTAGGAATATATCGGCATCGCTGCATGGGATTGCATGGAGCCTCTGTGATACTGCCATGTAAAAACATCGTTACCACGAAGCGCGGCCACAGTTTGCGGTGTAAGCTTATACATGGCAGCATTGCTATCGCCTTGCAGTGAGTCATAAATGATGAGCCCGTTTTGGTCGGTGACGGCGATCTGTGTCAGTGATGACATTGTCACATCTGTGATCGAGTCGGCTATCGTAGAGCTGTTAAGAATATTGAGGGATGATATGTCCAGGCAAAGCAGCTCGCATTTTTCCAGCATAGAGGTTTTCTTGCTGTTATAAAAAAGCTCCTGACTGTTATGTGCAGTATAGACGTTTAGGAATAGTAGGACAAAGAATGTAACAACCACATATACTGCAGCATAGCGAAACTGTGCACTTTTTATTTGGTCGGGGAGCTTTAATTTATTTTTTGAAGTAATAACCAACGCCCCATTTCGTCATAATGTACTGCGGGTCTGCAGGGTCCTCTTCAAGCTTTTCACGCAGCCGGCGAATATGAACATCCACAGTGCGGATATCGCTGCGGTATTCATAGACCCAAATGGTGTCCAAAAGCGCTTCGCGGGAATATACCTTGTTGGGGTTCTTCATTAGGAACTCGATCACGTCAAATTCTTTTGCTGTCAGGTCAGCCAGCTCACCGGACCGATACGCATTTCTCCCATCCAGATCCAGCGTTATTAAGCCGATCGTCAGGGTCGTTCCGTTGTTTTGATCTTGCCTTGATGCGCGGCGAAGCAATGCGCGGACGCGGGCCTTCAGCTCCAGAATGTTAAAGGGCTTGGTCAAGTAATCATCTGCGCCCTGTTCAAAGCCCATTAGCTTGTCTATATCCTCGGTTTTTGCAGTCAGTAGGATAATGGGAACATCCGATGTCTCCCGAATCCGTGCACAGGCACTCAAGCCGTCCAGCTCCGGCATCATAATGTCCAATATGATCAGATCCGGCTGCTGTGATTGTGCAAGCTCAATGGCTTGCCGTCCGTTTGAACCGGTAATTACTTCGTAGCCTTCATTTTGTAAATTAAAACGAATACCTTTCACCAGAAGTTCTTCATCATCAACGACCAAAATTTTCATATTAGCCTCCTACGGTTATATAGTCCGCGATCTCTGTGACGCGATTTGTACTGATGCCTTCGACTTTCGTCAGCTCTTCAACATGGATGAATGGACCATTCTCAGTCCGGTAATCTATGATCCGCTGTGCCAATGATTTACCAACACCGGGAAGCAGGGCTAATGTTTCGGCTGATGCCGTATTAATGTTGATCCTTCCACCGATAATGCCGGCTTCAACATCATCGGAAAAGATCGTTTTTGTTTCTGTTTCCGGCTTTTCGGCAATAGGCACTGCATAGCTACTATGTCTGCCAAGCAGAACACCTGTAACAAACACGAAGAACAGCACGGTGCAGGCAATCAATGTGCTTTGAAATGCTTTTTTCATAACTGAGTGCCTCCCGGATTGACTGGTAAACGAAAACCTGCTATAATCTTTTCATCATTATACACAATTATTTGTCGTTGGACAAGTCCGATGATTGGATATTGAGGGAGAAATATGAAAAAAACAGTCACAATTTGTGTTTTGCTGTGCTTGATGGTTATTACATGCTTACAGCTTACTGCGCATGCAACAGATACGCAAGTGGATTCCAATGTACTTATCGGAGGTCTTGACAGGAACTGCCACTCTGCCGATGCGCAAACTGCGCTTTTGGGCAGCGACGAATTGGTAAAAAATGCGAAGGCGGTTTTCTTATACGAGCTTAACAGCGAAACCCTGCTCTATGCATGGAATGCGGATGTGGGGATGGAGCCGGCCAGCTTGGTTAAAATCATGACTGCTTTCGTCGCCATTGAAAAGGGTACACTTACGGATGCGGTAACCGTGAAACAGAACGTCATCGATTCCGTTCCTAAGAATACCGTGTCTGCGGATCTTGTTGCAGACGAGGTCATGACCCTGGAGGACCTTCTGTACTGTATGATGGTCGGATCTGCAAGTGATGCCTCTGTTGTGATCGCTGATCATATTGCGGGAAGTCAGGACGACTTTGTTCGTCTGATGAACGACCGCGCCGCACAACTTGGCTGCACAGGAACGCATTTTACCAATGCACATGGTCTGTATGACAAAGAGCAACTCATGACTGCTAGGGATGTGGTAAAGATCCTTGCTGCCGCATTAAAGAACGAGACCTTTGCCAAGGTTTTTGGTACTGTTCACCACACGATTCCTGCTACAAATAAATCCGCAGAACGAAACCTTGTTACCGGCAATTACCTTATGAGCACTGATGATGTAAAGATCTACTATGACCCCCGTGTGACCGGCGGTCGAACCGGTGTAGTAAATGACGGTTCCCGTTGCCTCGCAGCGTGTTCGGAAGTGGACGGAATGAAGATTGTCAGCGTTGTGATGGGTTCGGCTTCTGTCTACCAAGAGAATGGTAATAAGGTCAACAGCTTTGGCGGTTATCCGGAGACAACCTCCCTTTTGGATATCGCGTTTAATAATTATAAGACGGTTCGAGTCCTCTATGAGGGTCAGGTGCTGACACAGAAAGATGTTATAAACGGTGCCAATGACGTAACACTTGGCTCTAATGTTGCTGTGGCAGCTGTCCTGCCGTCTGACGTAACGTCAGAGCAACTGCAGTTTCGGTATGTTGATGGGACCGGCAGCATAACAGCACCGATCGCGAAAGGGGAACAGGTCGCATCTGTTGAAATATGGCACGATAACTTTTGCGTTGCCCAGGCGGACTTGTTCGCAATGAACGATGTCGCCTTGGCCGGAACACTTGTGGTAGGCGAGGATGGACACAACTTCAATTGGTGGTTGCTGCTTTGGATCATCCCGATCATTTCTGTGGTTATCTGCGTATGGTTTCTTGTTCGCCGTTACGGACATAAATTCAAAGCCTTATTTGGTATAAGGGGTAAGCGACACCGCCGTGTGCCGAACAGGGGAGGGCGTTGACATGCTTGATTGGACAAGCCTTGAACAAGCCTGCGCCCACTGTGATAAATGTGCGCTTTCTGAAACCAGGACAAATGTTGTGTTCGGTGTTGGTCCAAAAAACGCAGACATTCTGTTTATTGGTGAAGGCCCTGGAGAACAGGAAGACCTGCGGGGCGAACCCTTTGTGGGTGCAGCGGGGAAGCTGTTGGATGATATGATGTCGATCATCGATCTGGACAGGACCAACACATATATTGCGAATATTGTTAAATGCAGACCACCGCGAAACCGAGATCCGCAGGATGCCGAGCAGGATGCCTGCATTGACTACCTGCGCAATCAAGTAGCGTTGATACAGCCGAAGATCATCGTCTGTCTTGGAAGGATCGCAGCAAAGAAGATCATATATCCTGAGTTTCGTATAACCCAGGAGCATGGACAGTGGATCCATCGCAACGGTATTTGGATCATGGCAATCTATCACCCGGCAGCACTTTTGCGTGATGTACAAAAGCGACCGGAAACATTTGAGGATCTTTTGGTCCTGCGTGATAAGATCCGTGAGTTAAACATCAGCCTATGAGTATGCCCGCATTGACATAGCGTCAATGCGGGCTGCTTATTACATATCGGAATCGTCCAGGACTTCCTTTGTCAGGTAGACAGGTCGCTGCTTGCTTTGTTCGAAGATCTTCCCGACGTATTCGCCGATGATACCGATGCAAAACAGCTGCGTGCTGCCCAGGAACAGGATCAGTACGATGATCGTTGCGTAACCGGAGATGTCGATACCGACGATTAGCTTCTCCAATACTACCACGATCAAATATATGATTGCGGCAAATGCGGTGAATCCGCCCAAAAATATGGAGATTCGAAGGGGCTTTGAGGAGTAACCGATAATGCCGTCGATCGCGTAATTCATTAGCTTGCGGAAATTCCACTTGCTTTTTCCTGCAACTCGCTGGGCTGCATTATAGGGGATGAAGCAGGTGCTGTATCCGACCCATGCAAAGATCCCCTTGGAGAATCTGTGGTAGTCGCCCATTGCCAGCATACTTTCCGCGACGCTTCTGCGAAATGTCCGGAAGTCACTGGCATCGGAACGTAGTGTGATATCTGAGAGCTTGTTGATAATGGAATAGAAGCATTTTTTAAAGAGGGACAGCAACCACCCTTCATTTCGGCGATCCTGATAAGCTGCTACGATGTCGTACTCCTCCTGTTCATCCAATATCTGCACCATGTCCAGTACCAGCTCCGGCTGCTGCTGCAGGTCTGCATCTATGACACAGATATAGTCACCGGATGCATGCTGCAGGCCGGCATATATACCTGCATCCTTACCGAAATTCCTTGTAAAACTGACAACCTTTACCGGACACTTTTGCTGGCGGTATGCCTTTTTCATGTTGTGCAGTGTTGCGTCCTTGCTTCCGTCATCGATGAAAACGATCTCATAGTCATAGCCGCAGTTTTCAAACGCACGAATCACTGCATCTTGAAACAGATAAATATTCTCTGCTTCGTTATAACAGGGGACGATCAAAGATAGCTTCATAAGCATCACACCCAATAAACTTTTTTGTTATTATATGCTAAATCCATGTGACAGTCAAGATTATCCGGAGGCTTTTGGAAATTGTCAGTTGACAGAAATTGCAAAATATGATACTTTTACATGGATAAATGCGTTGAAGAGGAGTTTTCCCGCATATTGCATTTCAGAGAGCGCACGGTTGCTGTGAGTGCGCATGCTTTTGCCGGAATTGTCGCCTCAGAGCTGACTGCCTGAATGGATTTGTAGGGCAGTACGGGTGGCCCGTTACAGCCTATGAGTGCCCGAACCTCGGGAATTCAGGTGGTACCACGGAATATTCCTATTCCGCCCTGAGCATTTGCTCGGGGCATTTTTTATTTAGAAGGGGTGTTTTGCTATGGCAAGAGAACTGCCAAAGGTTTACGAACCAAAACAGGTAGAAACCAAGATCTATAAGATGTGGGAGGATAACGGCCATTTCCGACCCAATAGAAATCGGGATGCGAAGCCATTTACCATTGTTATGCCGCCTCCGAACGTCACCGGTCAGCTGCACATGGGTCACGCGATGGACGCGACCTTGCAGGATACACTGATTCGCTTTAAGCGCATGCAGGGCTATAACGCGCTGTGGCTACCCGGCGTTGACCATGCCGGTATTGCCACACAGATCAAGGTGGAAGAGGAGCTCCGTAAGGAGGGCCTGACCCGCTATGACCTGGGCCGTGAGAAATTTCTTGAGCGCGTATGGGAGTGGAAGCACAAGTACGGAAACCGGATCGTGGAGCAGCAGAAAAAGCTGGGTGCATCCTGTGACTGGGACCGCGCCCGCTTTACCATGGACGAAGGTTGCTCCCGTGCCGTTCGTGAAGTGTTTGTGTCCCTGTATGAGAAGGGCTTGATCTATAAGGGCAGCCGGATCATCAACTGGTGTCCCCATTGCGTCACTGCATTGTCCGATGCGGAGGTCGAGTACGTGGATAAGCCGGGCCACCTTTGGCATATCCGGTATCCGTTGACTGATGGCAGTGGAGACGTTGTGGTTGCTACGACCCGTCCGGAGACTATGCTGGGTGATACCGGTGTCTGTGTCAATCCCAACGATGAACGCTACACATCGATTGTTGGCAAGACGGTCATGCTCCCCCTTGTCAACAAAGAAATCCCTATCGTTGCCGATGATTATGCGGAGATGGAGTTTGGCACCGGCTGCGTAAAAATGACACCTGCCCACGACCCTAATGACTTTGAGGTTGGTCTGCGCCATAACCTTGAGGTGATCCGCGTGCTGGATGACAACGGTGTGATCAATAGCTACGGCGGCAAATACGAGGGTATGGACCGTTACGAAGCCCGCAAGGCCATCGTTGCCGATCTGGAAGCCCAAGGCTTCCTCGTGAAGATCGATGAGCACGCGCATAATGTCGGTACCTGCTATCGCTGCCATAATGATGTGGAGCCCATTATCTCTGCTCAGTGGTTTGTGAAGATGAAGCCTCTAGCTGAGGAAGCCATCCGCGTTGTGAAGGAAGGGGAGACCAAGTTTGTTCCCGACCGGTTCAGCAAGACCTATCTTAACTGGATGGAAAATGTCCGTGACTGGTGTATTTCCCGCCAGCTTTGGTGGGGGCATCAGATCCCAGCCTGGACCTGTGAAGAATGCGGCCATATTACCGTTTCCCGGGAGGACGCCTGTCAGTGTGAAAAGTGCGGCAGTGCGCATATTGAGCGGGACCCCGATGTGCTGGATACCTGGTTCTCCTCTGCACTGTGGCCTTTTGAAACGTTGGGCTGGCCCGAAAAAACCGAGGATCTTGATTACTTCTATCCAACGGACGTTCTTGTTACCGGTTATGACATTATTTTCTTCTGGGTTGCCAGAATGATCTTCTCCGGCTGCGAGCATACCGGAAAGACCCCGTTCCACACCGTTCTGATCCACGGTCTTGTTCGGGATGATAAGGGCCGCAAAATGTCCAAATCCCTTGGGAACGGCATCGATCCGCTGGATATGATCGAGCAATACGGCTGTGATGCTCTGCGTATGAACATGGTCACGGGCAACTCCCCCGGAAATGACATGCGCTTCTATGTAGAGCGGTGCGAGGCTATGCGTAATTTCGCAAACAAGCTTTGGAACGCCAGCCGGTATGTCCTGATGAACCTTTCCGACGATGCAGTGAACGCTCTGCCTGCGCCGGACAGCCTAACAACTGCTGATAAGTGGGTCCTCTCCAAGTTAAATAAGCTGATCGCAGAGGTTACGGAGAACCTTGAGAAATACGAGCTCGGTGTCGCCGTTCAGAAGGTGTATGATTTCCTGTGGGATACCTACTGCGACTGGTATATTGAACTCACAAAGGCCAGACTATACAGCGATGATGTCCAGCAAAAGCAGAACGCCTTGCAGGTTTTGGTCTATGTGCTGGATCAGACGCTTCGTCTGCTTCATCCCTTCATGCCCTTCATTACGGAAGAGATTTGGCAAAGTCTGCCTCACGAAGGCGAAGCTTTGATCGTGGCTGATTGGCCTGCGTACCGCGAGGATCTGGCATTTAAGGCAGAAGAGGACATGATGGAATCGGTCATGAATGCGATTCGCGCTATCCGTAACCGCCGGGCGGAGATGAACGTACCTCCGTCCAAGAAGGCCGCGCTGTTTGTGGTCACAGGAAAGCCCCAGGTCTACACCGAGGGCGAAGGCTTCATCCAGCGGCTTGCTTATGCGGATCAGGTGACAGTCCTGGATACAGAACCTGCAAATATTGATGGTATGGTCTGCTGCACAACGGCAGATGCGAAACTGTTCATTCCCATGGGACAGTTGGTTGATGTGGCCAAGGAGCTGGAACGGATCGACAAAGAATTGGAGAAGGCGAGGAAGAATCTTGCCTCCATCGAGAGTAAGCTCTCCAACGAAAACTTCACCGCCCGGGCACCGGAGAATGTGGTGAATGCCGAGCGTGAAAAAGCCGCTAGGGCGCGGGATCTGATCGCGCAGCTTGAGGAAAGTCTTGCAACAATGAAGAAACTGTAATTCTTTTTTTGAAAGGCATGCAAACAGAAAGTTTGCATGCCTTTCTTTTTTGTTACCCAATTACGACTGCAAATACAAAGGAGCAGTTTTTATACTTAACTCGGAACTTTGAAAGGAGGAGCAATCATGCAATTTACAAGTTTTCTGGACAGCGGCCAATTAACAGTTGCCCTGACCGGAGAAATAGACCACCACTGTGCTAAAGGATACATAGATTCGATTATGGCTAAGATCGAGGCGTATACACCGCAGGTGTGTATACTGGATTTTCAGGATGTGACATTTATGGATTCATCGGGAATCGCGGTGGTCATCAATGCGCTTCGATATATGACGCGTATACAAGGGACACTTATGCTTACGGGACTTAGGGAGCAACCTCTGAAGGTATTTAAAACATCGGGCGTGGATAAAATTATTGCAATCAAGGAGGAGATAAAATGAAATTTGAAAACTTTATGATTCTGGAATTTCCGAGCAGGTCAACCAATGAAGCGTTCGCGCGGAGTGCAGTTGCATGCTTTGCAGCGCAGCTTGACCCAACAATGGAGGAGCTTGGGGATATTCGTACGGCAGTATCTGAAGCTGTGACGAATTGCATAGTTCATGCATACCCGGATGCGATCGGAACGATCATGCTGCGATGCAGAATCCTGAAGGATAACACACTGGATATTGTCATCAAGGACAAGGGAATTGGCATTTCCGATCTTGAGCAGGCGCGCAGACCGATGTTCACAACGGGCAGTTCCGACAGAAGCGGCATGGGCTTCACCATTATGGAAAGCTTTATGACAACGTTTGATGTGACATCGGAGCCTGGAAAGGGAACTACGGTACATATGCGCAGGAAGCTGCAGCGACGCAAATGAGTAGGGTTGAGGAGCTGATCGCCCGCAGTCAGGCAGGCGATCCGGATGCCGGAGAGTTACTACTTGTTGAAAACGCAGGACTTATTTGGTCTGTGGTCCGGCGGTTTGTGGGTCGTGGCACGGAAGCTGAGGATCTGTATCAGCTCGGTTGTGTCGGTTTTCTGAAAGCAGTAAATGGGTTTGACCTGAATTTTGGAACACAATTCTCCACCTATGCTGTGCCAAAAATCGCCGGAGAGATCCGTCGATTCCTACGGGATGACGGAGCGGTCAAGGTCTCTCGGGGTATTAAGGAACAGGCTTCCGTGATCAAATCTGTACGCAATGAACTGATTGCAGCAAACGGACGCGAACCCACGATACAGGAGATCGCGGCAGCAACAGGTTTCTCGCCGGAGGAAATTGCAACGGCCGAATCCGCGACGGCTACTGTGGAATCGATACAGCAGGAGAACGGAGAAGACGGCTTCTCTCTTGAAGATGTATTGACGGACACGGAATCCGAGGAGATCCTTTTGGAGAAAATTTCGCTTCGACAGGCTGTGGAAAGGCTTCCGGAACGGGAATCTATGGTCATCCGCCTTCGGTATTTTCACTGTCTGACACAGGACAGGGTAGCCAAGGTCCTTTCTGTCAGCCAGGTGCAGGTATCCAGAATTGAAAAGAAGGCATTAGGTAGACTTCGTGAGATGTTATTCTGATTTTCTACTTTACCTTTTTCATAATATGCGGTAAAATATATACATCTTTCAGATAGACAGGTGTACTTATGACAAACGATCTGCAATCTCGTTTTTTGCGAGCCAGGAGCGCATATATTGAAGAACAGTTTTCAAAATTGAATCCTATGCAGCGGCAAGCTGCTTTGACGACGGAAGGACCGCTGCTTTTGTTAGCCGGTGCCGGAAGCGGCAAGACAACTGTCCTTATCAACAGGATCGCAAACCTGCTTCGGTTTGGTCGTGGCAGCGACTGTCAGGAGATCCCCAATACGGTCACAGAGGAGGATGTCCTGTTTTTAGAGCAGCAGGATGATACACTTTCGGAGTTTGACCGTCGCCGGAAAGATTACTTGTGTGCCGTAGACCCGCCTGCGCCCTGGAGTATCCTTGCGATCACCTTCACCAACAAGGCTGCCAATGAGCTAAAGTGCCGTCTGGAAGCCATGCTGGGCCCTGAGGCACAGGATGTGTGGGCCATGACCTTTCACTCAGCTTGCTGCCGCATTCTCCGACGGGACATTGAACACATCGGTTATACTCGGAGCTTCACCATCTACGACGCAGCAGACTCTGAGCGCATGATGAAGGACATCATCAAACAGATGGGGCTGGATGACAAGACCTTTCCTGCAAAATATGTTCTGAATATTATCAGCCGAGAAAAGGATAAGATGATTGGCCCAGACGAAATGATGGAGCATATCGAAACCACCAATGATATGCGTCTTTATCATGTTGCAAAGGCTTACAAGAGCTATCAAATAAAGCTGAAGGAAAATAATGCTCTGGATTTTGACGATATTATTTTCAAAACGGTGGAGCTTCTTCAGCAGCACGAGGACGTGCGCACCTTCTACCAACGAAAATTCCGGTATGTTCTTGTGGACGAGTACCAGGATACGAACCACATGCAATATTTACTTACATCGCTTTTGGCAGGTGGTTATGAGAATATTTGTGTCGTTGGTGATGATGACCAGAGCATTTACCGTTTCCGGGGCGCAACGATCGAGAATATTCTCAATTTTGAGAAGGAGTACCGCGGCGCCCGCGTGATCCGTCTTGAGCAGAATTACCGGTCTACTCAGTCGATCCTGAATGCTGCAAACGCCGTCATCGCCCATAATCTTGCACGAAAGGGCAAACGTCTTTGGACGGCAAATGGATGTGGTGACCCCATCACGGTTTACGAGGCAAATGACGAAGGAGCCGAGGCAAACTATGTTGCCGGTCAGATCATAACATCTTCAAAGGGAAAGAATTTTAAGGACTACGCGATCCTGTACCGCACCAACGCCCAGTCCAACGTTTTGGAATTTGCTATGAAGCGAAACGGTATCCCATACCGCGTAATTGGCGGTATGCGTTTCTTTGACCGTGCGGAAGTTAAGGATATGCTTTCCTATTTATGCGTCATCAATAACCGTGCTGACGATCTCCGACTGCGCAGGATCATTAACAACCCGCCCCGTGGCATTGGTCCCAAAGCATTGGAATCCGCTGAGCGCATGGCCACAGCAGAAGGGGAGGGGTTGTATCGTGTGATCAGCGATCCGTATTCCTATGGGCCCCTCGAAAAGTCTGCCGGTAAATTCAAGCTTTTCTCCGACCTGATCGAAGGCCTTGCAGAATTACTGGAGGAGGGGATCAGCCTGCCGGAGTTTTACGAAGAGGTTATGAACCGTACCGGCTATATCGCGATGCTTGAATCCAGGCCGACGGAGGAAAACAAGACCCGTTTGGAAAATATCCGAGAGCTGAAATCCAGTATTACCACCTATGTTCAGAATGCGGACATCCCCACATTGGCCGGCTTTTTGGAGGAGATCGCACTCTACACCGACTTAGAGCAGTACGACGAAGATGATGATGCCGTTGTCATGATGACAATGCACTCGGCAAAGGGACTGGAGTTCCCACATGTCTTTTTGGTTGGGTTTGAGGATGGCCTGTTCCCTGGAATGCGCGCCATCGGTGACATGGAGGAAATGGAGGAGGAACGTCGTCTTTGCTATGTTGCGATCACCCGGGCCAAAAAAGCTCTGACAATTTCCTATGCCAGACAAAGAATGCTCTATGGCCGCACAAACGCCTCTCTACAGTCGAGATTTTTGCGTGAGATACCTGAAGATGTTCTTGTAAAAAAGGGCGGATATCAAAGCTACAGTGCCCCTGCCAGAGCGCCGTATTCCGTAAGCACCAAGCTGCCACCCTTGGGAAGTACGCAGCAGAACAGCTTTGCCAAATTTGCCCCGGTGCAAAAAAGCGCAAGCTACCTTGAATTAAACAAGGGTGACATGGTTCAACACACAGCATTCGGTAAGGGTATGGTTTTGTCTGTTGTTAAAATGGGTGGAGATGCCCTTTTGGAGATCGCGTTTGACGAGATCGGCACAAAAAAGCTGATGGCAAAAACCGCTTCGGCACACATGAAACGACTGTAATACGGCATATAATTCCCCGGGGGGATACGATGCGTCGTGGCTTAAGGCGTTTTCTCTTTTTCATCGCACTTATGTGTGTGCTATTGCTAGGACTGTTGTCCCTTTTTAGATGGCAATATAACGACGAAATCCGCAGTCTGGCAGAAACACAGGTGCGAAACTCTACCTCAGATCTTATTAACGATGCGATCGATAAGCAGATTGAGATCGGGAATATCCAATATGACCGAATTGTGTTTTTTGAAAAGGATCTGAACGGCCGCATTACAGCATTGAAAACCAATATCAGCGAGGTCAATCGGCTAAAAACCGATATTTTGAACATCATCAACGATGAGATATTGGCGTTGGATACATCAGGCTTAGGGATCCCCCTCGGCAGTTTGCTTTTGCCGGAATTCCTGTCCGGAAAAGGACCGGAGATTCCTGTTCATATCCTTTCGATCAGAAACTCTGACGCGTCATTTCATAGTGACTTTTCCGAGGCAGGTATCAACCAAACCATGCAGCAGCTTACGATGGATGTCAGCGTAGACGTGGCTGTGCTGGTTTTGGGTGAAACAAACAGTTTTACAGTCACGAGTCAGGTGGTCGTTGCGGAAACTGTCATTGTTGGCCAGGTACCAGATACATTATTACAATCCGGAGGTTAGTATGGAAGCACAACATAGAATCAAAGAGTTGACCCAAATCCTCAATGATGCGAATTACCGATATTATGTGATGGATGATCCTACGCTACAGGACTTTGAATATGACCGTCTACTTCGGGAGTTGGAGGATCTGGAAAAAACATATCCGGAATTGGCAAAATCGGATTCCCCGACACAGCGTGTCGGTGGCGCGGCCTTAAGCAAGTTTGAAAAAGTTGAGCATCCGGTACCGCTGATGAGCCTGCAGGATGTTTTTTCCCTGGAGGAGCTTGAGGATTTTCTTGTCAAGACTAAAGAGAAAATGCCAGGTGTTTCTTTCTCGGTTGAACCGAAAATCGATGGTCTGTCTGTTGCGCTGGAATATGAAAACGGTGTATTTGTCCGTGGCGCGACCCGGGGTGACGGAAGTGTCGGTGAGGATGTGACGGAGAATCTGAAAACGATCCGTTCGATCCCTATGTCCATTCCAAATGCGCCGCAGAGGCTGATCGTCCGCGGCGAGGTCTATATGCCCAAAAAGAATTTTGAGAAGCTCAATCAGCGGCAGGAGGAGGAAGGTAAGCCCCTGTTTGCGAATCCACGGAATGCTGCAGCTGGTTCTTTGCGTCAATTGGATCCCAAAATTGCGGCAAAGCGCGGGCTGGATATTCTTATTTTCAATGTTCAGCTTGCTGAAGGTGCAGCCTTTGATACCCACGGGCAATGGCTGGATTACCTGCGCCAGCTTCAGTTTAAAGTGGTCTCTGAAACGATATTGGATGATGTCGAGCAGATCAAGTCGCATGTCCTAAAGATCAATGACTCCCGCGAAACACTGCAGTGTGATATTGACGGTGCTGTTATCAAGGTCAATGATCTTGCGCAGCGTCGACAATTGGGCACAACAGCCAAGTTTCCCAAATGGGCTGTTGCGTATAAATACCCGCCGGAGATCAAACCTACAGTTATTGAGCAGATCGTGGTTCAGGTTGGCCGTACAGGCGTTTTGACCCCGAAGGCTGTTGTGCGACCGGTTCGACTGGCAGGTACGACTGTGACCAACGCCACCCTCCACAACCAGGATTTTATCTCTGAGCGGGATGTCCGTGTCGGTGATACTGTCAATATTCGGAAAGCCGGGGAGATCATTCCTGAGATATTGGAGGTCGATCTTTCGAAACGGCCTCGGGACACAGCGCCTTATGTGATGCCCGCAGTCTGCCCAGTATGTGGTGCGGCGACACAGAAGGATCCTGAAGGCGCATTCCTTCGATGTACCGGGGTGGCGTGTCCTGCCCAGTTGTCCCGGAACATCTCCCATTTTGTCAGCCGTGACGCTATGGATATTGACGGGCTAGGAGCGGCTATTGTGGATGGACTCATTGAACGAGGATTGATTGAATCTCCTGCAGATATCTACTATCTCTCCCTAGATGACATCAAGTCTCTATGGCAAAAAGGCGAGCTTGCCGCAAAAAAATTGCTTACCGCTATTGAAGCAAGCAAGCAACAGGATCTGAGTAAGCTGATTTATGCACTTGGTATCCGGCAGGTAGGTGTAAAAACCGGAAAGGTCCTTGCGGCAGCATTTGGAACGTTGGATGATTTGATCGCTGCCACCGTGGACGACCTCAAGGAAGTCCCGGATGTAGGAGCGATAACAGCCGAGTTTATCTGCGATTGGTTCTCACAGCCACAATCTGTCAGCATGATCGAAAAGCTTCGGGCGGCAGGCGTGAATTTTGAGAGCAAGCGTCTTGTCACGGATACCCGATTTGCAGGCATGATATTCGTTCTTACCGGTGCGCTCAGTAAATTCACCAGAGACGAAGCAACGGAAAAGATCGAACTGTTTGGTGGAAAAGCATCCGGGTCTGTATCAAAGAAAACGACCTACGTCGTTGTTGGTGAGAATGCCGGCTCCAAGGAACGAAAGGCAAGGGAATTGGGAATTCCGATCATCAGCGAGGATGATTTTCTGCAAATGATTCAATAAACAACATACAGCCGGGTGTGAAGCATCACACCCGGCTGTATTACTTACTGTGAATCGTCCGGTCTATTAATCGACTGAAAACGATTGGCGCGCCTAATATAGGTCAGCAGATAATCTGTAAAAGAAATCATCATAAAAACGAGATCCACAACTGTAATAAGTTTTACTGCATTACTTGGCAACTCTGGGATCAGAACCATGAGGATCAGGCTTATGAACAGGACTGTTGTGCAGATCTTTCCGGTAATGAGTGCGCCCTTGAGCATAATCCCCTTGCGCCAATAGATGCTGCCTGCCACAAGCTGAAAGCCCTCTTTGACGATAAAACAGCCAATTAGGTACCACAGGACAGGATACTTCACAGAAAGACACATGATCAGAGCGAATTGGGTCGCCTTGTCCGCCAGAGGATCTAATATCTTACCAATGGTGGATATCATATTAAAATGCCTTGCGATCTTACCGTCGATCAAGTCTGTCAGACAGGACACGGCTAAAATGGCGGCTGCAATAAAATAGTCTCTGTAATCACTGGCGTTCAGATAGATGACCACATATACAGGAATAAGCAACAGCCTAAACAAACTTAACAAATTTGGGATCGTAAATAAATCCTTTTTCCAATCTTTAATACGCATGCTCGCAATTCCTCCGGACCGACGCTCCCTGTTTCAAATATTATATGTCTTTTTATTCACCGAATCAAGCCTAAAGTGAGTTTGCTGAAAAATTTTACATTTTTTTCAATTATCTTTAATCATTGGGATTGTTTTCTATGCGCATATCATGGTGTGCCTTCAGTGTAAAATGACGCGCGAGGTTTTTCCATGTTTCTCTATCCAGTTCTCCGGTTTGCTCCAGGTTTGCAAGCTTTTGAAAATCTGACAGAGCATTGCTTGTTTCGTTGTCAAGTACACCGGTATGATAGGGGACTGTTATGGACAAATAATCTTCAGAAAGATATATGAGAATACTTTGCAGCAGATAGATATAAGCGCCGCTATCGCCGAGGCGAAGTACTTGACCGGGTTCCAATAAAATCTCAATAGGTTCGGCCTTATCGATACGGACCAACGCGGACTCATACTGTTCAGCGATCATATCCCACGTTAACTGATCGACAATGCCGTTTGTTGGCAAGCCGTTGGCCCTTTGAAATGCAACGACTGCCTGGGTCGTTGAAGGGCCGTATATGCCATCCGGCACGACGGAGGGATATCGGTTGTTATCCTCTGCAATCACCCTAAGCATTGTCTGCAAGCTTCTGACAGGCTGCTCAAGAAAGGATTCGCCCGGCCTCATCTAACCACCTCCTGTCTGACAGGATCTCGTGACCCTGTGCTCAGATCACGTCCCGGAAACTGTGTATGCAGAGATGACCGGGAGTAATTGTTTCGACTGTTTCTGCCGGACTGCGTTTGACTGGCAGGAAACCGCTCTGTACTACGAAGGTTGGAATTTTCAATGCCTGAATATTGATCGTAGATCGCATCCCAGGTCTGTGCACCTACAGTACCTGTCTCCGGCAGTCCAAACCGTCTCTGCGCTGCCAAGACAGCTGCGCGTGTGTTTTGTCCGTATATACCGTCCACACTTAAGGGCGGGATCGACGGAATATAGGTCGACAGAACAGACAGCATATACTGGAGCAGCCGTACTTTCTCGCCTGTGTCACCAACAGACAGACCGTTGGGTGGAGACCAGTTTATGGCGTAAAACTGTTGTCCCTGGCTGCGCAATTCGGACAGTCTTGTAACTGCTGTGTAAAGTCTAACTATTTCATACCATGTGCCCGGTCCGACGATCCCATCCGGTGTTAGTCCGAAAATTTGTTGAAATGCAATAACCGCCGCTTCCGTTCTGCTTCCAAATATCCCATCTACCGTCGGAATTTTGGGGATAGCCGGATAGTTTTGGGAGATGCGGTTCAATGATACTTGAATCACGACAACATTTGGCCCGCTGCTACCGCGCTGAATTGGACTGCCCGGATAGGATGAAGCAATGCCGCGTACTGGGGCGTTCAAAACTGTCTCCACATTGCCATAGTAATTTCTCAGAATCTGTTCCGAAGTAAAGCCTTGCTGTGCAAGATTCTGACTGCCCCATTGGCTTAAACCCTCACAAGTCACCGATGTGCCGTTGCAAAATTTTGCTGCCAGCGGCTCCACAAATCCGGGACGCCGCAAATAATCGTTAAAAAGTTCATCGACAAGTCTTGAGATGTTTTCAAAGAAACTGCGACCGTTTACAAATGCTTGGTCAAAGGCTGTTGAATTGGTTATATCAAAATCGTAGCCTCGGCTGCGATAGAATTCTGTATATACGCGATTGAGTGCAAAAGATACGATGGCAAAAATATTTGCGCGCAGTGCACTTTCGTCCCAAGTCGGATAAATCTCGCTAGATGCGACGTTCTTTACATAGTCCGGAAAAGACACGGTTACATTGGGGGCATTTGACGAAGGCGAGCCAAGGTGAACGGTAATGTTTTGGGGGACATAAGGAATAACAGGCGGCAATCCGATCCCTCCTTTACAGATTCTGTATAAGCGTATCGAAACGCTCCGATTGGTTCCAGGAATCCGGAAGCTCCGACAGTGGGATCATCTCCAAATTTTGATTTGTCACCGTGTTTGCGAATATCTGCACGTTCTCAATATAAATCTCCTCATAGTTTTCAAGTCGTGCAAACAGGTCTACAGAAGTGAATGGTATGATGCCGGTGTTTGGGCTCTGACTTGCGGATAAATCCGGTACATCGATGGCAATTGGTGCGCTTAGCACACCGCTTCTGTTTGTGAGCCGTAAGGCGATGGCTGCACCACCTTTGTCTGTGACTGCTACTGCAACATCCCGTAACGGGATCCGTGCATTACTGGCATAGGCGTGTACCTGTAAGTAACCAATTGCAGGCAAATACTGACCTCCTTTCAAAATCTATATGTATGCTATGCAGTATCGCAGAAAATTGTGTACTGTTTGGGCACAAACCTATCTGCAGGAACATAGTCTATAGAGAGTGAAAGGGGGAGGTGCTATGTGTGCGATCGCCGGTATACTCGGATTACCGTCTGACAATCAAATCATTGACAGAATGCTTAAGACCATGTCCCGACGGGGTCCGGATGCTGAGGGCATTTTTCAAGACCGGTATTGCTCTCTTCTGCACCGGCGCTTGGCCATCATTGATCTTGACGGTGGCCAGCAGCCGATGTCCTTAAAGCAAAAGGATGAAATATTTACGATCGTATATAACGGTGAGCTTTACAATACCATGGAGATTCGTCAGGAGCTTCTGGAACTGGGTCATCAGTTCAGCGGACATTCCGATACGGAAGTTGTTTTGCATGCATATGCTCAGTGGGCTGAAAAAGCATTGGAGCGTTTTAACGGTATTTTTGCTTTTGCCGTGTGGGAGCATCGCACAAGCCGGTTGTTTCTGGCCCGTGACAGAATCGGTGTAAAGCCATTGTTTTATACTAAGCTGAACGACGGAATTTTGTTTGCGTCAGAAATAAAGACAATACTTACGCACCCGCAAATGAAGGCACAGATCGACGAAGAGGGGATCGCAGAGCTTCTGCTCATCGGCCCCGGCCGCACACCGGGATTTGGCGTATTTAAGGGTATACAGGAGCTGGAACCCGGCTGTTACGGTATTTTCGAAAACGGAAAGTTCTCTTGGTACAGATACTGGAAGCTGACAGACCGGGAGCATACGGATACATTTGAACAGACAGCGGAGCATGTCAGATATCTGGTGACCGATGCGATCAAAAGACAAATGATATCGGATGTGCCCATCGGAACATTTTTATCCGGCGGTCTTGATTCCAGTATCATAAGCGCTGTCTGCGCAAAGGAAGCCTTGGAGCAGGGAAGTGTCCTGCCAACATTTTCTGTCGATTACGATAACAACGAGAAGTACTTTGTGCCTGGTAAATTTCAGCCAAATTCAGATAACATGTACATTGAGATCATGCGCCGTCACTTGCGTACGGACCACCATACGACAGTGATCGATCCGGGACAGCTTGTTGCGGCATTGGAGCAGGCAACAAAAGCGCGTGACCTTCCGGGTATGGCAGATGTGGATTTCTCCCTGCTGATATTCTGCGGCGATATCCGAAAGAAGGTCAAGGTGGCCCTTTCCGGTGAATGCGCAGATGAAATATTTGGCGGTTACCCATGGTATCGCGATCCGGAGATTCGCGCCTTTGCAGGTTTCCCGTGGGCGCAGAACACACAGGAGCGCGCCACTTTCATTCTCTCTGACGCAGTCAATAAAACTCTGCCTGCGCAATATGTTCAAGATCGCTACCTGCAAACAATCAGACAATGTGACATACTGCCCGGCACATCAGCGCAGGAACGCAGAATGAAGGAAATGGTCAATCTGAATCAGCGATGGTTTATGCAAACTCTGTTAGACAGAAAAGACCGTATGAGCATGTATCATGGATTGGAAGTTCGGGTGCCGTTTTGCGACTACAGGATCGCTGAATATATGTACGGAGTTCCTTGGGAATATAAGGACTACCAAAACCGCGAGAAAGGCCTATTACGTTATGCGGTTAACGACTTGCTTCCGCAGGAGATCGTACGTAGGAAAAAGAGCCCATACCCAAAAACCCACGATCCGAAATATCTGAACCTGGTCAGTGACCGGCTGCGGGATGTAATTTCTGATCCTGCCGCACCGATCCTGCAGATCGTTTCAAAATCAGCTCTGTCAGAATTACTCACAGCTCAGTATACCTGGCCCTGGTATGGTCAGCTCATGCGCGTCCCGCAGACCATTGCATATATGCTGCAGATCAATTATTGGTTTCAAGAGTATAAAGTTCAAATCGTATAATAAGCATGCACCGCCTGCATTTATTGACAGGTGGTGCGCTTTTTTGTTGTATATTATCGAAAATATATTCTGCATTTCGGCAATTTTACAATGTGAAAAATTTCTCGATAAATGGTATAATACGGATGAACATGCGATCAATGCCGGAGGGGCGACTTCGCAGCGAGTCTTTGTACCTAATATTAGTTAACAAACCGGATCTGCTGCTCTTTTACCAACGGAAACACGTACAGTTCCTCTTTGTCAAGTTCGACACTATGCAGTCTGACAGCAGTAATCTGACTATTTTCGTAGGTCGTATAATAGAAGATTCCTTTATCCGTATTGCAGCAGGAGCTATAGGCAGTGATCTCAAATGCATCGCCGATCCTCACACATCCCCGCTGCTGTGCAACGGCATTCAGAATATGAAAGAATTGGCTGATGCTTTCTTCTTCTGTATTGCCGCTGACGGAATTTAACTTTGTAAATGCCGCCTTGACAAACCGTGAGGCTGACGAAAGATCTCCCGGCAGGCCGAATGCGCCCATCCCCCTGCTGTATGCCTTAATATCAAAGTCCTTGCAGAACCGGTTACGTGCTTCCTCGCAGGTCAGATTCATATAATTGCATAGATTGTGCATGTGATAGTCAAACGGTGGATTGTTTGTCAGTATGCCGACAGGGTTATCATATATCTTGAGCCCGCTTTGGCCAGGTTCAACTGTGACTGATCCGCTTTTATCGGAAAAAATCCAATGCAGCGGTGTAAGCGGAAATTCCTGGTTGAACTGCACCTTCGCAATATTCGCTCCCATTAATAATCGACGAACATCCGCAACAGATTTACATTGACCAAGTACCCATGGAATCAGTTCAAAGGGAGCAATATTGCGCTTGCTCTCATCAACCGGAAGGTAGTGGGCGTTATCCGGGAAGTTCAATCCGGCTCCGCTGATACCGCACTCATTGGTCGCTTCATAATAAAGCGGGTATCCTTGCGCAACTGTTGCCATGCCGATCATAGCCAGGTGCGTATGCTGAGGTTCCTCGCACCGAAAAGACAACGGATACTGCCTTGGTGTGATCACAACATGCTCATCATAGATGTATTCCAAATCCAAGTTTCTTCCAAAATAGTGATCCTTTGTTTGGTACGTAACTGCAGTGCACATACTATCCCTCCAATGGGATCAGTATGCCACCAAATACTAAGATGTTGCATAATCGCTGTAAAATTTCAAATTTAAATCTATAATATATGGCAGAGTATGTTATAGTAAATCTATGAGGTGAGGATATGCTTACTTATAACGATGTAATCAAAAGCGAAAAGATACGGACCTATATTATCCGTGCCGACGAATCACTTGGTGCATTGGGTTTTACCGAGCATTGCTTTGCCCATGTAGTTCATGTGGCGCAAACGGCCGGCTATATACTGCAGACCATGGGCTTTGATGCCCGGACAGTGGAGCTGTCGAAGATCGCAGGGTATCTGCACGATATTGGCAACCTTGTAAACAGGAAGGAGCACTCCCAGTCCGGCGCGTTGATGGCCTGGAGCCTTTTGAATGATATGGGATGCGAACCTGAGGAGATCGCAACGATCGTAACCGCCATCGGCAATCACGATGAAGGCACCGGTGTCCCGGTAAATGCGGTGGCTGCTGCACTGATCCTGGCAGACAAATCCGATGTTCGCCGCACCCGCGTCCGGAATACGGATATATCAACATTCGATATCCACGACAGAGTGAATTATTCTGTAAAAAAGTCTGCATTGGAAATAAACGGCGAAAAAACACAAATCAGACTGAAACTGCTTGTTGATACCCAATACGGCTCTGTAATGGACTACTTTGAGATATTTATGGGCCGGATGCTTCTTTGCAGAAAAGCGGCAGAAAAGTTAGGGCTGCAATTTAAGCTCATCATCAACGATCAACAGCTCATATAAAAAACCGGAGCCCATGACAGTGACGGGCTCCGGTTTCTATTCTCTTAAAGATTGTAGTACTTATCGAACTCAGCGGGGTGGGGGATCCTGGACATCTGGCTGCATTCCTCGCGCTTGCTCTTAATGAAGTTCTTGAGCAGTTCCTCCGGGAATACGCCACCGACGGTCAGATAGTCATGATCGGCTTCCAGCGCATCCAAGGCAGCATCCAGGGAGGTGGGCAGACCCTTCAGCTTGGCCTTCTCCTCATCGGGAAGGTTATAAAGGTTCATATCATAGGGGCCCCAACCGTTCTCGTGCGGATCAATCTTGTTTTTGATGCCGTCCAAACCGGCCATCAGGATCGCTGCATAGCAGAAGTAGGGGTTGCAAGTGGCGTCCGGATTGCGCAGCTCAAAGCGGCGCAGATTGGGTGTCTTGGCATAAGCAGGAATACGGATAACCGCGCTGCGGTTGGAGGTAGCATAGCCAACCGTTACAGGTGCCTCAAAACCGGGTACCAAACGCTTGAAGGAGTTGGTGCTGGGGTTGGTAATGGCACACAGAGAAGCAATATGCTTCAGCAGGCCGCCCATAAAGTAGTGGGCTTCCTTGCTCAGGTTGGAGTAGCCGTTATCATCGGGGAAGGCCGGCTGACCGTCCTTCATCAGCAGCATATGCACGTGCATACCGTTGCCTGCCTCGCCATAAACAGGCTTAGGCATAAAGGTTGCAGACTTACCGTACTTCAGTGCAGTGTTGCGGATGATATACTTGATCATCATGGTCGCATCGGCCATCTTGGACATCTCGCCCAGCTGAGGCTCGATCTCAAACTGACCGGAAGCACTGACCTCGGGATGATGATATTTGATCTTGATGCCAGCTTCCTCCATGAGCATACACATCTCGCTGCGGCACTCATAGGTGGGATCAAAAGGCTTGGCAATGTGGTAGTTCTTCTGCTTGGGTACCACGACACCGCGGCCTTCGATACCGCTGTTCCAGTATGCCTGATCCGCATCCAGATTCATGCCAATGGAGTAGGGCTGGACCTCCCAACCCACGTTGTCGAACAGATAGAACTCAAATTCAGGCAGGATCAGCATGGTATCAGCGATGCCGCAATCACGCATATATTTCTCTGCTGCCAGGACGATGTTTCTGGGGTACTGGGCCAAGGGGCGGTTTTCGGGGTTGTCGATGATCATAGCATTGCCGGTCATGGACAGGGTGGGAATCTCGCAGAAGGGGTCGATCACAGCAGTATCGGGATCGGGAATGAAGACCATGTCGCTCTTCTCAACCACCGCATAGCCATAGTTGGAGGCATCAAAGCCGACACCGTTCTTCATGGTGTCTTCATTGAAGTTCTTAGCGGGAATGGTCACATGACGGTATTGACCGTTAATGTCTACCATCTTAAAGTCGACCATTTCGATATTATTGGCCTTGATCAGAGCCATAACATCCTGTACCGTTTTTGCCATAGGAACACTTCCTTTTTTCAAAATATGTCTAAGTATATCAAATATTTCCATACCAGTCAATAAAAATGTATATATCTCGAGCATATTTCTGTGTTGCAATCGATCTTCCCACTTCCTGCATGAAGAAAATTCCGGCGGCCACATTTGTGGTCACCGGAATTTTGGTGTGGTTTTTCATAGCAGACTCATTTCGAGATTACCATACTTCAGATGATTTGCAAGGGACTGCATTGCTTAAAAATGAAGTGTCCATAACTCAAATCATTATGAACACTCGTTATAGTTGAAGTGTCGGGATTCGTTTGCATTTTCGCCAAGGACGAAAATAGTTGTTTCGCTCCTTCAAGCCGTAGCGAGCTACTGTCCACCGGACAGTAGTATTTATATTATTCGAATCCATCCACCAATAAAAAACAGAGAGCTGCAAAAGCAGCTCTCTGTTTTTTGGTCGGAGTGTCGGGATTCGTTTGCATTTTTGCTGACGCAAAAATAATGGAACGCCTCCGTCGAGCCGTCGGCGGCAACAGTCCACCGGACTGATTCATGTTTTGTCAAAGATGTTTTCCACTTTGAAAATGTAGGGGCGGCCATTGGCCGCCTGCGCTGCACCTCCGGTTTTTGCCGGTGGTGAGTAAGTGCGCCCTTGAAAGGAAAAATGTTTTTTGCTACAATGTTTCTGAACAATACAGAGCAGGTGATACATATGGAATTGCCAAAGCGAAAACAAAACCGTCTGACCGAATATGATTACAGTACACCCAACGCCTATTTTATCACCATTTGCGCCCGGGATCGAAAAAATATGTTCTGGACGGATACGGAGAAAACGATTGACTGCCCGGAGAAAGTTCCTCTGACTAAGCTTGGCATGTGTGTGAAGCAAGTCATCTGCGATATTCCGAGGCACTATCCCGCAATTACAGTAAACCATGCTGTAATAATGCCTAATCATATACACTTGCTGCTGCAAATCAATACGGATGCTGACGGGCGGCCAATGGCCGCCCCTACGATCTCGACGGTGATCAATCAAACAAAAGGTGCTACCTCAAAGAAAGCAGGCTTTTCTGTTTGGCAAAAAGGCTTTTATGATCATGTGATTCGTGGGGATCGGGATTATACGGATGTATGGAACTACATTGAGGGAAATCCCGGTAAATGGGCAGAAGACAAGCTATATATTTCAGATAGTCAGTGAAATCGTTCCTTTATAAAATGAACTTTGTTGCATTTAGATTATTCGAATCCCAACAGTACCAAATAAAAAGAGGGTGCAAAAGCACCCTCTTTTTATTTGGTCGGAGTGTCGGGATTCGAACCCGAGGCCTCTTGGACCCGAACCAAGCGCGATACCAAACTTCGCCACACCCCGTTAGCCAAGTCATTATAAAAAAATATCCAGCGGTTGTCAAGTCCTGTTCGTGTTTTATGTATCTAAGATCGTTTACACGCATAGACTGGTCAGGGGTGTAGTTATGGGATATCGGATTTCCTATGGACAGGCACAGATCAGAGAAGAAATTCCGGACAAACCGGAAAAGAATCTGCTAAAATGGGTCATACCCGCATTGGCCGTTGTTCTGACTGCCGTTCTTGTATTATACATAATCGGGCCAGCGCAGCTGCGGGATTTGCTCCTGCCTGGAGATCCCGCTGTGACGAGCTCTGCTTTGGAATCTTTTGCAGTCAGCATTAAAGAGGGGGAAGGGCTGGGTACAGCCATCCACACCTTCTGCCAGGAGATTATTGATGGCGCACAGCTACCATAGCAAGCCGCAGATCATAGCAAGACCGGGTTTCTATATTCTGATCAGCCTCCTTCTATTGTTTCTTCCTCTGAAATGGGTGTTAGCCTGGCTGGTCGCTGCAGCAGTGCATGAAACTTCACATTACATTGCGCTCAGTCTCCTGCAATGCCGGATTTTCTCCATTACAGTCGGTGTTTACGGCGCTGTAATCGATGCAGATACCCATTCAGACCTGCGGGAGTGCCTGTGTGCCGCCGCAGGGCCGCTATCCGGTATTCTGTTGGTTGGCCTTGGCCGCTTTATCCCATATATTGCGGTATGCGCATTTTTTCAGACAGCATTTAATTTACTTCCGATCACCGGATTTGACGGTGGAAGGATCGTGCGTTTCATCATATCCAGTGTATTTCCGGTCAAGTATACACTGCGGATCTGTGAGGCCATTGAGTTGGTTTCTGCAGTCGGGATTCTTGCAGTTGCGACCTTTCTGACCTTTAGATTAAAGGCAGGAACACTACCACTCATTTTTGCAACGGTTGTCTTTTTGCGGACCAAACCATTAAAAATCCCTTGCAAACACAGACGACAAATAGTACAATAGGCAATGATGTTATTGACGAGGTATTGCCTATGAATGATAAGCTGCAAAGGATCCTGCCTACGGTGCAAAAACCCGCGCGATACACAGGCGGTGAATACAACGAAATCAAAAAGGATTTAGCGGATGTCCGTGTTCGCGTGGCCTTTTGCTTCCCGGATACCTACGAGATCGGTATGTCCAATGTTGGAATGCGGATCCTCTACGGTGTGATGAACGAGATGGATGGCGTATGGTGTGAGCGTGTCTTTGCGCCGTGGGCCGATATGGAAGATGCCATGGCTCAAAATGATATTCCTCTGTGGGCACTGGAAAGCCAGGATCCGGTCAGGAATTTTGACATGATCGCATTTACTATCGGCTATGAGATGTGCTATACCAACATTCTTAATATGCTGCGTCTGTCCGGTGTGCCACTGCACTCCAAGGATAGAAATGGCCTAAAGAACATTGTCTTTGCTGGCGGTGTGTGCACCTTTAATCCCGAGCCGCTTGCGGACTTTATAGACTTCTTTTCTTTGGGCGAGGGTGAAGAGATCACCCCTGAGATCCTTGCGCTGTACGACCGTGCAAAGGCCGAGGATTGGAGCAAGGAGGAGTTTCTTCGTGCTGTGGCTGAAATTCCTGGCGTGTATGTTCCGTCGTTCTATGAGCATACGTATAATCCGGATGGTACGATTGCACAAATCATCCCTCAGCCAAATGTTCCCAAGGTGGTCACAAAAAGGATCATTGAGGATTTAGATTCGGCTTATTACCCGACAAGAATGATCGTTCCCTCCACGGAGATCGTCCACGACCGGGCAAACCTTGAGGTCTTTCGTGGTTGTATCCGTGGGTGCCGTTTTTGCCAAGCAGGCTTCTCCTGCCGTCCTGTGCGAAGGAAGAGCGCGCAGGTCCTCTACCGGCAGGCAGTGGAAACATTGGAAGATTCCGGCCATAATGAGATAACCCTGTCTAGTCTTTCTACATCAGATTACAGGCAACTTAAGGAACTGACTGACGATATGATCCCATATTGCGCCGCCAACAAGATCAATCTATCTGTACCGTCTCTGCGCGCAGATAATTTTTCCCAGGAGCTGATGCAAAAGCTGCAGACACTGCGCAAAAGCGGTTTGACATTTGCACCGGAAGCTGGCACACAGCGACTGCGTGACGTGATCAATAAGAATCTGACTGAGGACGAGATCCTAACCACCTGCGCCAATGCATTTGGCGGCGGTTGGAGCAATGTAAAGCTGTATTTCATGTTGGGCCTGCCTACAGAAACGGATGAAGATGTTTTGGGTATAGCGGAGCTTGTCCATAAGATCATCCTATGCTGGAAGGAACACGCATCCAACAAAAAGAGGGGACTGCGCGTCCATGTTGCAACTGCCTTTTTTGTACCCAAGCCTCATACGCCGTTCCAATGGGAAAAACAGATCACGCCAGAGGAATATCTGCGCAGGTGCCGTCTGCTGAAAAGCCATCTCTATGCAAAATCCATAGAATACAACTACCACGAGCCAGACCTGACCCGCCTGGAGGCCGTTTTTGCCCGAGGCGACCGCCGGGTCGGCGCTGTTATTGAACGGGCTGCATTGTGTGGTGCTCGCCTTGACGGATGGGATGAGCATTTTTCCTACGACACATGGCTATCTGCTTTTAAAGAATGCGGCATCGATCCGGATTTTTATACTGTACGCGGTTACGGTGAGAATGAGATCCTGCCGTGGGATACGATCGACGTAGGCGTATCCAAGAGATTCCTACAATCCGAGCGCTGTAAAGCCTATCAAGAGTCTGTAACGCCCGATTGCCGTCACAGCTGCAGCGGATGCGGTGCTGCCAAACTCCTGCAGGAGGTGAAGTGTGATGCCTAGATTGCTGTTTGAAAAGAGAGGCGCTGCCATTTGGATCTCTCACCTGGATCTGATGCGTCTGTTTCAGCGTGCATTTAAGCGCGCTGGTTTACGGCTGAAGCATACGCAAGGCTATAATCCGCGGCCTTCGGTTTCCATTGCTTTGCCGCTTTCTGTAGGCGTTGAAAGTTGCTGCGAACTGCTTGACTTTGAGCTTGACGGGCAAGAATATACCAACGAAGATATCCGAGATATGCTGAATAATGCCCTCGTTGACGGCATTCATGTAATTGATGTTTACAATGACGGCAGAAAATACCGTGATCTGGCGTTGCTTTCATGTCAGGTTACTTTGGAATACGACAACGGAATTCCCGCTGACGCCGTCACATTGATCGAAGGCCTATTCAGGCAGCAGACGCTTATATTACCAAAGAAAACAAAAAGTGGCGTCCAAGAGCAGGACATTATGCCGATGATCCGAAATACTGAGATCAGTGCAGCAGGGGAGAGAACACTTGTTCTGACCGCTTGTATCTGCTGTCAAAATCCCACGCTCAATCCTATGCAGCTGATCCTTGCAATCAATACATTCCTGCCGGAAGTGACGCCTTCCTTTGCTAAGGTCTGCCGGTTGGAGATCCTGGACCAGCAGGAAACAGTTTTCAGATAAGGAGCTTTAAAATGGAGATCAATCCGAATTTTACTTTGGAGGACTGCCCGGTATGCCGTGGCAGTGGTTTCGTCGTCCACGAGGGCGGCTGGAATGTGCAGGTCGAGTGTGCCGATTGCAGCGCTCATACCGTATATGTCGATTATTCCAATGATCAGGAAAAGGAAGATGCAGAGCGCCAGGTCGTGCGTCTTTGGAATATGGGAAAGGTGATCAAGGCAGATTCCAGCGGCTAAAAAAATTTTTTCAAAATAAGACAAATAATGCTTGCATTTTCTGACACGGTGTGCTAATATACTTTGGCAGTCAGCTGACGCAAGCATATTTCCGGGTGTGGCGAAGTTTGGTATCGCGCTTGAATGGGGTTCAAGAGGCCTCGAGTTCGAATCTCGACACTCGGACCAAAACCGGCAACTACGAATGTGGTTGCCGGTTTTTCACTTGCATTTTGATGTAAAAAACTTAATAGGATAATCCAGAGGGGATATCTCATGAAGAGAATGTTTGTTTTCGTTTTGGTTTTATTGCTTGTTTTTATAATGACTGCGTGCGGGTTTCCGTCCAATCAGATCCCAAAACGCGCACTTTGTGATACCTGCAAAAGCTTTGTTGTGGGAAATTGGTATTACATAAATGAAGCAGGAGCTGTTGTGACTGTTGAATACCGTGAGGATGGTACAATTATCCAAGCAAGCGGAAATGGTTGGTGGACTTGCAACTGCACGGGGAACCAACACAGCATCACAACAGGTGAGTCAAATGCCTGCTACGGAGATTCATACTATGATCCTGAGGATATCGGGCATTTTAATGCTCTTGTAAAAAAACGATGGTTATACATTTGTAGAATTAACAGAGGATAACTGGCGGGATTATTTTTCTGAAAACTTTGACGAAGTCTTTGATATTCGAAGTGAGTTGATTCTCTGTGAGGAAACGAATGCATGGGGCGAATCCTCCGTAAGTCATATTGGAATTCATAAATACGCATTATTGAAGGATCAGGGCCGCTACGGCCCGTTAACAACGTTGACACTGGAGTATGATTTTGCCTATAGTATAGAAAGTGCAGATGTTGATACCGAACAACTGGAGCTTCTGCAAACCGAGATTGCGGAACTTGAACAGATGCAAACCGTGACGCGTACTACCACCACAGACGAAAACGGAGAAGTTCTCCTTTCATTGGGATGGGATGAAAATGAACCAATAGCAGATAGGATATATGCTCACCTTGAGGTGCCCGGTGAGAAAATTCATCGAATGAAAGGGGTATTGGTCATAAAAAATAATTCCTAGAAATGTATAAAATAGTACTTGATTTTCCTAATTTTGCATGTTATAATACATCGGTCTGAAAACAAGGTGAGTCCTCTGTAGTGCCGGGATCCATATCGCCGGGGCATACACTGCATGAACGCCTAACTTTAAGGAGGACAAAGATATGGATTTGGTTAAGGCTCTGTCCAGCCAGTACATGAAGGAAGAGCTGCCCGAGATGCGGGTCGGCGACACCGTTCGTGTGCATGTGCGGATCAAGGAAGGCTCCCGTGAGCGTATTCAGGTGTTTGAAGGCACCATCATCGCTCGGAAGCACGGCGGCATCGGTGAGACCATCACTGTTCGCCGTGTCAGCTACGGCGTTGGCTGTGAGAAGGTTTTCCCTGTTCACTCTCCCAACGTTGCTATGGTTGAGACCGTCCGTAAGGGTAAGGTACGCCGCGCTAAGCTGTACTACCTGCGTGACCGTTTCGGCAAGGCTGCCAAGGTCAAGGAAAAGGTCTAACACAAAAAAGAATAAAAAAAGAGGGCTTGCCCTCTTTTTTTATTTATTAAAATCGTATATAATCAAACAAAGAACTATTTTTGCAAGGAGTTCGGATATATGCAGAAGCCTAATGCACAAAATGTCGGGCAAAAAAACGCCGATGATAAGGAATATTCCAACTCTGTCAAGTCCGTGCTGCTGTATATGCGCGACCTTGTATGTTTAATTGCAGGTGTTTTACTTTTATTCTCGCTATGCTTTCGGATCGTTGTTGTTTCCGGTCCTTCCATGAACAACACACTATACGATGGCGATTGGCTTTTGGTCCTGGGAAATATTTTCTATGGCGAGCCAAAACAAGGTGACATTGTTGTGGCCAGCAAAGATTCTTTTGATGACGGTACTCCAATCATCAAGCGGGTGATCGCTACAGAAGGCCAGCAAGTGGATATTGATTTTAACGCCGGTATCGTTTATGTGGATGGCGAGCCCCTAATTGAACCCTATACACTAACCACAACAAACCTTGCAGAAGGTGTTGAATTTCCGCTGGTCGTCGACAAAGGCTGTGTGTTTGTTATGGGAGATAACCGCAATGCCTCCAAGGACAGCCGTAGCAACGAAATCGGTTTGG
Source organism: Faecousia sp. (assembly GCA_045588045.1). GTDB lineage: Bacteria > Bacillota > Clostridia > Oscillospirales > Oscillospiraceae > Faecousia. The sequence continues at coordinate 80,970 of JAZNDJ010000070.1, forward strand.
TGGATGAGCGCGAAATTTTGGGCAAGGCGATATTCCTTGCTATACCAGGTACAAATAGGGGACAGGTCGCACGCCAGTTCTCCAGAATCGGGGTGATTTCCTGATGGCTTCTGATAATATGAATATTCAATGGTATCCCGGACACATGACAAAAACCCGCCGTCAAATTGAAGCGGATTTGAAGTTGGTGGATGCTGTCTGTGAGATCGTCGATGCCCGGATCCCAATATCCAGCAGAAATCCGGATATCGACACCATCTGCGCCAACAAGCCCCGTATCATAATCCTAAACAGAATGGATCTTGCAGATCCGGCCGCTACCAAGCGTTGGATCACCTATTTTCGGGATAAGGGCATGGCCGCGGTTGCTACCGACTGCAAGACAAAAAGGGGAGTCGGCGGCTTCCAGCCGGCTGTGCGATCTGTGTTGAAGGAAAAGATCGAACGCAACGCCGCCAAGGGCATGAATAAACCCTTACGAGTTATGATCGTCGGCATCCCCAATGTTGGCAAATCAACGCTGATCAACCAAATCTCCGGTCGCAAGGGTGCAAAAGCAGAAAATCGACCCGGTGTTACACGCGGTAAGCAGTGGGTCACTGTGGATAACAGTCTGCTGCTTTTGGACACTCCGGGAATCCTCTGGCCGAAATTTGAGGATCCCGATGTAGGCATGATGCTGGCCTATACCGGTGCTGTCAAGGAAAACGTGATTAACACAGAAGAATTGGCATGTCGCTTGATGGAGCTGCTTCAGCGTTACTATCCTCAGACCTTAATCGACCGCTACGGCATTGATGTCTCGGACAACCTACCAGGCTATATGCTTTTGGAGGAGGCAGGCAAGAAGCGCGGATATCTGCTGGCAAGAGGGGAGATCAATACAGAACGAATGGCTAAGGTTTTGCTTGACGAATACCGCTCCGGAAAACTGGGCCATTTTACTTTAGAGATGCCGGAGGATCTGCAATGAGCGAGATCAACATGTGGGAAATCGAGCAGATGCACTTCGACCGGGGCGCAATGCTAGTTTGTGGTGTAGATGAGGCAGGACGCGGTCCTTTGGCCGGTCCGGTTTGTGCAGCGGCAGTTATTCTACCTGCTAACCTGAATATTCCCGGCCTAAATGACAGCAAAAAGCTCTCCGACAAGAGACGGCGCGAATTGTTTCCTATAATTCAGGAGCACGCACTGGCATATGCTGTTGCTTTCTGTGACGAAAAGGTTATTGATGAAATCAACATTCTGCAGGCAACATTTCGTGCCATGTCAAGTGCAATAGACGCACTTTCGTTGAGGCCGGATTTTGTCCTGATCGATGGGAATAAGGTACCGGAGCTGGATGTGCCGGCACAGGCCATCGTTCACGGAGACAGTCGCAGCGCAAGCATCGCTGCTGCTTCCATTTTGGCAAAGGTGTCCAGGGATGATTTGATGCTGGAGCATGCGCAGATGTATCCCGGTTACGGTTTTGAGATCCATAAGGGTTACGGAACGAAGGCGCACTATTCCGCCCTGCAGAAAATGGGACCTTGTCCGATCCACAGAATGTCGTTTTTAAAGAAATTATATGGGACGAAATAACATAGTCGGTGCCTGGGGCGAGGCTATCGCCGCATGGCATCTGCAAAAAAAGCATTTTAGGCTCCTTGCGACCAATTACCGATGCAGATTTGGTGAGATCGACATTATTGCCGCAAACAAAAAATTCCTGGTATTTGTAGAGGTGAAGCTCCGAAAGTCCGATGCGTTTGCCTCTGCAGCTGATCATGTGGATTTTCGCAAGCAGCAAAGGATTCGTTTGACTGCGGATATGTATCTTTCTGAACATCCGACAGACCTGCAGCCCCGCTTTGATGTTATTGAGATCTATGCACCGGCGGGCATAGATACCACCCATCCGAAGATCCATCACATGGAGGATGCGTTTTAATGGAATTTCCGGTTTTTGACCTACATTGCGACAGTGCCTTGGCACTGCTTGGAGAAAGTCTGCGTGGGTACGGTGAATTAAGACAGAACACCAATCACATTGATCTGGAACGGGCATCCAAGCTACCGGGCTACGCCCAATGCTTCGCCTGCTTTACAACAACACAAGCAGAGCAGTACAGCGCATCTCCTGTCGACACTTTTGAGCGGGAGCTTGCAACTGTCGTGCGTGAGGTCGAACGCAATCATGATTTGATTCGTTTGGCATACACGGCAGATGATGTGACCGAAAACCGCAATAGCGGCTTGATGTCTGCGATCTTAACTATAGAAGGCCCTGCAGGCTTTGGTTTTGACCCGGAATTGCTTCAAAATCTTTATCAGGTTGGATTCCGTATGTCCACACTTGGATGGAACGAGGACAATCCACTTACAGGCTCCCATGTAACCGGACCTGGTCTATCTGATCTCGGAAAGGCTTATGTCCGGGAGGCGCAAAGGCTCGGCATGATCGTGGATGTCAGTCATATCAGCGATCAGGGGTTTTGGGACATTATGGACATAACGCAGGCCCCTATTGTGGCATCCCACTCAAACAGCAGGGCAGTGCACAACTGCAGTCGCAATCTGACTGATGAGATGTTCCTGGCAATTTGTAAAGCTGACGGCGTAGTCGGTATCAATCAGTATTCCGAATTTCTCGGGAATACGCCGACGCTGGATACGGTCTGTGACCATATTCTGCATTTTATTGAGCTGGATCCCAGCTGCAAGCACATTGCTTTGGGTGGAGATTTGGACGGATGTGATACATTGGCCTCCGGATTTGACGGGATCGAGAGTTACCCTAAATTAGCGGCACAACTCAGGATAAGAGGTCTGTGCGATTCTATGATCATGGATCTATTTTGGAACAATGCGATTGGAGTGATGAAACGATGCTCTATATAACGACACGGGATATTCACGATGCCCATACCGCACACAAAACATTGATTGGAGATTTTGCTGCCGACTGCGGTCCTTACATGCCGTATCGTCTGCCAATATTCGATAAATCGGAAATCGAAATGTTGCAAGGGGCAACATTCGGAAAGACAGTCGCCGATATTCTGAATATCTTTTATTCTGCACAGCTAACCGGCTGGGATATTGAATTCTGCGTCGGTCGCAATCCGTTGAAGGCGGTTCAATTAAGTCGAAAGGTAACCGTCATCCAAACATGGCACAATCCCTCCGCTACGTTTTCCTATGCGTTGACACAGCTTTATAACCGCCTTTGTCCGGAGCAGGACAGGTGCGATAAACCCACAAACTGGTTCTCTATCGCCGTTCAAATTGCGGTCCTATTCGCATCCTACGGTGAACTGCTCCGTAACGGCAGCATTCATAGGCAGGACAGTTTCAATCTCGCAATAAACACCGGTGATTTCTCAGGGCCTATTGCCGCTTGGTACGCGCGTAAAATGGGTCTGCCGATTGAACGGATCATTTGCAGCTGCGATCAGAATTCCACGGTTTGGGACCTGGTCCACAGAGGAGAGATCGCGACCGCGGGACTATCTGAGAGCCTGCGTAACGGCTTAGAGCGTTTGATCTACGAATTTTTTGGTATGGACGAGGCTGTGAAGTATATATCAGCCGCCCAAAAACGGGGAACATATACTGTACCGGAGGCATGCGATCAAAATCTGAGCGATGTTTTCTTCTGCGCCGTTATTGGCACATCCCGTATTCCAACGGTCATTAACAGCGTATACCGCACAGACAAATATTTGTTCGATGCTGCAGCTGCCGCACCCTACGGAGCGATCCAGGATTACAGAGCAAAAACAGGGGAGAACAGGTTTACGCTTATGCTGGAGGAGACCAGCCCGGTCCATTCTCCCGATACGATCATGCGTGCAACCGGAATGACAAAGGATGCATTCTATTCTTTATGTAAAAATATCTGAGGACATCGTATGGCATTACATGTAATTGGCGATCTCCATTTGAGCTTCAATGCGCAAAAGCCTATGGATATTTTTGGCGGTGCCTGGGTCGGCTATGTCGAGAAACTCAAGTGCGGCATAATGAAGATCGCCCCACAGGATACAACTGTATTGTTGGGAGATCTTTCCTGGTCCCTGGGTTTGGACGAAGCAAAAGAGGATTTTACTTGGATCAATCAGATCCCAGGCAAGAAGATCATCGTCAAAGGCAATCACGACTACTGGTGGAATACCGCCACTAAGTTCTATAAATTTTGCGATGAGAACAACTTCTCCGACCTGCACATTTTGAACAACAATTCTTACCGGTATGACGATTGGGCTATCTGTGGCACCCGCGGCTGGTTCTTTGAAGAAGATCGAAGCGGTGAACACGATGAGAAGGTTTTCAAAAGGGAACTGCTGCGTTTGGAAGCGTCCCTGCAATCTGCGGAGGAACAAAGAAAGCTGGTATTCTTACACTATCCGCCGATCTATAAAGGCTATACCTGTGAGGAGATATTGCAGCTATTTGAGAAGTACCAAGTTCAGTACTGCTTTTACGGACATCTGCACGGAGCCAGTCACGGTTTGGCCATCGAGGGGCTGTGGCGCGGCGTTGACTACAAACTCGTGTCTGCTGACCGGTTGAACTTCATTCCCCATACTGTAATTCCCTAAAGATTTTTAAGAAAAGTGTAGACATTTCGCGTATTCTTTGTTAATATAAATCGGATACAAAATTTGTATATAGAACGGTCGTCAACCACGACCTGATATTTGGGAGGACACAAAAATGAATGTAAAGAGCATTGAAAAGAAGGGCAATGAGACCACCATTGTTGTTGAGATCGACAAGGAGCTCATGGAGTCCGGTGTAAACAAGGCGTACATGAAGGCCCGCAAGAACATCATGATCCCCGGCTTCCGTAAGGGTAAGGCTCCCCGGAAGATCATCGAGTCCATGTACGGCGCCCATGTTTTCTATGAAGACGGCCTGGAGGAGATCTTCCCCGAGATCTACGAGGAAGCAGTCGTTAAGCAGGACGTGAAGGCCGTTGGCCGTCCCAGCCTGACTGATATGCAGATCAGCGATGATAACATCGTCACCATTACCTTGACCACCGAGACCTATCCCGAGGTTACCCTCGGCGATTACAAGGGTCTGGAGATTGAAAAGCCTGAGGTCTCCGTCTCTGACGAGCAGGTCGAAGCTGAGCTGGACCGTATGGCGCAGAACATCGCGTCTACAGAGACTGTCGAGCGCGCTGCACAAATGGGCGACACCGCAAACATCGACTTTGAAGGTTTTGACAACGGTGTTGCATTTGAAGGCGGCAAAGGCGAAGCCTTTGACCTGAAGCTGGGTTCAGGGTCCTTTGTTCCCGGCTTTGAAGAGCAGGTCGTCGGCATGGCAGCCGGCGAGGAAAAGGACATCGATATTACCTTCCCCGAAGACTACAAGGCTGAGCTGGCTGGCAAGGCTGTTGTATTCCACGTTAAGGTAAACAAGGTCACTGTCACCAATGTGCCCGCCAAGGACGATGAGTTTGCAAAGGATGTCTCCGAATTTGAGACCCTGGAGGAGCTGAAGTCCGATATCCGCACTAAGGCTCTTGAGAGTGCACAGAAGCAGAGCGATTCTGTTTTTGAACAGGCTTGTGTTGACAAGGCCGCTGAGAACACTACCGTTGAGATGCCCAAGGCTTTAATCGAAGCAGAGCTGGACAATCAGATGGAGCGTTTTGCATATCAGCTCCAGATGAGCGGCTACTCCATGGACGCTTACGCCAAGATGATGGGTGGCGATATGGCTACCATGCGCAACGCATTCCGTCCTGCCGCCGAGAAGCAGGCTAAGATCAACGTCACTCTGGCTAAGATTGCTGAGGCGGAAGCAATTTCTGTCAGCGAAGATGAGATTACTGCCGAGTATGAGGAGCTGGCCAAGCAGTACAGCCTGGAGTTGGATGAGGTCAAGTCCATGGTTCCCGAGGAGGAGATCAAAGCCAGCCTGGAAACCCGTAAGGCAGTTAAGGTGATCGTTGATTCCGCTGTGGCAGTTGCTCCCAAGAAGGAAGAGGCTGCACAGGAATAAGTTTCCATTTTAATGGTTACAATGTTTCAAGCCCTGAAAGGAGACATG
>JAZNDJ010000071.1:0-10419 GCA_045588045.1 Faecousia sp.
TAGATACATTTATTTCTACAACCATGAGCGCATCCAGAATAAAACTGGAGTGGCGCCGCTGACGCTGCGCCACTCCGCTTAAAACTAAATATTCCTACATAGGGGAGTTTTTGTGCTGTCCGTACAAACTGGGGCAGTTCACACGTGCATTAGGGAGTTTTCTGATCAATAGAACAGAAGATCGGAGTAAATGGGATACGGCCAGTAGGATTTGGCGGTGAGCTTCTCCAGGTAGTCAGCGTCTTTTCTGACGGCCTCCATGTCGGGAACGATCACGTCGCTGTAATACTCTGTTGCTTCGCGGCTGCCTTCCGGCACACATTTCAGGTCGGAGTAGAGCTTTTCCGTCTTCTCATAAAGACTGTCGCAGCATGTGGAAATACGGGAGGACAGCGAGCATTCAGTCATAGCCTTAGATCCGAATGCTTCGCGCTTTCGGTTAACACTGTTTGCAAGGTCAGAAGAGTAGCTGATCGCTGCAGGGAGGATCTGGTGCATGATCATATCAACCATGGTCCGTGCTTCAATATTGATCAGCTTGTTGTAGGATTCCAGGTGGATCTCATAGCGGGCGCGGAACTCGTTTTCAGTGAAAATGCCGTGCCGGGTGACGAGGTCGATGTTCTTTTGACTGATATATGTAGGCAACGCCTTTGCGGTGTTGGGAAGGTTGCTCAGGCCCCGTCTGGCGGCTTCGTCCTTCCACTCCTGACTGTAGCCGTTTCCGTTGAATATGATCCGCTGGTGGGCTGTCAGCGTCTCACAGACCAGCTTTTGCAGCGCGGCATCAAAGTCGTTGGCCTTCTCCAATGTGTCTGCGAACTGGCGCAGCTCCTCTGCCATGATGGTGTTTAGGGCAATGTTCGGTCCTGCAATGGATTGGGAGGAGCCCAGCATGCGGAACTCAAATTTGTTGCCGGTAAACGCCACGGGAGATGTGCGGTTGCGGTCTGTGGTGTCCTTCGGGATTGACGGCAGAACGTCCACACCGATCCGCAGCAGGCTTTTCTGCGGGTCATTATAGTTGGTGCCGTTGATGATGGAATCGACGACAGCGGTCAGCTCATCGCCCAGGAAAATGGATATGATGGCAGGGGGTGCTTCGTGGGCCCCAAGGCGGTGATCGTTTCCTGCGGATGCAACGGAGCAGCGAAGGAAATCCTGGTATTCATCGATGCCCTTGATGAATGCCGCGAGGAAGAGCAGAAAGCGGGCATTCTGTCTGGGTGTTTGACCGGGCTTAAACAAATTTCGTCCGGAATCGGTGCACAGGGACCAGTTGTTGTGCTTGCCGGAGCCGTTGACACCGGCAAAAGGCTTCTCGTGCAGCAGACAAACAAGGTCATGCTTGGCGGCGCATTTTTTCATGACCATCATAATGATCTGATTTGCATCACAGGCATTGCTTGCATCGGTAAAAATGGGTGCAAGCTCATGCTGACAGGGCGCACCCTCGTTGTGCTTTGTCTTAGACAGAACGCCCAACCGCCAAAGCTGTTCATCCAGATCCCGCATAAAATTGGATACCCGGGTGCGGATCGTACCAAAGTAATGGTCATCCAGCTCCTGACCCTTCGGCGGTGCTGCACCAAAGAGGGTCCTTCCGGTCAGTCGAAGGTCCTCGCGCTGGGCATAGATCGCCTTCGGGATCAGGAAATACTCCTGCTCTGCGCCGACGGAAACCTGTACTCGCTGTGTTTCGTTATCACCGAACAGCCGCAGGATACGAACAGCCTCGCGGGAGACCTCGTCGATCGATCGCAGCAGCGGTGTTTTCTTGTCCAGCGCTTCACCGGTGTAGGAGAAGAAACAGGTGGGGATGTATAGACTTCCGTCTTTCACAAAGGCGAAGGCGGTAGGATCCCAGGCTGTGTAACCTCTGGCCTCAAAGGTCGCACGCAAGCCGCCGGATGGGAAGGAGGATGCGTCAGGTTCGCCGCGCACCAAGGCCTTTCCGGAAAAATCCATGATGACGTTCCCATCGCCGGAGGGCTCGATGAAGGAATCGTGCTTTTCAGCTGTAATGCCGGTCATAGGTTGGAACCAGTGGGTGTAGTGGGTGGCACCGCGCTCCATTGCCCATAGCTTCATTGCATCGGCAATTTCATTCGCCACAGACAGGTCCAAAGCTGTGCCGGTACGAATGCAATTTTTCCAGGCGTCATATGTTTCGGGGGACAGACGCAGTTTCATGGTGGATTCATTAAATACATCGCTGCCAAAGATTCCGGGCACATTGATGATTTCGTCCATAATATAAGAAGATCCTTTCATTTTAGGATGAGATATTCACACATGATTTTATTCCAGCAGCTAAAAAAAAGCAAGGTATAAATTTAATAAAAAATCCAATAGGATCATGGAGCAAATTAACAATGCCTACAAAAGACAAAAATGTAAAAATCCGGCTTGAAATTTGTGATTGTGACGTTTATAATATCCCTAAAATATTCAGCATTTCTGAAAGGATGATACATATGCAGGAATACGCAAAAATGACCCAGGCGGAACTGGAACAGGAGTATCAGACGGTACGTTCCCATTTTGAGGAATGCAAAGGCAAAAATCTAAAGCTGAACATGGCGAGAGGCAAGCCCTCCAAGCTACAGCTGGATGCTGTCAGCGATATTCTGCAGATCCTGACGCAAAAGGAAGACTGTATCGCAGACGGTGTGGACACAAGAAATTACGGCGAGCTGACCGGTCTGCAGTGTGCAAAGGAGTATTGGGCGGATGTGCTGGACTGCAAAGCATCTCAGATCTTCATGGGTGGCAGCTCCAGTCTTAACTTCATGTTTGATGTGATCTCCCGCGCATATAGCCATGGACTTCTCCACAGCGAGCGTCCTTGGTGCAAGGAAGAGGTCGTGAAATTCCTTTGCCCCAGTCCCGGTTATGACAGACATTTCAAGGTCACGGAGTTTTTCGGTGCGGAACTGATCACCGTTCCCATGACTGCTGAAGGCCCGGATATGGATGTTGTAGAGGAGCTGGTGAAGGATCCCCAGGTCAAGGGTATTTGGTGTGTGCCTAAATATTCCAACCCGGATGGTATTATCTATTCTGAGGAAACCGTTCGCCGGTTTGCAGCTTTGAAACCGGCTGCGCCGGATTTTGCAATCATGTGGGATAACGCATATTGCATCCATGAGTTTGAGGGTGAATATGTACCGTTCCCTGATATTCTATCTCTGTGCGAACAGGCCGGAAATCCGGATATGGTCTACGAATTTGCCTCCACATCCAAGGTCACATTGGCCGGTGCCGGCTTCTCGGCGATGGCGGCATCTGAGGCAAATATTGCCTACTTTGCCAAGCTGTTTACTGTGCAGATGATCTCCCATGACAAGGTCAATCAGCTGCGTCATGTGATGTATCTTAAGGATAAAGCTACAACACTGGAGATCATGAAGCGGCATGCAGAGCTTCTTGCTCCAAAGTTCCGTGTGGTGGCACAGTATCTGGACAAGGAGATCAAGCCTCTTGGCTTTGCAAGCTGGAATAATCCCAAGGGCGGTTATTTTGTCAGCTTCAATGCCATGCCCCATACGGCAAAGCGTGCCCTTGCTCTGTGTAAGGAAGCTGGTGTTGAGATGACCCCTGCCGGTGCCACATATCCCTATGGCAAGGATCCCCAGGATCGCAATATCCGCATTGCACCCAGCCTGCCGCCTGTTTCGGAATTGGAGCAGGCCATGGATGTGTTCTGCACCTGTATTAAACTGGCTGCACTGGAAAAGCTGCTCAATAAGTAAAAGGATACCCACCGATGAACGTGTTCATCGGTGGGTAGTTTTATGCGTGAATAATAAAATCAACCTTGGGGTCGCTGAATTCCTTCAGTCGCTGTTCATAAGCATCCATGGCTGCATCCCGAAATGCGGCGGATGCCTCAAAACCGGAAAGCCTAATAAGGTATTCGCAGAACAGTGGGTTCAGAGGGAGGATGGGGCCGATCATCTGTGTACAGATCAGATTGTTTCGACGCATGCCCTCCAAATTGCTGTTTTTGTTAATGCCGTGGCCGCGCAGGCACTTTACAAAGTAGCTTTCCCTGTTATCGCCGTAAATGAAGCTAAACTGGGAGCGGAAACCAACGATCTTGATGTCCTCCAGTTCGCCTAGAACCATAGCGTTATACCGGTCAAACAGATCTGTCCTGACGTTCAGATCAAATATGCCCAAGCCTTCAACAACAAGTTCTTCTGTGACATAGTGGATCTGCTTTGTGAAAATCTCACCGGCGTTTCCTGTGGCCAGGATCGGAACACCGGCATCGACCAGTTCCAAAATCCGCTCTCTATAGGGCATCAGCTTGGCAATCACCTTGCGCTGTGTCATCTCACTCATGCAACCGATGTAGATCAAGTCTGGCTTGTTCTCTGCAAAAAAGGGCGTGTCGTTTAACCGAGTAAAAATGAAGGTAGCCTCCGGCAGGGTCGCTTGCAAATAGGTGGGGTTTTGGCTGTCTCCATAAAGTCCGCAGACTTCTTGGAAAAGGATCTCGACTGTCATGGATTGCCACCTCCTATTTGCATAAGCTTATTTTTCACGATGTTTGCTTCCTTCACCATATATGGGCCATACAGAACATAAATGTCCCTGGAAATTGCTGTATCCAAAATGTCCGGACCGGCCTTGGAGTCTCCGACGGTGCGGATCTTTTCTGCGGGGACGCCTGCAAGAAGCGCACGTAAATACTGATCTTTGGATCTAGGTCCGGAGAATATGATCTGATTGATCGACGGATCCTTCAGATAGGAATAATTGCTGTCATAGAGCCAGCAGGGGCTTTCGGAATCCTCAAAATCATCCTCAACAAAAATGATCGCCTTGTCGCTGCCGGGACATTTGGAAACATAGCTGAAGCACCGGGCACAGGCAGTAGGATTCTGCCCCTTGGAAAGCTGCATAGTTATGGTCAGATCGCCGGCTGTGATCCTGTCGAAGCGGGTCTTGACGATTTTGGATTTCTCAAAACCTTTTGCAATCTGCTCGTATGTCAGACCCATATCCGTGAGCAGAGCGATCATTCCGCAGAAATTGTAGAGGTTAACGATGTTGTCGTTAATGAGATTGTAGGTCTCTGTTTTGCCGTGATGCTCCAGTGTAAATGTGCTGTTATCCCGGTCAATTTCTGTGATCGCATAATCCGGGACAGGAGACGCAAAGTCACAGCCTGTGCAGTGTAGTCTGCCGATATGGTTGTATCGGATATATTCTGCCTCCAGCACAGAGCCGCAATGAGGGCAGTAGACGATGTCCTGCAGATACAGAGGGCCTTCCTCGTGGGTCTTATCAACATTCAGACCGAAGTATATCCGGTCCTGATTATTTGGGGCCAGGGTCGCACATACCAGGTCATCTGCGTTCAGGATCACCTTGGTGGATGTGGGCAGAGCCTTGTTAACAATGTAGCTGATAAAATCCGTGTGGGCGTTTCGGGCCAAGGAATCCCGCATGATATTGTTGCAGATGAGGTAATCCGGCGTAATATAGGGATAGATCCGCAGAGAGCTTCTCTCATCAACCTCCAAAACGGCAATGTCCTTTTTGGCCTTGCCGGAGATCGTGGAATCCTGCAGCAGGACAGTTGCGATGCCGGCCTGGACGTTGGACCCCAGACTGTTATTGGTAACGTGGTAGCCGTTTTCTGTTAAGACAGAGGTGATCAGGTTGCTGACAGTTGTTTTTCCGTTGGTTCCCGTCACGGCGATCACGGTTTTGGGCGGTGTCAGATACCCCATAAAATCCTTGCAGATTGTCAATGCGATCTTTCCGGGTAAGAAGGATGCATTTCGGCGCAGAAGCTTTAGACCAAAGATCGCAATTTTAGCCGCGATCATAGCTAAATAAAAGCGTAATTTTCTCATATATCCCGATCTTCCTAACTTTTTGAATCTATTGTGCCAAAAGGGACAGCATTTCATATCCCAAATATAGCATATTCAGGCGTTAAAATCAAGATTTATGCTACATTCTCAGCGGCGATATCTGCAAAAACATATTGACAAAAATCTGTTGGAGCGATATAATACACAGGATGTTTGCGAGAGTGTTGGAATGGTAGACAAGCACGTTTGAGGTGCGTGTGGTTTCGCCGTGTGGGTTCGAGTCCCATCTCTCGCACCAAAAAGACCAAGTCCTGTGGCTTGGTCTTTTTTGATAAGTGTGTAGATTGGAGGGATTGTCATGACCAGGTTTTTTATACCGCCAGAACAAATGCAGCCGGACTTTCTTGTCCTAACCGGAGAGAACGCCGCGCATGCGAAGGTTCTCCGGTTAAAATGTGGTGAACAGGTCGTGGTATGTGACGGACAGGGGAATGAGTGCGTATGCACCGTCAGTGACATCAGTGCAGACCAGGTATGCCTGGTCGTTCAGCACCGGCAGCAGTCTGATGCGGAACCCTCTGTGCGGGCAAGTGTATATATGGCATTTTCCAAGGGTGACAAACTTGAGCATGTAATCCAAAAAGCAACAGAACTAGGCGCATTCGAAATCGTTGCGTTTCCTTCAGCGCGTTGCGTTTCAAGACCTGATGACAAGAGCCTTCGGAAGAAGCTGGACAGATGGCAGAAGATTGCCGCATCTGCTGCACAGCAATCCGGCAGGGGAGCCGTCCCGACGGTGCTTGCGTTAGGAAGCTATGATGAGGCCCTGCGCCGTGCATGCCGGTCGGATCTTGCGATCTTGTTTTACGAAAACGAACAGTCTACTACCCTGAAAATGACACTGGGCGCATGCGACTACCGAACCGTAAGTCTGATCACAGGTCCGGAGGGTGGCCTGGAGCCAGCAGAAGTTAAAAAGGCTTCCGTAATGGGTGTGAAGATTTGCACCCTCGGAAAACGGATCCTCCGGTGTGAGACAGCACCGCTGTGTGCCTTATCTGCCGTGATGTATGACTCCGGTGAGTTTTAAATTGAGATCCGCTCAGCAAGCAGCTGAGCGGATTTGCTTATTTATGATATTTGCTGCCTGCTTGAATGGATTCAGCCCGATAGAGCTGCTCCAAGACCATGACCCGTGCCAGATGGTGCGGAAAGGTCATGGGGCTCATAGAAAGGCAAAAATCCGCCTCAGCCTTGATTCCGGGCGCGATACCAAAGGAGGATCCGATCAAGAAACATAGGTTGCTTTTACCCGACAACTTCACGGATGATAGCTTGTCTGCTAAAGATTCTGATGAGAGCATTTTTCCCTCCGGTGTCAAAATGCAAAACCAAGCACCCTTGGGGATCTTTCCTCTGATAAGCTCTGCCTCTTTTTCAAGACCGGCTGAGATTTCTGCGGGGGAGGGATTCTCTGGCAATCTTGCCTCCGGCAACTCAACAATGCTGAATTGACAGTATGCCTTCAGCCGTTTTTCGTACTCTGCCGCGGCAGATACATAAAACTTTTCTTTCAGTTTTCCAACTGTGATCAGTGTCATTTGTGGCATGTTCGCACCTCAAGGTTTTTTGTAATTATAATATGCAATAGTTGTTTTTGTCAATTCTTGCAAATGTTGTGTGGTATGATGTGCAACCTCGGCCGCATATTAAGACAGGGTGAAATAATTTTATGCAAAATAAAAAGAAACAGAAGATTGTCACAGATCCCTTTGGTAGCTACACAGGACGGGCAACAGACCCCACCGATAAGCCGGTACAGGACGCAGACGATCTGTAAAATATCGGTCCAGCCAATGGCTGGACCGATATCATCATTTTTCTGATCTTTTCATTAGATATTTATTCCTTGTTGCCATGCCTCCGCGGATATGCCGCTGCGCTTTGTTTCGATCCAATACACAGCGCACTTGCCGATAAAGCATCTTGTTGTATTGCGGCAGCCTTTGGGAAAGATCTTTGTGAACGGTAGACTTTGAAATTCCGAAATGCAGGGCGGCGGCCCTGACTGTTGCGCCGGTTTCGATAATGTACACAGCCAGTTCGCAGGCTCTTTTATCAATTGTATCTGCCATAATTTCCCCTCCCTGGTGTGTGCTGCTGAGAACAATTTATGACCCGGGAAAGGGAAATATGAGTCCTTGACATAATTTGTGTATACCTGTAAAATATCAGTATATATTTTGCGATTTATCGGAGGAACTGTATGCTGCTGTTTCACAACGATTATAATGAAGTTTGCCATCCTGCGGTTATGAAGAAAATGAATGCCTTAGCCGATGTTCAGATGCCTGGTTATGGGCAGGATCCCGACTGCGAATGTGCTGCGGATCAGATTCGTGGCTTGTGTGGTAATGATAAATTGGGTGTGCATTTTCTTGTAGGTGGTACCCAGACCAATTTGACTGTGATCGCTGCGGCACTTCGTCCCCATCAAGGGGTGATTGGCGCCCAAAGTGCCCATATTAATGTACATGAGACCGGTGCGATCGAAGCCACCGGACATAAGGTGATCAGCCTGCCTTCTGCTGACGGAAAGATCACAGCCGAGCAGATCGATGAGGTACTGCGCCTGCACTACCAGTCAGCGGATGCGGAGCATATGGTCCAGCCCAAAATGGTTTATTTGTCCAGTCCAACAGAACTGGGAACCATTTATTATCTTAATGAGCTGGAGCAGATATCCGCTGTCTGCAAGCAGTACAGGCTTTATTTGTTCGTTGACGGGGCCCGACTTGGATATGGACTGACTGCAGCGGATAATGATGTCACCCTTGCAGATCTTGCACGTCTTTGCGATGTGTTCTATATTGGCGGAACAAAAGTCGGTGCGATGTTTGGCGAAGCCGTTGTTATCTCAAACGCTGACATTGACGAGGATTTTCGGTACTTGATCAAGCAGCGCGGCGGCATGCTGGCAAAGGGATGGCTGCTTGGCGCGCAGTTCGAGGCACTATTGACGGATAATTTGTATTTTGATATTTCCGCCCATGCAAACAGACTGGCAGAGCAGATCCGAAAGACATTGCTGAAACTTGGGTATCCTATGCTGGTGGAGACAACCACCAATCAACTGTTTCCGATCCTTCCGGACGAATTGTTACAAAAACTCTCTGCGAAATTTACATTTTCAGAAATGGACAGGATTGATGCGACGCACCGCGCAGTTCGCTTTTGTACCAGCTGGGCAACAAAACAGGAAAGTGTAGACTCTCTGTGTGAGACTTTGATACGACTGACAGAATAACCCAGGAGGACAGTACATGCATATTGAAAAGAAAACACTTCGCAATATTTTTATCGGCGCAGCTGTGTGCATCATCCTGTATTGGCTGCTGCATGAAGCGGAGCGTGTCAGTGTTGTTTTCTCTTTTATAAAGAACTTGGTATCGCCCTTCGTGATCGGAGCAGGTCTGGCATTCATTCTTAATGTACCGATGCGTGCATTCGAACGGCTGCTGAGAAAACTGCCAAATGCTAAGGTGCGGCGGATCCTGTCTGTGCTGCTGACTTTTGTTTGCTTTGCGTTGGTGCTGTTCCTGGTGTTCACGCTTCTGATACCGGAGTTGAGGGAGGCCGTGGAAAAGCTGCTGCCTAAGATCGAGAAATTTGCAATCAACGCAGAGAATCGGATCAATGCGTTTGTCCAAAACGAACAGGACAGCCAATGGTTTACATGGGTGAAATCGCTGCTTGAAGAATTTGATTTCGAAAGCCTGATCGATAAGGCAGTCGCCTTGATCACATCCAGCCTGGAGAGTGCGTTCAGCGCCATCGGAAATGTTTTTGGCGCAGTATTTGACGCAGTGATCGCGTTTGTGTTTGCGCTGTACTGCCTGTTTCAGAAGGAAACCCTCGCACGGCAGGGAAGAAAACTGTCCTATGCATTTTTGCCTGAGAGGGTGGCGGATGAGATCGTACGGATCCTAAGACTGGCAAATGCAACGTTTTCCAACTTCCTGTCCGGTCAGTGCATTGAAGTGTGCATTTTGGGTTGCCTGTTTGCAGTGACGATGGCTATATTCCGCATGCCCTATATTCCGCTGATCAGTGTTCTTGTGGCGATAACGGCATTCGTCCCTGTTGTCGGCGCTTGGGTCGGTTGTGCTTTTGGCGCGTTCTTCATTTTTGTGGAAGATCCGATCATGGCACTTTGGTTTGTTGTGATGTTTGTGATCCTGCAGCAAATCGAAAATAACCTTATCTACCCCCGAGTAGTGGGCACATCTATCGGCCTTTCCGGCATGTGGGTGCTGGTTGCAGTCGCGGTTGGTGGTGAATTGATGGGCGTGGCAGGTATGTTCCTTATGATACCTGTGGCATCTGTGCTGTATACGGTCCTTCAGGAATATACAAATAGACGGCTGAGTAACCGTGAGATCGATCCGCAAAAAATACAGGAGCAACCTCCGGAGCTTGGGTCTCGGTTAAAACAGCGCAGGAAGGAAAGAAATGCAAAAAAGGACGCACAGATTAATTCAGGTAATGCGACTGAAGACAATGTGAATCAATAAACGTAAAGCCG
>JAZNDJ010000072.1:0-3633 GCA_045588045.1 Faecousia sp.
GCGGAGGGATATATCGACCACAGGATTTAAATTAGGAGGATATTATGAGAGATCCCGTATTCACCGGTGCCTGTCCCGCAATCGTAACTCCTTTTGATGCCAATGGCGCTGTTAATTATGATACCTTTGGCGCCTTGATCGTCCGGCAGATCGAGGCCGGCGTTGATGCGATCTGTGTATGCGGCACAACCGGTGAAACATCTACCCTTTCCATTCGTGAACATATTGCTGTTGTGGAATACTGCGTCAAGAGGGTCAATCATCGCGTCAAGGTGATTGCCGGCGCTGGAAGCAACGATACATCCGCCGCCGTTTATCTTTCCCAGCACGCACAGGATTCCGGAGCTGACGCCCTCCTTCTGGTCACTCCCTATTACAACAAGGCCAGCCAAACCGGACTTTTGAAGCACTATGAATACATTGCTGACCGTGTTGAGCTTCCCATTATTCTGTATAACGTCCCTTCCCGCACCGGTGTTTCCTTCACCGCCGAAACTTATAAAATCCTTTCCGAAAACCCAAAGTTCAACGGCGTTAAGGAAGCCAGCGGAAACTTTTCCCTGCTTGCTCATACAAAGTATCTGTGCGGCGAGGATTTTTATATCTGGTCCGGCAATGACGATCAGGTTGTCCCCATGATGAGTCTGGGCGCAAAGGGCGTCATTTCGGTTGTCTGCAATATTATGCCCAAGCTTATGATCGACATGTCCCACGCCTGTTTGCAGGGGGATTTTGAAACCGCAGGCAGACTGCAGATTGATTATATGGATCTCATTGATTCGCTGTTCATTGAAGTAAATCCCATTCCGATCAAGTGCGCTATGAATATGTTGGGTATGCAGGCAGGTCCCCTTCGTCTCCCCTTGTGTGAGATGTCCGACAAAAATGCGGAAATCATGAAGGCCGCTCTCAAGCGTGCAGGTCTTTTGAACTAATTCAGAACGAAGGATTGTACCGATGATAAATGTAATCATTTCCGGGTGTAACGGCCACATGGGACGGGTCGTCGAGTCGATTTGTTCCGCTGACCCTGAGATCAATATTGTTGCAGGATTTGACATTCTCGGTTCCACCGATCGTCCTTTCCCTGTTTTCTCAAATCCATGCCAGTTTGACGGCAAAGCCGATGTGGTGATTGATTTTTCACATCCTTCCGCCCTTACCCCTCTCCTCTCCTTCTGTACCGGCAACGGTACCGCCGCTGTCCTTGCCACCACCGGATACACACTGGAACAGCTTGCGGAGATCGATTCTGCCGCAAAGTGCATCCCTGTTTTCCGTTCCGCAAATATGTCCCTTGGCATCAATGTAGTGGTTGATCTGATCCGGAGAGCAGCTTCCATTCTGGACGGCTATGACATTGAGATCGTCGAGCGTCATCACAACCGCAAGGTGGACGCTCCCAGTGGTACCGCCCTGATGCTGGCCGATGCAGTAGCCTCCGCTGTACCTTACGAGGCCGAATACGTCTTTGACCGCAGCTCCACCCGTCATCCTCGTGACAGGAAAGAAATCGGCATTTCCGCTCTTCGCGGCGGAACCATCGTAGGTGACCATGAGGTAATCTTTGCAGGACGCGATGAGGTGATCGAGCTGCACCATCACGCATCCTCCCGTGAAATCTTTGCAAACGGCGCCGTGAAGGCAGCAAAATATCTGATCGGAAAAAAGCCCGGCCTGTTCAGCATGACCGATCTGGTCTCCGCCATCCTATAAAAAACAGCGTATCTGCCCTCGGCAGATACGCTGTTTTTATTGGATGTATTATTTTGCCAGGAACTTTTCAAGTCGGTCCAAACCTTCCTTGATGTTAGCCAAGGAGGTCGCATAGGACCAGCGAACAAAATTCGGCGCACCAAAGCCGGAGCAAGGAACAACAGCAACAAGCCCCTGCTCCAAAAATGCTTTGGCAAAGCTGTCGGAGTCAGTAATTTCGATCTCTCCGAATTTTCGGCCGATCAGCGTTTCAATGTTCATCATAACATAGAAAGCGCCTTCGGGGTTCAGGCAGCTGACGCCTTCAATTTGATTCATGCGCTCCACGATGTAGTTGCGGCGCAGGGCAAATTCATCACGCATGGCGCGAATTCCTTCCTGCGGGCCTTCCAGAGCCTCCACGGCAGCCCACTGAGACACCGAGGACGGCGCCGAGGTGGAGTGACTAAGGTAATTGGCCATAACCTTGGCAATCTGAGAATTGGATGCGGTATAACCGATACGCCATCCGGTCATAGCATAGGATTTCGACACACCGTTGACAATAATGGTCAATTCTTTGACCTTTTCGCCAAGACTGGCAAAACTGGTAAATTCACGGCCGTCATAGACAAGACCATAGTAAATCTCGTCAGAAATGACATAGATCTCATTCTCAACACAGATGTCCGCAATGGCCTGCAGCTCGCTCTTGGTGTACATCATGCCGGTGGGGTTGGAAGGATTGTTCAAAATCATTGCCTTAGTCTTAGTGGTAACGGCAGCGGCAAGCTTCTCGGCAGTAATTTTAAAATCCTCATCCTCGGTGGCATTCACAATAACAGGAATACCGCCCGCCATTTTGATCAGTTCATAATAGCTGACCCAAAACGGAGCCGGGAGAATCACTTCATCGCCGGGGTTCAAAAGAACCTGAAGAGCCACAAAGACACTGTGCTTTGCGCCACTGGCAATAACAACCTGTGCAGGTTCATAATCCAAGCCGCAATCCTCGAGCAGACGCTTGCAAACCGCCTTGCGCAGCTCCATCACACCGGCTGCAGGTGTGTACTTGGTCTTATTCTCTTCAATGGCCTTAAACGCAGCTTCCTTGATGTTGTCGGGTGTATTAAAGTCCGGTTCACCGGCACCAAAGCCGATTACATCGATTCCATCTGCTTTCATCTGTTTGAACATGGCATCAATCGCCAATGTGGTCGAGGCCTGAACGGCCTGCGCAACGCGAGAGAGTTCTTTCACGGGGTAATCTCCTCCTGCTATCAATCATACTTGACATATTATATGCTCAGACTTGCAAAAATGCAAGAGAATTCTGCACAAATTATCCAGAAAATGAATTTTTTAATTTTACGCATTTCATCCAAAAGCATAATGACACCCCTGACATGGTATGTCAGGGGTGTCAGGAACTGTTCATCAGATATTATCACAAATCAAACGGCCCATTTCTTTCGTCCCGATCGGATTCACACCTGCCTCAGCAATGTCTGAAGTACGCCAACCGGCTGCCAGAACGGCGTCTACAGCATGCTCAATGGCGTCCGCTTCAGCAGCTCTTTCAAAAGAATACCGGAACATCATGGCAACCGACAAAATGGTTGCTATGGGATTGGCTTTGTCCTGCCCTGCGATATCAGGAGCCGATCCATGAATCGGCTCATACAGACCGGGTGCTGTATCACCGATTGATGCGGAAGGAAGCAGTCCAATCGAACCGGTCACCATGGATGCTTCGTCGGACAGAATATCGCCGAACATGTTCTCGGTAACCATAACATCAAATTGACCGGGATTTCGGACGATCTGCATTGCACAGTTATCCACCAGCATGTCCTCGTAGGCAACATCGGAGTATTCCTCGGCCAGTTTATGCATTACCGTCCTCCAAAGGCGGCTTGTCTCCAGCACATTTGCCTT
>JAZNDJ010000073.1:0-18262 GCA_045588045.1 Faecousia sp.
GTTGGTAGAGCAACTGACTCTTAATCAGTGGGTCCCGGGTTCGAGTCCCTGAGGGTGCACCAATGGCCCATTGGTCAAGTGGTTAAGACAGCGGCCTCTCACGCCGTTAACATCGGTTCGAATCCGGTATGGGTCACCAAAAAATTTCTCTTGACAGAGGAATTTCAAGGTGTTATAATCCTAATGCTATTAGAAGCCGCAAGGCTTTTGATATAACGATGGCCTGAGCCATCTAATTGAGTTGGTATTGATTGCCATGAGGGTCCACCTGTTCCCATCCCGAACACAGAAGTTAAGCTCATGTGCGCCGACAATACTTGGCGGGCGACTCCCCGGGAAGATAGGTAATGCGAACACAAGAGACGATCTGCAAAGGTCGTCTCTTTTTTATGCCTGCAAGTGTCCCCGGACACTTGCCGCGGCATGGCAATACCTTGGCCTGCCAGGAGGAGCCTGTGCTGGCAAATATAGAAGAGACGGTCTGTTGGACCGTCTCTTCTGCATATTTGTTTGTCACCTTTGGAATCTTCCTTTTCTTCGCACTGAATACTTTGGCTTGTACAATATGAAATATGCTGCCATAAAAATCAATAAACAGGCGCTACTGATGATCAATCCATATTGAAATGCCTTGTTTTGATAGGAGAATTCTATTGTGTGGTAGCCTTCGCTCAAAAGAAGTCCGACCATGGCATCCCCGATCTCAATAGTGCTGACCGGCTTGCCGTCGACGGTTGCTGTCCAATTTCCGTTTTGTGGGATAGAGGTATAAAGTACGCCGCTGCGGTTACAGTTGATCGTGCCTGCAATATGGGTGTTCCTGAATTCGGTTAACTCCAACACAGACTGGGACAGCGTGTTGTATCCAGCCCGGAAGACATTCTCATTGAGAATCGCCGCATGGACACGGACGTGACCTTCTTCTCCGGCTTTGCAATCTACACGTACTTCTACCACATCACCGGCTTTAACGGTAGCCACGCCAACGGTTTGGGGCAGGCTATAATTGTAATAGCACAGAAACTCGCCGTTTTTCCACACAGAGAAGCTGTTGTTTGCGGCATAATAGGAGTTGTAGTGCATGGCATACAGATCCAGGCACATATACCCTGAGGCACTTGCTTCATAGCGGTAAACCAAGGTTCCACTGGCCAGTTCGTCGGCAGTATAGTCGCAGCTTCCGGTTTGGGTGGTATTGTATACTGTCAGATCATCCGAGGTTATGCTTAGCTGATTGCCAATCAAGAAGGACCAAACGTCCTGTTCTGCACCGGTGGCATACCGGAAAAGCTTGTTCTGGAAGTGGAGACTGTTCCAACTCTCCGGCGTATGGGTTGCTTCATTGTAGGCGGATTCAAAGTCCGTGTTGAGGATCTGGGAATCGGCCAGGAAGCCCAAAGGAAGGTAGGCGTTATTTTCAAGCAAATATACATTTTCACTGTTATTGGCCCTGTCAAAATAGGGATTGTCAATAATATTGCCCTGGCGATCCAGCATATACCGCAAATTTAGAAACAGATTGGCAACGGGCGAGCTGTCTTCGTAGGCATACCGGTTATAGGTGTCCTTAGCTCCGTAACCGAGCACTTGCATAAAGCGGATGATTTGAACGTTTGCAGAGCTTGTAAAGGTGGTGATGCCATGAAACCCATTCAAAGCACCGTCATTGAGGGTTTGCGGGTGGGCTGTTTCGATCCGGTAAAATAACTCGTCTGCGCTGCGGTTTTCCGCATATTCCAACATAGCCTTGCTGTTCTCTGTTCCCCTTGGATAATCATCCACAGAGGTCCCTGCAAAATCCACACCAAAGTTCACAAGATTCAGGATCAATTCCATGCACATAATACCGATTAGCAGGGAACTGCTCAAGTGCCGCCGCTCCGTTCTAGCTTTAGCAATGAAATACTTTTTTCGGCGTGGGGCATCTTTTCTTGGGATCAGATAGAACTGCGGATACAGCAGTGCTGCAAAGTATAGAAGCAGGAAAACCACATTATATGCCCAGAAGGGGATGTCCTGTGGCATGTTGGCACTAAACAGGATGCACAGTGCCAGACTCAGTGCGATCAATAATTGCCATAGTTTAAAGCTGTGCCGCAGAGTGTAGGCTCGATATGCCATATACAAAACAACGAAGCTATACAGAAAACTAAACCTGTACGGGATCATATTTGTGAAATGGAATCCGTGCCACATATAGTCTAGCTGCCGGATAATAAAGCTGAGGTTAAGAAACAGCAGCAGGAGCACACTGCAGAGCTTGTCGCGCAGGCGAATTTCCTTACAGGTTAGGAACAGCGATGCAAAAACCGTGGAGGCGATGCCGCAGTAGATGTTTGGAAGTGCATCGTAGTCTTTGTAGTTAGGCACCAACCCGCCGTTCATCCCGCCGGCAACCTGGCGCATGGCACCAAGCAATCCCTTCCAAGTGTTTTCGTCAGCAATATTGAGCTGAAAACCTTCCGGAAAAGTATTTATACTGGACTGGGTGCGCTGCAGAGCGGCATATGCTGGCAATTCCAAAAAGGCGGTCATGCCGACGGCAAGGATGGAGAACAGCGCAAGACGCCCCAAATCTGCAAGAAACCGCACAAAGCCTTTCCAGCGGCAGATCTCATAGCAGAGAAACACAAGGGCAACGAAGATGCAGGTAAACAGACCAATGTAATAATTGGAAACAATAGAGAAAAACAGGCCTACGGTGTAGAGGATAAACTTCTTGTCGCGCAGCAGGCAGACAGTACCCAGAACAACCAAGGGCAGAAGCGCAAAGGTGTCCAGCCACATTACATTCCAGTGATACCCCAAAGCCCATGCGCACAAACCGTAGAAGCACCCGAAAACGGAAATGGACAGGTCGTTTTTGTGGAACAGCTTTTTGAGAAGAACAGCAAAAAATAATCCGGCAAAACCGATTTTAAGGGGTGCCAACAGGGAAAAGTAGGCAAGTGTCAAGTTTTCGGGGACCAAGATGCTCAGAAGATTCAAAGGTGATCCCAGGTAATATGCGATCAGCCCAAGATAATCCATACCCAAACCGACATCCCAGCTATACAGCAGGCTCTCGCCGGACAGTAGTGCCTCCCGGAACGAAACAAAGAATGGGTAGTACTGATGGTACATATCGGAGTAGAGCATGGATGTATTACCAAAGGGGATAAAACCGCGGATGATCATTAGCACAAATAAACCCAGCACAGGCAAGATAAACGCCAGTGCTGTGTAGATCCAACTAAATTTATTGTTCTTCGTA
The DNA here is from genome assembly GCA_045588045.1 of Faecousia sp. Taxonomy (GTDB): domain Bacteria; phylum Bacillota; class Clostridia; order Oscillospirales; family Oscillospiraceae; genus Faecousia. The sequence continues at coordinate 3,254 of JAZNDJ010000073.1, forward strand.
AGCTTCATGATGAACCCCCTGGTTTGATACACGCCTATTCTAACATATTATTCCATGTGGGTAAAGCGGTTATGAAAAAAATGCAAAAAAATCCGGTCGGCTCATCGAGCCGACCGGAACTGCTTTTTTAGATCTCGACATCCATTTTTGCGATGACTGCCGCACAGCGGGGGCACAGACCATCGCTGTTGGCACTCTCAGAATGCATCCAGCAGCGGGGACACTTTTCACCACGCGCCTCGCAGACACCGATTTTAAGCTGCGGCAGGTTTACGCCGTCACCGGCAGTAGAGCCTTCTGCCACAGGTTCCCAGGCACAGGAGGACACAATGAAGATCTCGCTGAGATTCAATCCCTCGCAGGCGGCCTTCAGGGCTTCGTCCTCTGATTGCAGGCTGACATGTGCTTCCAGTGCCTTGCCGATGCGCTTGTCTGCACGGGCCAGCTCCAAAACGCCGTTCACGTCCTGGCGCAGTTTCATGACAAGAGCCCATTTCTCCATAGCCGCAGCATCCAATGCGTATGCATTGAAGTTTCCGGGCATTTGGTTGAGGAGCACATTGCGCACATCGTCGCCTTCGCGATGGGGCATTGCCTGCCAGATCTCATCGCAGGTAAAGGCCAGGATCGGCGCAAACAGCTTTGCCAAGGCATCTACGATCAAGAACAGGGCACTCTGCGCAGAGCGGCGGCGAATGCCGTCCTTTTCCTCGCAGTACAACCGGTCCTTGATGATATCCAGATAGAAGCTGGAAAGCTCAACAACGCAGAAGTCATTAATGGCATGAGAAATAACGTGGTATTCGTAATTCTCGTAGGCCTTCCGGCACTGTACCACGAGGTTGCTCAGCTTTGTCAGAGCCCACTTGTCAAGCTCCTCCATCTGTTCGGCGGGGACCAGATTGTTAGGATCGAACTCGTTCAGATTGCCCAAGCAGTAACGGGCGGTGTTGCGGAATTTCAGATAGTTCTGCGCCAGCTGCTTGATGATCTCCTTAGAGCAACGTACATCGGCGTGGTAATCGGAGGAACCAGCCCACAGACGGACGATATCGGCGCCAAAGTCCTTAATGAGATCAGCAGGATCCACGCCGTTGCCGAGGCTTTTGTGCATTGCGCGTCCCTGTCCGTCAACGACCCAGCCGTGGGTCAGGACTTCCTTAAAGGGTGCGCCGTTGCCCAGGGCACCAACGGAGGTCAGCAGGGAGGACTGGAACCAACCGCGGTATTGATCGGCACCCTCGATGTAAACATCTGCGGGCCAAAGCTCGGGAGTGTCATGCATCAGCGATGCATAATGGGTTGAACCGGAATCAAACCAACCATCCAAAGTGTCGGTCTCTTTTTCAAAAGCACTGGACTTGCCGCAGTGGGGGCAGGAAAGACCTTCGGGGATCAACTCCATAGCATCCTTTTCAAACCAAACATTGGAGCCAAACTGATCAAAAAGCTTGGAAACATGTTCGATGGTCTCGGGGGTGCAGACAGGCTTACCGCATTCTTTGCAGTAGAATACGGGGATGGGCAGACCCCAGCGGCGCTGGCGGGAAATACACCAGTCGGCACGCTCACGGATCATGCTGACCATACGATCCTCGCCCCATGCAGGCAGCCAGCGCAGACCCTCACAGGCCTTGGCGGCATCGTCCTTGAATGCATCAACAGAGCAGAACCACTGAGGTGTGGCACGGAAAATAATGGGGTTCTTGCAACGCCAGCAATGGGGATAGGAGTGCATGATTTCTTCGCTGGCAAACAGAGCACCGTTTTCCTTCATATCTGCAAGGATGACGGGATTGGATTCCTCGGTTTTCAGACCCGCGTACTTGCCGGCGTATTCGGTGTGGCGGCCACGATCGTCCACAGGGACGATCAGCTCCATGCCGTAGCGCATACAGGTCTGATAGTCGTCAGCACCGAAGCCAGGGGCTGTGTGGACACAGCCGGTACCGGAATCCATAGTGACGTATTCTGCGTTGACCAAACGGCTGGTCTTGGGCAGGAAGGGGTGGTTGGCTGTCATATTCTCGAAGAAGTGACCGGGGAAGGTTGCAAGGACCTGGTAATTCTCATGACCGCCAATGGCCATGACCTTGTCCATCAGAGCCTCTGCCAAAATATAGGTCTCGCCGTTTTCTGCCTTGACCAGCACATAGCTGTCTCTGGGATGGAGGCAGATCGCCATATTTCCGGGCAGTGTCCAAATGGTCGTTGTCCAGATCACAAAAAAGGTTTTGGTCAGATCAAATTCCTTCAGCTTGCCAAGATCATCGGCAATGGGGAATTTGACATACACAGAAGTACAGGGATCGTCGCGGTACTCGATCTCAGCCTCAGCCAAAGCAGTTTCATCCTTGGGACACCAGTAAACAGGCTTCAGTCCCTTGTAGATGTAGCCCTTCTGGTACATAGCACCGAAAACTTTTACTTCTTCGGCCTCAAAGTGCTTGTCCATGGTGCGGTAGGGATGCTCCCAGTCGCCCACCACACCGAGCCGCTTGAAGCCGGCCATCTGCTTCTGAATATAGTCCTCAGCAAAGGCTTCACAGGCAGAACGGAATTCCGGAATGGGCATAGCCTTATGATTAAGCTTGTTCTGCTTGATGATCGCCGACTCAATGGGCATACCGTGGTTATCCCAGCCGGGAACATAAGGGGTATAGTAGCCCATCATGGCGCGGCTGCGGACGATGAAGTCCTTCAGAGCCTTATTCAGCGCATGGCCCATGTGGATATTGCCGTTGCTGAAGGGAGGGCCGTCATGCAGCACAAAGGGAGGGCGGTCCTTGTTCTTTTCCAGCATGGCGTTGTAAAGGTCCGTTTGTTCCCAGCGCTCCAGCATACCGGGCTCCCGGTTGGGAAGACCGGCCTTCATGGGGAAGTCGGTTTTCGGTGTGATAATGGTGTTTTTATACTCCATTGGATTATGCCTCCATAATAGTGTTCATAATAAAAACGCCTTTGCCTCTTTTGCAAGAGACAAAGGCGATCATACCTCTGCGGTACCACTCTTGTTCTGACAGAACGTCAGCACTCGTGCGTGCGGTATCGGGCACACCCGGCGCAGCCTACTGCCTATAGGTTTCGGTGCGCAGCTCTGAGGTGATATGGGTCATGTCCCGGCTGCCTTGCACCGACCGGCAGCTCTCTGATAGCGGGGTGGGTGACACACCTGTCCTCATCGTAGCTTTATTTATTTACTTGCTGCCGGTAGGGTCGTAATTGGGACCGAACTGCAGGTTTGCAAACTTACTGGTGGTAGTCTCGTTGGCGGGATGCTTCGGCTCAGCCTTGGGAGCGGGCTCATCCGCGGTGCCGACCAATGCCTGCAGATTGGCTGCGATCTCGTCGGCAACGGCGTTGGCATTGTCGGACTGCTCGGCACTTTCCTCGCTGCGGTCAAAGTCAAAAGCGGCGGTAGCCTGGCTGGTCTGCAGAGGACGGTTAGCCTGCTTAATGCGGTCCAAAGCCTGGATGCAGGTGCGGATCTGCTCCTGCAGGTCCTCGATCTTAGCCACAGCGGCCTTCTTGGCTTCCTCAACCCGGGCGTTCTCAGCGGCGATCAAAGCATCTGCATTCTTGGCATTTTCTGCCGCGGCAGCATTGGCTTCGTTGAGCATCTGGGTGCACTTGGCTTCAGCTTCCTTGACCATCATATCACAGGTTTTCTGTGCGTTAACGATGGCATCCTTCATGCTGGCTTCGTTCTTGCGGTACTCCTCCAGCTTGCCGACCAAAACCTTCATCTTGCTCTTAAGCAGAGCATTCTCTTTATACAGCGTGACGTAATCCTCGGTCAAAGGCTCCAGGAATTCGTCGACAGCCTGCATGTCATAGCCGCCGAAGGTGGCGCGACCGAAGGAAATCTGATCAATTTGTTGAGGTGTAAACATAAACTGTCCTTTCTTAGGCAATTAGATGTAGTTGGCAACTTCAGTCTGGATATTCTCCAGATCGCCGACAACATCCATGTTGTGGGGGCAGAACAGGTAAGTAGACTGGGCGATCTTTTTGACACTGCCATCAAGCGCGTAAACACTGCCGGACAGGAAGTCCACCACGCGACGGGTCAGGGCCTTGTCTACATTTTCCATGTTCAGGATAACAGCTTTCTTTCTGCGAAGCTCGTCAGCAGCCTTAGCTGCATCATCAAAGGACTTGGCATGGAACAGGACGACCTCCTGCTTGCCGGAGCTCATGTTCAGGACCTGGCCGCTGAAGCCGGTGTTGGCAGCGGTGCTGACAGGTGCAGCGGGCGCGCTATAATCACTGTCGGCGTCCTTGACACTTGCAAAGGGGGAGGGACGGCGTCTGCGGGGCGTTTCCTGTACGTCTTCTTCGTACTCGTCCAGCTCCTCCTCGTAATCATCGTACTCCTCATCGGAGTAGGGCTGGGCAAATTTCTTTACATTGTCCCAAAAACTCATATGTCTGTTTCCTCCTAATATTTCGATCAAATGGGATTTGTATTGGAATAGTCCCTGGCACCGAAGATAGCGGTCCCTACGCGGATCATGGTACTCCCGCAGGCGATCGCGTCTTTATAATCGTCGGACATACCCATGGACAAAAATCTTACCCATACATTATCGTATTTTTTTGCCGTTATGTCAACAGAAAGGTTGTACATTTCTTGAAAAAATTTATCATTTTCTCCCGAAAAATGACAAATCGGGGGAATTGCCATGAAACCTTGGACTCGCACATTGGCCATTTGCCCCATTCCGGGCAGCAGTTCATAAATCTGTGGGACGGTAAACCCGGTCTTGCTTTCTTCCCCACCGATGTTGACCTCCAGCAGGATGTCCTGGATAATGCCCTGTTTGGCAGCCTCCTTGTTGATGGCATCCAGGAGCCTCAGAGAATCCACACTTTGGATCAGATCCACTTTGCCAACCACCTGCCGAACCTTGTTGGTCTGCAGATGGCCGATAAAATGGACCGGCGCACCGGCGTAGGCATTTTCAGATAGCTTTTTCGTCAGCTCCTGTACTCGGTTTTCTCCGCAACAGTCTACACCGGCGGCAATGGCCTGGCGTACGTTTTCCGCATCATTCATTTTTGTTGCAGCGCACAGGAGTATATCCTTCGGATCCCGGCCTGCGGCGATGGCCGCTTCAGTGATCTGGCTGCGTATGGCAGCCACATTCTCGGCAATTGACATGGCAGTTCCTTCTTTCTTAAACAGCAAAAGCGACGAAGCGGTGCTCCGTCGCTTTTTGCTATGCAGTAGGTGTTGCGGCTTTCAGTGATCGTGTGGGCGCCAGCGTAGAGATGGCATGCTTGTAGATCATCTGCTGTTTGCCGTCAGACACCAGGACCACAACAAGGCGATCAAAGCCTGTTATGGTTCCCCGGAGCTGGAAGCCGTTCATCAGAAACAGGGTCAGCGGGATCTTTTCCCTGCAAACCTCGCTGAGGATGGCATCCTGTAGATCAAGTTGCTCGGACATAAGTACGACCTTCTTTCTTTGGTTTTTTTGGACGCTTATATCCTAGCATGATTCAGTTGTCACAATCCGCAAGAACCTGTCGAGCACGGGCAAGAATTTTTGCCGTATCCTCACCCTTTTCCCGACGAAGCCAATGGATAGTTGGATTTCTGCGGAACCAGGTCAGCTGCCGCTTGGCGTAGTGCCGGGAGGCTTGCCGGACCTGGTCGGCGGCCTCAGCAACGGTACAGTTGCCGTCCAGCGCGTCGATGAATTCCTTGTAGCCGATGGCCTGCATGGCGGTGCATTTTCTGGGAATGCCCATGGCCAGCAGATCCTCGATCTCCCCAATCAGACCTGATTGGAGCATGATGCTGACCCGGGCATCGATCCGGGTGTACAGATCGGCTCGGTCTGCATCCTCCAGCGCAAACCACACAGGGCTGTACCGGGGCGGAAGTGACTGGGTCTTCAAATTGTGGGCCGTGATGGTCTGACCGGTCTCGTAGTATACCTCCAGTGCCCGTAAGACCCTTTTTCTGTCGGCAAGGTGGAGCCGTGCCGCAGAGTCCGGATCAATGGTCTGCAACAGCTTGAGCATGGCCTCCATGCCTTCTTCGTCGGCCTGCCGCTCCAGCTTTTCCCGCATGCCTGTGGAAGGGTAGGGTGCAAAGTCATTGCCCCGGATCAGGGCATCCATGTACAGGCCCGTACCGCCGGCGATAATGGCAGTCTTACCTCTGCAGAGAATATCATCCACAATGGGGGTCGCCATTTGGCAGTAGCGGCCGACGGAAAAATCCTCCTGGGGCAACACCACATCCAACATGTGGTGCTGGATGCCCTCCATCTCCTCATGGGTCGGCTTGGCAGTGCCGATGTCCATGTGTTTGTAGATCTGCATGGAATCGCAGGAGACCACTTCGCCGTCCAACGCTTTTGCCAGGGCAACAGCCAGGGCTGTCTTGCCGGATGCGGTGGGTCCTGCAATGCAAATTATTTTGTTCAAAGTACGGACCTCCCGGCTTTATTCTTAAGGATCTGGACCCCGCAAGCGGCCGAAGCCGAAGGGATTAGGAACATTTCTATGCCGCTCCAATTGCGGCATAGAGTGCCGCAAAAAGGACAGTCTGCAGGCAGGACAAAATCCCAATCACCACATAACAAGTGGAAATCTTCGTGTTTTCATCAGCTTCGTTTAAACTGCTTTTCCAGTTGCTTTTTGCTCAGGGAAACGCAGATGGGTCTGCCATGGGGACAGTATTTCAGTTCCTCGTTTTCCATGACCAACCGTACCAGGGCAGCAAGCTCCCGGGCATCCGTGTGCCAGCCAGCCTTGATGGCAGCCTTGCAGGCTACGGTGTGCAGCAGCCCGTCACGGACGGTATTCGCTTCCTCCCGGCGACCGGCCAGCAGATCGGCAGCCAATGCCGTCAGCACATCCGCGGCATCCTCCGCCGACAGATCCATTGGCACCTGCCGCAAAAGAACTGTATTGTCCCCAAATTCATCGATCTCAAAGCCTAAGGAAACCAACAGATCTTTGTTCGACAGAAGTGCGGCAACCTCGTCGGCGCTGATCCGACAGGGTACAGGGGACAAAAGGGTTTGGGAGCTGATCTGTTCCTGATTGCTACGGAGTTTATCAAACAGAATCCGTTCATGGGCGGCGTGCTTGTCAATGAGGAACGCATCTTCCCCTTGTTCAACGATGATATAGGTGTTGTACAGTTCGCCGACCATCCGCCACGGGATCGACTCCGGCATGGGCAGTTGGTGCTGCTCCGGGTCTTTGACCGGCTCCGGAGTGGGAACAGCCTTTTGTACAGCCGGGGCTTGCACAGAGGGGATCCATACCGGCTCCCGGACCGTGGCAGAAGCAGTGCGCTCCACAGCTGCCAGGGTGGCGGCAGCGGCTTCCTGTTTGGGTTGGGGCGCATCCTTAATGACCGTGGAATAATTCCGATATTCATCGGCTGTCATAGTCCGGAAGAAGTTTTCCTGCTTAGGCGGCGTTTTGGGCGGTGTCTGCACAGGGGCAGGCTGGGGCTTAAATTGGACCTGCGGCCTGTCAGGGGTCTTGTTCAAAGCACTGAGAACACCGTAATGGATGCAGTCGAAGACCGCCTTCTCGTTCAAAAATTTGACCTCAGTCTTTGCCGGGTGGACGTTGACATCCACCGCATTGGCAGGTAGTACGATATGCAGCACACAGGCCGGGAATTTTCCCACCATAAGCTGATTGCGGTATGCCTCCTCAAAGGCGGCCACCAACAGCCTTGACTTGACCGGTCTGCCGTTGACGAAGAAGGTCTGCAGATTTCTGCTGGGGCGAGCATCGGTGGGCTTGGAAACATAGCCGCTAAGGGAATAGGTTTCCCAACGGCTGTCCACTTGAACCATTTTGCCCCCATCCCGGCCATAGACGCAGTAGACTGCGGCATCCAGACCGCCGGTACCCGGGGTGGACAAAACCTCTTTGCCGTCCCGCAAGTAACGGAACGACACTTCCGGGTGGGCAAGAGCCTGCAGCTGCACAGCGGCAGTGACCCTGCCACCCTCTACGGTGTCGGACTTCATGAATTTCATTCTTGCCGGGGTATTGAAAAAAAGATCCCGGACAATGATGGTAGTACCGTCGGGACAACCAGCCTCCGACTGCTCCAGGATATTACCGGCCTCCAGCTGCAGACTGGTACCGGAAATCGCACCGGGAGTTTTGGTCAGAAGATCAATGCGACTGACAGAGGCAATGGCAGCCAGCGCCTCACCCCGAAAGCCCATGGTGGTAATGGCGGCCAGGTCTTCAGCATTGCGGAGCTTGGATGTGGCATGACGCAAAAATGCCGTTTTGGCATCCTCCGGGGCCATACCGCAGCCGTTATCCGTAACACGCAGGAATGTCATTCCACCGTCACGGATCTCTACGGTGATCTGTGATGCGCCGGCATCCACAGCATTTTCCAGCAGCTCCTTGACCACACTGGCAGGTCGCTCGACCACCTCGCCGGCGGCGATTAAATTTGCAACATGGGGCGACAGTTGCAGGATCTTAGGCATAAGCTTCACCTCATTATGTGAATACCGATCAGATTGATGATCGTGTGCATCAAAATGGGAGCCCACACAGTATCAGACCATCCGTAGGCCCAGCCGAGGCACAGGCCTGCCGGAATATACTGTATAAAGCACATTGTCAGATGCATGGGACTGTATTGCCCGATATAGGAAACTACATGGGGCAGGCAGAAGGCGACGGTGGATACTGCATAGGCCAAAAAACGGCTTCGGTTATAAAGTCCCCGGAAGATCAGTCCACGGAATAGAACCTCCTCCACCACCGGCACCAGCAGCACCGTTCCAATGGTGATAAGGGGATAATTCATATCCGCCATTGCATCGATGGAGGCATCGTTGACGTTGGAGAACGCCGGGTACAGCTTCAGTATCAGTACGGATACAAGGTAATTCAAAAACCAATACGCACCCAGGCCAATGACAATGGCCGCCAGAACCCTCCCGGGCCGGTCCAATGCAGCTTTAGCACACCCCAACAGATACCGCCGGAAGATAACGGTCACAAACAGGAAGTTCAGACAGAAGTAAAGAAAATTCACTTCTGCCTTATCCAAAGGGGAACCCAAAAGCTGATTCAGACGGAGTAGGGCAGTCGGCAGGACCAGTAGCTGGATCAGCATATAGATCCAGCCGCCGATCCGCTCAGCTTTTGTAAAATTTACAGACAATTTTTTCATATCAGTTTAGCAATTGCTTCAGCTTATACAGCTCATTCATGGCTTCAATGGGGGTCAGTGTCTCCACATTTACAGCGGCCAGCGCATCGGATACCTGCTGAGCCCGCAGGTCCATCATGCTGATCTGATCATCCTGGGGTACAGACACGGCCTTTGCCGGTGCACTTCCGCCCTGGGTCTCCAGCTCAGCCAGAATTGCCCGGGCGCGACTGATCACACTGTTGGGCAATCCCGCCAGCTTGGCGACCTCGATGCCGTAGCTGTCGTCGGTGGCGCCGGGGACGATCTTACGCAGGAAGATCATCTTGTCGCCCCGCTTTTTCACTGCAATGTTGTAGTTCTTGACATTAGGCAGTTCATCCTCGATGGAGCTAAGCTCGTGGTAATGGGTGGCAAACAGGGTCTTTGCACCCAAATGCCTGGGGCTGGCGGCGTACTCCAAAACGGAGCGGGCAATGGCCATACCGTCATAAGTAGAGGTGCCCCGACCAATCTCATCCAGGATCAGCAGACTTCTGGAGCTGGCGTACTTCAGTATGGAAGCCACCTCGGCCATCTCCACCATAAATGTGGATTGCCCGGAGGCCAGATCATCGCTGGCACCGATCCGGGTAAATACCCGGTCCACAAGACCGATCCGGGCACTTCTGGCAGGCACAAAGGAGCCCATCTGGGCCATCAGTACGATCAGTGCCACCTGCCGCATATATGTAGATTTACCGGCCATATTGGGTCCGGTGATGATGGATACCTGGTCGTCAGCAGCACCCAGGTGGGTGTCGTTGGGAACAAAAAGGGTATCCTTGAGCATCTGCTCCACCACCGGATGGCGGCCGTCCACAATGTGGATCTCGTCATCCAGGGTGATCTCCGGGCGGCAGTAATTGCGCTTGACTGCCACCACAGCCAGGGAGCAAAGAGCATCGGCGGCGGCAACGGCATTGGCAGAGGTCTGCACTCTGGCTGCCTGCTGGGCAAGATGCTCACGCAGCTGGGTAAAAAGCTGATATTCCAGCGCGGTCAGCCGCTCCTTGGCAGTCAGTACCTGATTTTCCAGCTCCTTAAGCTCCTGGGTAATATACCGCTCGCAGTTTGTTAGCGTCTGCTTGCGGATATAGTGCTCCGGTACTTGATCGATAAAGGACTTGGAAACCTCGATATAGTAGCCAAACACCCGATTATAGCCTACCTTCAGCGTCCGAATTCCGGTCTTTTCCCGCTCAGACAGCTCGATGGCGGCAATGGTGCCGGAACCGCCGTCCATAATGTCCCGCAGCCGGTCCGCTTCCTCATTGGCACCCTTGCGGATGATACCGCCCTCCCGAACGGTCAGGGGAGGCTCGTCCACGATGGTCGCTTCAATCAGGGCCGCACAGTCGTCCAGCGGATCGATCTCCTGGGTCAGCTTTTGCAGCAGAGGGCTTTCCATCTGACAGAGCTGTCGCTTGACCTCCGGCAGAGCCCGCAATCCCCGGGCCAGGCCCAGCAGGTCTCGGCAATTGACCGTACCGGTAACGACCCGGGTCATGACCCGCTCCAGATCGGTGACATCCTTGAGGACCTCCACGAGCTCACCGCGGCAGACTGTTGCGCCCACCAGCTCCTCAACGGCACCTTGCCGCCGGCCGATCTCCACCGGGTCCAGCAGAGGTTTTTCCAGCCAACCCCGGAGCATACGGCCGCCCATGGCAGTCTCGGTCTTGTCCAGCACCCACAGAAGTGTACCCTTCTTTTCTTTGGTGCGCATGGTCTCAAGCAGCTCCAGATTTCGCCGCGCATCCATATCCAGTTCCATAAACCGTCCGGTGCTGTAGTACTGCAGTTGGCGAATGTGGGCAAGATCGTTTTTTTGTACGAAGATCAGAGTCTGCAGCAACGTACCGCTGGCAATGACGGCGGCAGGCAGACCGGTCAATCCAAGCTGTGCCAGGGGCAGGCCAAAATGCTGCTCCAAAAGCTCCTGGGCCTCAGTAAAATCGAATTGCTCCGGCTGACCCTCATCCACACAGCAGTTAAGCCGGTGAAACAGTGCATCCTCCAAAACAGGATCCTTGGAGCCTTCACCGCCACGGATTACTTCGGAGGGAGAGAAACGGCCCAATTCAGAAGCGGCTGCCTGGGCATCCGCGCAGACGGTTGCGAAGAAAGCGCCGGTGGATACGTCGCAGAAAGCCAGACCGAATTTCTCACCGTCGCCGTACAGACAGGCCATATAGTTGTTGCGGCTTTCGTCCAGCATGCAGCTTTCCGTAACGGTGCCGGGGGTGACGATCCGGGTGATATCCCGCTCCACGATACCCTTTGCCTGGGCGGGATCCTCCATCTGCTCACAGATAGCCACCTTGTAGCCCTTGGATACCAGCCGCGCGATATAGGAATCTACCGAGTGGTAGGGAACACCGCACATAGGTGTCTGTTCTTCCTTAGGCTTATTTCTGTCCCGGGTGGTCAGCGTCAGGTCCAGCTCCCGGGCCGCCAGCTTTGCATCCTCGTCAAACATCTCGTAGAAGTCGCCCAGACGGAAAAACAGAATACTATCCTGATTGCGTTCCTTGATTTGATTGTACTGCCGCTTCATGGGGGTCAGTTCGTTCTTTTCAGCAGCCATGTCATCACTCCTTGTGGGCAAGCTCGCCCATCAGGCTCCATGTGGTGGAGCCGGTTATGGTAATATCTGCAAATGTACCGATCAGTTTGGGATCTCCGGACAGCCGCACCAGCCGCCCACCCTCTGTCCGGGCTGTCAGCATATCCTTGTCCATGCCGTCGATCAGACAGCGCATGGTTTTTCCGATATAGTTTTCGTGGATCTGCTCTGAGATCCGGTTTTGCACGGCACAGAGCCGGTCAAATCGGCGGTTTTTCTCCTCCTTGGAGGTGGGATCCTCCATTTTCGCGGCAGGTGTGCCGACTCTGGGGGAGAAGATAAAGGTGAACAGTGCATCATACTGAACAGTTTCGATCAAAGAGATGGTCTGCTCAAATTCTTCCTCTGTTTCGCCGGGAAAGCCTACGATCACATCACTGGTCAGTACCAGCTCGGGCATGACACTTTTGGCATAGGCCACAAGCTCTAAGTATTTTTCCCGGTCGTAATGCCGGTTCATAGCCTTCAGCACCCGACTGGAGCCGGATTGAAAGGGCAGATGCAGCTGCTTTGCAATCTTGGGGGAGGCAGCCATGGTGTCAAAGAGCTTTTTGCCTGCATCACGGGGATGGCTGGTCATAAACCGGATCAGAAAATCCCCGGGAAGGTCCGCAATTTTTTTCAGCAGATCGGAGAAGTCGATGCCCTCGTCCAGATCCTTGCCGTAGGAGTTGACATTCTGACCCAAAAGGGTGATCTCCCTTGCGCCGGCTTCGATCACGTCCTGACACTCCTGCAGGATATCTTCCGCCCTGCGGCTGCGCTCACGGCCACGGACATAGGGCACGATGCAGTAGGTGCAGAAATTGTTGCAGCCGTACATAATAGACACCCATGCCTTGAGGGTGTTGTCCCGTTGCTGGGGCAGTCCTTCCACAATAGAGCCGGCTTCATCCTCTACAAAATAGGGGCGGTTTCCTGTGGTCAGAACGCTGTGGAGAAGTTGGGGAAACTGCCACAAATGGTGGGTGGAAAACACGCCGTCCACATGGGGATAGCTTTTTTTGACCCGCTCCACTACGTGGGACTGTCCGGCCATGCAGCCGCACAGGAAGATCTTCTGCCGGGGGTGTCGGCGTTTTGTATGGGTCAGCGCGCCCAAATTGCCAAAGACCCGCTGCTCCGCATGCTCCCGAATGGCGCAGGTATTCATCACAACAACATCGGCACCCTCTGCCCGGTCCGTGATGGTATAGCCGCTCTGAAGGAGGATCCCGCGAATCCGTTCGGAATCCGCCTCGTTTTGCTGACAGCCGTAGGTTTCCACATAGGCAGTGGGAACGGTATTTCGCTCCTGCCAGTAGATACAGATCATATCGCAAAAGGAAAGCTGCTGTGCAGTTTCTTCTTTGGTTATCACAGTTGTTTTGGTGGTCATGGTATAAGCTCCCTTATAAACACTACGTCAATTATAAATAATAGCATTTTTGCGTTGCTTTTGCAAGGGCTGCAAATGCTTTTTTGACAGATTGTAAACAATTGGGAATCAATCTTGCATTTCTACTCAGGGCGTGGTAAACTATGTCTATCATGTGCCCATTTAAGGAGAAAGAGGTTTATATGAACTGTAAGTTTTGTAATGCCAAGCTGGAGGACGGCATGACTGTCTGCCCCGGTTGCGGCGCTGACAATGAATCGGAAGAGGTTGCCTCCCGGGAGCCTGCCGTTGAGGAGGAAGCCGTTCCCACTGCCGAAGCTGAGGAAATGCAGGAGGTGTTGGCTTCGCTGACAGAGCAGCCCGATGCCCAAACCGGGGAATCGTCTGAAGAGGAAAGCGAGGAAGAAACCGAAGACGAAGCGGCGGAGGAACAGTCTAAGAAGAAAGCAAAAAAAACAGTCACCATAAGCTGGCAGGCCCTGATCGCTGTGATCGCCGCGGTGGTACTGCTGATGGCACTGGCGGTGGTACTGCTTTTCGGCATGGGTGTGATCAAGTTTGCTGATGATGGTGCGGACAGCGATTTCAGCAGCTCTGCCTATGTCGTTTCCGATAAAAAGGCAAAGAAGGCTGCGGATAAGGTCGTCGCTACCATGGACGGCGCGGAGCTGACCAACGGTATGCTGCAGATCTACTACAACGGCCAGGTCAACGGCTTTGTCAGCACGTATTACAGCTACCTCAGCGAAATCGGTCTGGATTATACCAAGCCCTTGAACGAGCAAGCCTGCTATTACGATGAGAGCAAAAGCTGGGAAGAATACTTTGTAGATGCGGCCATTTCCGCCTGGCAGAATTATCAGTCCTTGTATTTCCTGGCGCAGGAGCAGGGGTTTGCGCTGGACGAAGAATCCCAAAAGCTTTTGGACCAGGCACCGGAGGATCTGCTGAAGACTGCTGAGGAAGGCGAATTTGAAAGCGTAGATGCTATGCTCCGTGACCGGATCGGTGTCAATTGCAACGAGAAGGACTACTTGGAGTACCTGAGAGTGTACTGCACCGTAGGGGAATTCACAAGTGTTGCACCCACCGATGCAGAGGTAGAGGCCTACTTCAATAACAATTCCGATGCCTTTGCGGAAATGGGACTGACTCAGGATAGCGGCCCCATCGTGGATGTCCGTCATATCCTCATTGCCCCGGAGGGCGGCACAGAGAATGAAGACCTCTCCGTTACCTACTCGGAGGAAGAATGGAAAGCCTGCCTTGAGAAGGCAGAGAAGGTCTACCGGGAGTGGAAGGACGGCGAGGCCACAGAGGAGAGCTTTGCAGATTTGGTTGCTACCTATTCTGCAGACGGCGGCTCCAATACAAGCGGCGGCCTGTACACCGGTATTACCGAGGATTCCAACTATGTGGAGCCGTTCCTGAGCTGGTCCGTTGATCCGGACCGCAAGGTGGGCGATACCGGGATCGTAAAGACCGAGTTCGGTTATCATATCATGTATTTCTCTGCCGGGATGGAGCAGTGGCGCTACTATGCGAGAGATTACTTTATCAACGACCGGACGAGCCAGTTGATCGGAGAGGCTACGGAGAAGTGGCCTGTTGAGATCAAACTGGATGCGGTGCGTCTTGCGCAGATCGATCTGGCATAAGTCATAACCCCCGGCTAAGCCGGGGGCTTGATTTAGCCCTAGAAGGGCTTTTTACAGACGATTGCCCCTAAAGGGGCCCCGAATGGTTTGCCGACCGCATTTCATTTACGGGCTACCCCTTAAGGGGTTTTCTTTATGC
>JAZNDJ010000074.1:0-4432 GCA_045588045.1 Faecousia sp.
TCACCGCCTGGGCCATAATATGGGAGCAGGTGTGCCAGTAGGTCTTACGATACTCGGGGTTTTGGAAGGTGTACAGATTTTCTTCAGACATGTTCTTTGCCTCCTTTTAACTTGGGGCGAGGTATAAAAAATACCCATCCCCTGAAAGATCAGGGGTGGGATACGACATTCGGTATTCCACGGTTCCACCCTGGTTGCAGCGGTGCTGCCACTCATTGACGCGTTAACGGGCGCACCCGACCCGGCATTTCCGCCGGACGGCTCGGAAGTGGTGGACAAACCGCAGGGGTGCAGAGCTCTTGCACCAAGGTGAGCTCCTCTCTGGGCAGCTTACGGTCCGACGCTGGCTTCGTCACAGCCTTTGACTATGTAAGAAATATAGCACAGTTTGTGCAGTCTGTCAACCGGCAATCGGTTACAGCGCAGGTGGAGGAAGGAGCGCATTTTAGAGAGCCTTTCCGAGAGAAAAGGGAGGAAAAATCCTATTTTGGGGTGGTGAGAGGTTTACCATAATCCTTAAAAATCGAATTTTAGGAGAAAGTAACATAACACCGAAAATTATGTCAACAAATGTAACCAAATCCACAAGCTCTTGTGTCAAAGTTCCACAAAAAATGGTATATTTTGGGTTTTCGTTTACATAAAACAATTTTCATTTTTGCCGAAAAAGTTGAACTTTTTGGTGGTTTTACCTAAAAGACTTGACTTTTTGAAATTTTTTGTTATAATGAAGCAGCGTTCACCTTTTGATCGCTGAATTTGTAACTTTTTGATACCGCCTGTTTCCGGCGGCCTATAGCACAGTTATTCTGAAAGGAGGTTCCTGCATGCTTGTCTTGAACCCGGTCCTGCATGATCGCACCAAGCTTATCGTGCGCATCGTTCTGATGCTGCTACCCTTGGCGATCCTGTTCCTGCTTCTGAGCCAGACCGTATTCGCCCAGACCACCACCTACGTGATCACCGACGGCGACCGCACAACTGTCTACACCACCAGCGAGACCGACCCTGCAGACGTTTTGGCCGAAGCCGGCTTTACCCTCGACGTTGATGACACCTACACCACTGCCCCCGGCGAAGACGTTTCCGAGATCACCGTGCAGCGTGGTCAGCTGATCCGCATCAACTACTGCGGTGAGCCTATGGAAGTCCTGAGCTACGGCGAAACTCTGGAGGCCCTGTGTAACCGTCTCGGTCTGTCCGTGTATGACGATTATATTCCCTCCATGCCCCTGGGCACCATGACCTACGACGGCATGGAAGTGACCGTCGACAACATCATCACCAAAGAAGAGACCTATACCGTAGAGATTCCCTACGAAACGACCTACTGCGATGACCCCACCCTGCCCGAAGGTGAGCAGGAAGTGCTGAAGGAAGGCGTCGTCGGCCAGGTCAGCACCGTGGCCAGCATCAAGTACGTCAACGGCCAGGAGACGGAGCGGACCGTTCTGTCGGAGACCACCGTATCAAAGCCTGCAAACAAGATCGTCTTGGTAGGTACCGGCACCGGCAGCACCGCCACCAACGCCCCCGCTGTGGGCAACGGCGTGATCGTCACCTCATCCGGCGAGGTCCTGCGCTACAGCCGCAGCGCCACCTTTAAGACCACCGCCTACACCCACACCGACGCCGGCTGCAACATGACCACAGCCACCGGCACCACCGTGCGGATGGGCACCGTAGCCGTGGATCCCAAGGTCATCCCCTACGGCACCAAAATGTACATCGTGTCCAGCGACGGCAAGTATGTCTACGGCATGGCCACCGCGGAGGATTGCGGCGGCGGCGTCAAGGGCAGTCACATTGACCTGTACTTCCCCACCACCCGGCAATGCTTCCAGTACGGCGTGCGTAATGCCACCGTCTATTTCCTTGAGTGAGAAAATGAATTGAAATATCGCCTCTTTCCTGGTATAATAGCCGCAGACGACGCGGTGCATACCGGAAAGAGGCGATTTTTTATGATCGATGTGTGTGATATCCATGTGATGAAGCCCCTGCTGGCAGAGCACGGCTTTCACTTTTCCAAGGCCAAGGGCCAGAATTTTCTCGTCGCCCGGTGGGTGCCGGAGCGGATCGCAGAGGATGCCGGGGTGGACAGCACCGCCGGCGTACTGGAGATCGGGCCGGGCATCGGCCCTCTGACCCAGCAGCTTGCCCTCCGGGCCGGTAAGGTCTGCGCCATCGAGGTGGACGAACGGCTCAAGCCCATTCTTAGCAGGACCGTGGGAGAATTTTCCAATCTGGAGATCCTCTGGAGTGACGTGCTGAAGCTGGATGTTGCGGCCCTGGTCCGGGAGAAATTCCCCGGTCTGCGGCCTATGGCCTGCGCCAACCTGCCCTACTACATCACCTCCCCCATCCTCACCGCCCTTTTGGAGGCGGAGTGCTTTGAATCCGTCACCGTCATGGTGCAAAAGGAGGTGGCGCAGCGGATCGCCGCCAAGCCCGGCACCGCTGACTACAGCGCCTTCACCGTTTTCTGCCAGTACTATGCCCAGCCGGAGATCCTGTTCGATGTACCCGCCGGATGCTTCCTGCCTCAGCCTAAGGTCACCTCGGCGGTCATCACCCTGAAGGTCCGTCAGACCCGCCCCTGGCAGATCGACGACCCGGAGCTTTTCTTCCGGACCGTCCGGGCCAGCTTCGCCATGCGCCGCAAGACCCTGCAAAACGGCCTGGCCTCCGGCTTCCCAGAGCTGGGCAAAGCCGGTGCCGGGGAGGTCATTACCGCCTGCGGCCTGAGTCCCAGCGTCCGGGGCGAAACTTTGGATATTGGCCAGTTTGCAGCCATTGCCAACGAGATCGGCAGGAGGCGGCAGCATGTTTGAATTTCTGTTTATCGACCTGGATGACACAGTTTTGAATTTTAAGATGCAGGAGGATGTGGCCATCCGCAAGACCCTGCAGGAAATAGGCGTAGAACCGACCCAGGCGGTCTGCGACCGGTACAGCCGTATCAACAAGGACCATTGGAAGCTGCTGGAGGCTGGGCAGATCACCCGCCAGCAGGTGCTCTACGGCCGCTTTGCGGTGCTGTTCGGGGAGCTGGGCATCCCCGGCGATTCTGCACCCACCGCCCTTGCGTATATGGACCACCTGTCGGAGGGCCACTATTTCCTCCCCGGTGCCCGGGAGGCGGTAATATCTCTAAGCAAAAAGTACCGGCTGTTTTTGGCCAGCAACGGCACCGCCAGTGTTCAGGAAAAGCGGCTGGAAAGTGCGGGCATCGGCCCGTATTTTGAGAAGATCTTCATTTCCCAAACCATTGGGGTCAACAAGCCGGACAAGGGTTTTTTCGACTACTGCTTCCGGCAGATCCCCGACTTCGACCCGGCCCGGGCCATGATCGTGGGGGACAGCCCCTCGTCGGACATTTTAGGCGGCCAAAATGCCGGGATCGCCACCTGTTGGGTCAATCCCACCGGCAGAGCCTACACCCGGCCCATACCCCCGGACTACGAGATCCGCGCCCTGTCTGAGCTGGAAAACCTGTTGGAAACACTATAAAATTCGGCGGAGGATGTCCTCCGCCGTTTCTTATAATTTTACCAGTACCGGCAGCCGCAGGGTCATGGAATCCGGTGTCACGGCGCAATCCATCGCCAGTACCGTCACCCCGGCGGCGGACGCCTCCCGGAGGGCCCTGCCGAAGTCCGGGTCGGTGTCGTCGTTGGGGTGCAGATACTTCACATCCGCCATTTGGATCACAAAGAGCACATAGGCCCCATACCCATCCAACGCCGCCTGCCGCAAGCCCCGCAGGTGCTTGACACCCCGCTGGGTGGGGGCATCGGGAAAAGCGCAGACCCCGTCCTGCTCCAGGGTCACCCCCTTGACCTCCAGAAAGCATGGCCGCCCTTGGAGGGTGAAGGCAAAATCAAACCGGGAATCCCCATGCTGCACCTCACTGCGAAGATCCTCCACCGGCCCAAGACCGCCCGCCGCCAGCCACTCCCGGGCCGCGGCATTGGGGGCCTGGGAATCCATGTTGATCAGCCGCTCCCCCTTTTGGACGGCGATCAGATCGTATTTCGTTTTGCGGCTGGGATTGTCGTCCCGGCGGCACCAGACGGTCGTGCTCGGAATCAGCAGTTCCCGGCAGCGGCCTGTATTTTTCACGTGGCAGACCGTTTCTTCTCCACCGATTTCCACGTAGGCGATGAAGCGATTCGGCCTGCTCCGGAAGATTCCCGGCATCATATTTTCGTATTTCATGGGTATTCCCCCTTCTTATAATAGGATAGCAAATTTTTTCTTTCCTGCCAAGTACCAACAAGGTCTTGACATTTGCCGCAGATGTGGTATAATGCTTCATGCTCCACTTGGAGGCATAGCTCAGCTGGTTAGAGCGCATGCTTCACACGCATGAGGTCACAGGTTCGAGTCCTGTTGTCTCCACCAAAACAAAAGTCCACCCGATAGGGTG
>JAZNDJ010000075.1:0-2649 GCA_045588045.1 Faecousia sp.
AGATCGTCAATGAAGAGCTGACTGCTCTGATGGGCAGTGAGGCAAAACACATTACCATCAATCCCAACGGCACAACAGTTGTGATGCTTGTTGGCCTGCAGGGTGCAGGTAAGACCACCAACGGCTCTAAGCTTGCCGGACTTATGAAGCGGCAGGGCAAGAATCCTTTGCTGGTCGCTTGTGATATCTACCGCCCGGCTGCGATCCAACAGTTGAAGGTCTGCGGCGAAAAACTGGGGCTTCCTGTTTTTGAGAAGGGACAGATCGACCCTGTGCAGATCGCAAAGGATGCCGTTGTCTACGCCCGCCAGCATGGCCACGACATGGTGTTTTTGGATACCGCAGGCCGGCTGCACGTGGACGAAGCCCTCATGGAGGAACTGAAAAACATCAAAGCTGCCGTTAAGCCGGACGAGATCATGCTTGTGGTGGATGCCATGACCGGACAGGATGCTGTGAACGCCGCTCAGAGCTTTAATGAGTGGCTGGATATCGACTCTGTTATGCTCAGCAAGCTGGACGGCGACGCAAGAGGCGGCGCGGCCCTGTCTGTCCGTGCTGTTACCGGCAAGCCGATCAAGTTCTCCGGTATTGGCGAAAAGCTGGAGGATATCGAGGCCTTCCACCCGGACCGCATGGCATCCCGAATCTTGGGCATGGGCGATGTGCTTTCTCTGATCGAGAAGGCGGAAAAAGCCTACGATGCCAAGAAATCTGCCGAACTGGAGGAGAAGCTCCGCTCCAATAAATTTACCCTCCAGGATTTCTATGACCAGATGGTCCAAATGAAATCCATGGGCTCCATGCAGGATATTTTGGCGCAAATGCCGGGCATGGGCAGCATGAAGAATATCCAGGTGGACGAGAAGGCTATGGCCCACACAGAGGCCATCATCCTGTCTATGACACCTAAGGAGCGGGAGAATCCAAATATCATCGGCGCCAGCCGAAAGAAGCGAATTGCCGCAGGTGCGGGACTGAAGGTTGAGGATGTCAATAGATTGCTCAAATCCTTTGACCAAATGCGCAGCCTTATGAAGCAATTCTCCGGTCCCGGTGCCGGAAAGAAAATGAAGCGTATGCGTGGAATGGGCGGCTTCGGCGGCTTTCCCGGCTTCTAAATACGTTCGCTGAAAGCAAACTGCTTTGCGATATAGAAAAGAAATTTACTTGGAGGTGAAACTCATGGTTAAGATCAGACTGAGAAGAATGGGTGCAAAGAAGGCTCCTTACTACCGGATCGTTGTTGCTGATTCCCGTAGCCCCCGCGATGGCCGCTGCATTGAGGAGATCGGCACTTACAATCCCCTGACCGAGCCCGCAACCATCACTGTCGATGCCGAGAAGGCACAGACCTGGATCAAGAACGGCGCACAGCCCACCGATACCGTTCGCGGCCTGCTGAAGAAGGCCGGTGTCCTGTAATTTTCCCAAAGGAGTTACACAATGAAAGAGCTTTTGCTGTATATGGCAAAGAATCTGGTGGACGATCCGGATGCAGTTACTGTGACCGAGTCCTCTGATGAGGATGGCAAGGTCCTGGAACTCCGTGTTGCCCCCGGTGACATGGGAAAAGTTATCGGCCGCCAGGGCCGAATTGCGAAGGAGATTCGCACGATCGTGAAAACCGTTGCCCAGCGCACCGGCGAAAAGATCACGGTGGAAATCGTTGATTGACGGGTATGCGTGACGCTTGTGCGCCACGCATTTCTCGTTTTCAGGAGGAAAAACTATGAAGCTCCAGTTTTTGGAAGCCGGTGAGATCGTCTCCACCCACGGTGTCCGCGGGGAGATGAAGCTGCTGCCTTGGACAGACGGCCCGGACTTTTTACTTGACTATACCCGCGTCCGCATTGACGGAAAGGAATACCCGGTGGATAGCTGCCGTATTCAGAAGACCTGCAACCTTCTGAAGCTGCGGGGCATCGATACCATGGAGGATGCCCAGGCAATGAGGGGGAAGACGGTGGAGATCTTCCGCTGTGATGCACCGGATGACCTGATTTTCGCTGCAGAGCTTATTGGCATGGAAGTGGCGACAGAGGAAGGTGTCGTTGGGCAGATCACCGACGTGCTGGACTACCCTGGCAACAAGGTGTACGTCGTCAAGGGCGAGCATGAATATATGATACCTGCTGTGAAGGCCTTTGTCGTCTCCACGGACATGGAAGCCAACCGGATGCAGGTCCGTTTGATCGAGGGGATGCGTACGGATGAGAGTTGACATTCTGACCCTGTTTCCGGAGACTGTGGGAGATGTACTGTCCGACAGTATCCTGGGCCGCGCTCAGGAGCGGGGATTTATCCACATCGAGACCCACCAGATCCGGGATTATACCGCCAATAAGCAGAACCAGGTGGACGACTACCCCTACGGTGGTGGCCGGGGCGCAGTTATGACAGCTGACCCCCTGTACCGTTGCTGGGAGGCGGTCTGCGACCAGGCTTCCGGCCCGGTCCATACGATCTACATGTCTCCCTGCGGCAAGACTTTCAAGCAGGCAGATGCCATCCGGCTGAGCAAGCTGGAAAATCTGGTTCTGGTTTGCGGCCACTATGAGGGTATTGACCAGCGGTTCATAGACGAGTGCGTGGACGAAGAAATTTCCCTAGGTGACTTTGTACTGACCGGCGGTGAAATCGCCGCCA
>JAZNDJ010000076.1:0-6679 GCA_045588045.1 Faecousia sp.
GGCCTCCGACTTGAACAGAAATCCGCAAAGCGAATCATCAAAGAAAAGTATGATGCGATCCGCCGGGAACACAAGTATATCTGCGGATCCTCCAACTTCCCCTTTGGCAGTGGTGTCAGTTGCAGTACCAGCCAGGGCCATCGGAAAATCTGTAAAAAAATCGGTCTGACTCATAATGTAACTGTTCACGGCCTTCGCCATACCTACGTGACCCATTATTACATCAAGCACAAAAACGATCCCGACTTCGACCTAGCTACCTTCTCCAAATCCATTGGACACTCCAGTATCCGGACAACTATGGAGATATATGCTCACCTGGATATGACCCAGAATCGGTTTGTACAACGATCGATGGAAGATTTGAAAGATTTTTAAGTTTCTTTGCCACGGCACTACTCCAATCAGCTGAGATTCGCCTAGAGAATCAACGATAAATCACGTTGCACACCCAAATTACTACAATTTTACAACATTTTTGAGTTCCGATATGATATGAGAAAGTCAAAAGCAGTCCCGATGAGGCACGAAAAATGCCTTTTTCGGGACTGCTTTTTGTTTGTCTGCCATTTCGTCCAAAACGTGTTCTTCCGGTAGACAAACATATTTTGCTGTATGTAATTATAGTGCTCAACTGGCTTAATGATGGGCTATATGTCACGCTTTTGACGAAAAAAGTGGTTGCAGCGCAACCACTTTTTCTGATAGATGGGCATTGGGAATACAAACACCTTACCTGTCAAAATTCTTCAAGTAAAAGCGTGACAAATGTACTTGATAAAAGGCTTGTGCGGAATGATTATCTGTGAATGTACATCCGAGTCATATCAGGTTCGCCGTCACCCTGTACCATGCACAGGAATTCCCAGCCGTACCGCTCATAGAAGCTAACATGGTCAGTCACCAGAAAGGCAGGAGAGATACCTTTGGCGCGTAGATCTTCGACTGCCATATACTCGGCAATTATTTCACTCATACAATTCAGGGCGGCGTAAGGATGGGTAGAAGTGGGCGGAACGCTTATTTCCGAGGGTTCGAAACGAGGCGATCAGATCTTCGTCAATCTCACAGACCAGGAGGAATGCCTTGTCATCAAAGCAGGCGGAAACGACTTCTCCTCTGGGACCGGTGACCAGACATCCGCCGCCGAAGCTCGTATTATCCCATAAATTACAGCAAGCCATGTAAATGCGGTTGTCATAGCTTCTGGCCGGGATATATTTGCTCCAGATTTTTTCTCTGTTACCGGAGATGCGCGGCACCGCATGGGGTGCGAAAACCACCTCAGCCCCCCTTAAGGCCAGAGTTTGGGTGATTTCCGGATAATGGGTCTCCACACACAGCTGAATGCCGATTCTGGTTCCATTGGTCAGGGAAAGGATCTTCAATTCCTTTCCGGGAGAAAAGACTGTCTTTTCCCGTTGACCCAAATGGGTTTTGCGGTAGTAGTCCCGGGTACCATCTTTTCGGAAAAGACCGTGGGTAATATAAAAAGAATCATCTGATTTTTCCATAAATCCTACCAGAATGTCGATGGCATTTTCCGTGGCGATTTTGGATACCTGCTGCAAAGCGGGAGCGTTTAACGAAATTGCGTTGCATACAGCTTTGTCAGGACGATATCCTGTGAGATAACATTCCGGGAAGCAAATTACTGAGCATCCTCTTTGTGCTGCTTCGCTTGCATATTTTTGCGTTATTTCCAGGTTGTTCGACAAATTTTCATGGGCGCATTCCTGGACAACAGCGATTTTGATCATACTTCATTCCTCCCAGGGAAAAACCAGCTTATTTTTTCCTGAAGATCTGCGTGCCTCAGATATACGATATTAAACTCCCGGACAATGTGTTCTCCTCTGATTGTAAACTTTGCAATGTTAGGATCACTGTCTGCCAATACTTCGTATACGAACGAAACGCCAAATCCTTTTTTTACCAGATCAAGAATCACAGGGAAGCTGGAGATACAGATCTGCCGCTTAAACCGGTCAAGGGATTCGTTGTAACCCTGCAACTTCTGCTCCAGGATTGCCCGGGTACCGGAGCCCGCTTCCCGGTGAATGATGGATTCCTGAAACAGCTCTTCCAATGAAACCTCTTTTCCGGCAAATGGATGATTTTGCGGACAGATACCCACAAAGGGCTCCTTGCGAAAAAGCTGGCTGTCAAACAGGGAACGGTCAAAATAGCCTTCGATCACCGCGAAATCCAGCTGATTCTCGTCCAGCATTTTCAGCAAATGCTCTGTGTTATCCACAACCAGTGACAACGCATGATCTTCCTTGCTTAAATACCGCTGGATATCCTCTTTCAGCACATAATCGCCGATTGTTTTTGTGGCACCGATCTTCAACTCCCGGACCGTACTGCTGAGTTTATCACGCAAATGCTGATCCTGCAGGCGTATAGCCCGGGCATACTGCTCCAATGTGATGGCCGCTTCTGTTTTCTGCAGCCGGGAATTCTGGTATGTAAACAGTTTGCAGCCGTATTCGCGTTCCAGAAAGTGGATCTGCTGTGTGACAGCAGGCTGTGTAATGCCAAGGGCATCCGCAGTTTTTCGATAATTCATTAACTGACACAAAAGCAAAAATGTGTCCACTCGACGGTCTACCATAAAGAACCTCCGTGATAAGATTATATGATCGATTCATAAATGATCTTTAAGTTGATTTTATCATGAATGCTATGCTATAATCAAGTAGAAATCGATATAAAAAGCACGAAACAGTGCTTTTTTGAAGAAGAAAGATAGAAACAACGGAGGTAAAACCATGAGCGAAAACAAGAAAACCATCAAGTGGGGTAAGTCTCTGGCAATTATCCTGTGCATCGTGGTCGGTGTACTGGCAAACGAGACCACTACCCTGCAGAAGGCCTGGTTCGGAAGAACCGTTATTGGCGGCCCCATGCTGGCGTTGTTGGTAACTATGATTATCTGCAATGTGCTGCCCAGCGTTTCCAAGGAATTCAAGGCAGGCACCACCTACTGCTCCAAGCAGTTCCTGAACTGGGGCATCATTGCAACCGGCGCGACTTTGAATTTTGCAGCAATTCTGGGTACCGGTATCCGTGCATTGCCCCTGATCATTTTCAACATCCTGCTGTCCTTCACCGTTGCATTGGTGATCGGCCGCAAGGTTCTGAAGGTATCTGAGAATACTTCCATCCTGGTTGGCGGCGGTACCTGCATCTGCGGTGGTACTGCGATCGCAACCCTGAGCCGTATCATCAAGGCAAAGGAAGAGGAAATTGCTTTCGCTATGGCTGCAATCTTCCTGTTTGATACCATCGCCGCATTCTCCTACCCCTACATCGGCCAGCTGCTGAATCTGACCGACAATCAGTTCGCATTCATCGCCGGTACTGCTATCAATGACACATCTTCTGTTGCAGGTGCACAGGCAACCTGGCAAGGTATCATTGGCAATGCTGATTTCAACGGTGCCCTGAATGTCAAGCTGGTTCGTACCACCATGCTGATCTTTGTTGCTCTGGCATGGACTCTGATCATGGCATCCCGCGCAAAGAAGAATGGCGAAGCTGACGCAAACGACAGCCCTCTGGCTGTTGTCAAGAAGACCTTCCCCATGTTTATCCTGTGGTTTGTGGTTATGGCCGGTCTGAACACTTTTGGCTTCTTCACCGCTACCGCTACCAGCGTTCTGAGCAAGCTGGCAAAGTATCTGTTTGCAGCAGCTCTGGCAGGCGTCGGCTTCAAAATCAAGTTTAAGGATGTCTTCTCCAAGGGTCTGAAGCCCATCGCACTGGGCGGCATCACCTGGCTGTGCGTTGCCATTGCTTCCTATGCCTTCGGCTTCCTGTTTGCAGGCTACATTGGCTAAGTACTGAACGGTTGCAGAAAACCGGAAAAATAAAAAAGGAGTTACTGATATGAACGTTGTTGTAATCGGCGGTGTTGCCGCCGGTACCAAGACCGCTGCCAAGCTGATGCGTCAGGATCGCAGCGCGAAAGTCACCGTTTACACCAAGAGCAAGGATATTTCCTATGCTGGCTGCGGCCTGCCCTACTATGTTGGCGGCAGCATCGAAAGCCGTGACGAGCTGATCGTCAACACCCCTGCAAAGTACACCGGCCTCACCGGCGTTGAGGTCAAGACCGAGATGGAAGCTGTGGGCGTTGACGCTGCTGCCAAGACCGTTACTTTCGCAAACGGCGAAGTCGTTTCCTACGACAAGCTGGTCATCGCTACCGGCGCTGCCCCCTTTGTTCCCAATGTGGCCGGTACGAACCTTCCCGGCGTATTCACCATGCGTACTCCTGATGACGCCATCGGCCTGCGCGCTTATGTGGACGAGAACAAGTGCCGCAACGCAGTTATTGTCGGCGGCGGCTTCATTGGTCTGGAGATTGCAGAGAACCTGCTGGCCAAGGGTCTGAAGGTTACTGTAGTTGACATGGCTTCTCAGGTTATGCCCAACCTGTTCGACGCTGAGGTGGCCGACTACATCCGTAAGCAGCTGCAGGCAAAGGGCATCCGTGTTGTCACCGGCGCAGGCCTCACCGAGATTCTGGGCAGCGACAAGGCAACCGGTATCCGCACCTCCGTTGGCAACTTCGACGGCGAAGCTGTTGTTCTGGCAATTGGCGTCCGTCCCGCTACCGCATGGCTTGCCGACTCCGGCATTGAGCTGAACCGTGGCACCGTTGTGGTGGATAAGTTCCAGCGCACCAATCTGAACGATGTTTACGCTGTTGGCGACTGCGCTCAGGTATTCAACCGTCTGACCGGTAAGGGTCAGTGGTCCGCCATGGGCTCTACCGCCAATATCACCGGCCGTCTGCTGGCCAAGAACCTGACCGGCGAAGCTGTTTCCTACGGCGGCTGCCTGGGCACCGGCGTTGTGAAGCTGGCTGAAGGTCTGAACGCAGGCCGTACCGGTCTGACCGAGGCACAGGCTAAAGAAGCAGGCTACGATGTGATCACCGTTACCTGTGTTACTGACGATAAGGCACATTACTATACCGACGCTTCCACCTTTATGACCAAGCTGATTGCTGACAAGGCAACCCATAAGCTGCTGGGCATTCAGGTTCTGGGTGCAGGTGCAGTGGACAAGATGGTTGACATTGCTGTCACCGGCATTGCCATGGGTGCTAAGGTTGAGGATTTCGATACGCTGGACTTTGCTTACGCACCTCCTTTCTCTACTGCGATCCATCCTTTCGTCCAGGCTTGCTACATTCTGGAGAACAAGATGTCCGGCGAGTACCAGACCATGACTCCCGCCCAGTATGCCGCTACCAAGGCAAAGGGCTACAAGGTCATCGATGTCAGCCCCGCTCCCTCCATCCCCGGTGCTCAGTGGATCGATCTGGCAAAGGTCACCGGCCCCATTGACGGCCTGGATCTGGATGCCAAGCTGCTGCTGGTCTGCGCTAAGGGTAAGCGTGGCTACTTCCTGCAGAACCGTCTGAAGGCATACGGCTACACCAACACCCTGGCTCTGGAAGGCGGTCTGTTCGCAAACCAGGTAAAGATTCAGTTCGAAGGCGGTGTTCTGCCTCCCGAGGAGATCAAGCGCGTCAAGGGTCTGGGCTGCCTGCAGGATAAGCGTTACCCCGACGTATTCAATGTTCGTGTCATTACCCGCAATGGTAAGATCACTTCCGATGAGCATCGTGCTGTGGCAGAGGCTGCAGAGAAGTTTGGTTCCGGTGCTGTTGCCATGACTACCCGTCTGACTCTGGAAATCCAGGGCGTCAAGCATGAGAATATTCAGCCTCTGATCGATTTCCTGGCTGAGCATGGCCTGTCCACTGGCGGTACCGGTTCTCTGGTTCGTCCTGTTGTCTCCTGTAAGGGTACCACCTGCCAGTACGGCTTGGCCGATACCTACGGTCTGTCCGAAAAGATCCACGAGAAGTTCTACATCGGCTACCACGGTGTCACCCTGCCTCACAAGTTCAAGATCTGCGTCGGCGGTTGTCCCAATAACTGCGCTAAGCCCAGCCTGAACGACCTGGGTATCATCGGCCAGAAGGTTCCTATGGTCGACTACACCAAGTGCCATGGCTGCAAGAAGTGCCAGGTGGTGGAGTCCTGCCCCATCAAGATTGCTGAGGTCGTTGACGGCAAGATCAGCATTGATCCCAATGCATGTAACAACTGCGGCCGTTGTGCCGGTAAGTGCCCCTTCGGTGCATTTGAGGAATACCAGTACGGCTTTAAGGTCTTTGTTGGCGGCCGCTGGGGTAAGAAGTACACCCACGGTATGCCTCTGACCAAGATTTTCACCAGCGAAGAAGAAGTCATGGATGTTGTCGAAAAGGCAATTCTGCTGTTCCGCGACGAAGGCATCTCCGGCGAGCGTTTTGGCGATACCGTAACCCGTCTGGGCTTTGACTATGTCAACGAGAAGCTGACCACCGGTACCATCGATAAGGAAGCTATCCTAAGCAAGACCGTTAAGGGTGGCGCAACCTGCTAATTTCATAGGAAACCAATCATCCCCCTGATTGGAAACTGCCGGACCGCGTAAGACGGTGAAAGGGCTTTGAAAGTTTCCCCTCGGGAGCCATAGCCTGAGGGGAAACTATGGCTTTTTGCCGCAGCGGTCCTTCCTTTTTTGCGTGTGTTATGATAAATTGTTATTAATTTGAATATTCACCATGGGGTTTATATATGAAACAAATGATAGTACTGTTGTTGAGCCT
>JAZNDJ010000077.1:0-33908 GCA_045588045.1 Faecousia sp.
CGGCTGAGAAGCTGTTGGAGCTGGCCCGTGGGGAACTTGGGGTGACTGAGTCCCCACGGGGCAGTAATAAGGTCAAGTACAACACAGAGTACGGCGGAGCGCCCAAGGCGTGGTGCTGCGTGTTCCTGTGGTGGCTGTTCCGGGAAGCCGGAGCGTCTATGATTTTCTTCAACGGTGCAAAGACGGCCTACGCACCTGCGCTGCTGACCTATCATAAGAAGATGGGACAGGCTGTGTCCGGGGACTACAAGCCGGGGGACATTATCTTCTTCGACTTCAATGGCAACGGCACGGCTGACCATGTGGGCCTGTGCGAGAGTTGGGACGGTACATACATCACCACCATCGACGGCAACACCGGGGAGGGGAACGAAGCCAACGGCGGCGCGGTTATGCGCCGCAGACGGCATAGGAAAACCATCTGTGGGGCATACCGCCCTTCTTACGAGGAGGAAGAGACTGTGGATCAAAAGCAGTTTGACGTCATGATGGAAGACTGGCTCAACCGCCGTGGTGGATTGCCGGCCAGCCCGTGGAGCAAAATGGCGGAGGCCAAGGCTGCCGGCATTACCGACGGCACCCGGCCCCAGAGCTTTGCTACCCGGGAGGAAGTGGCCACCATGATTGTGGCGGCAAGGGGAAGTTAAAACAAAAGGATCTTGAAATTTACGGGACCACCCATGAACGGGTGGTCCTGTAAATTTTTTATTTATGATTTGACATGTACATAGGAAAAATAAGGGGGATAATTGCTGAACGATACGGAATATATATGTGAAAATATTGTGTTTCTTTTATTTGTTTCCTATTGAAATAATAATTGTAATAATCTATAATGATAAAATGCAAGTATCTGTCTAAGCCGAATAATTATGATGCGGGGTGCAGCCGCGCCCTCTGTGTAATGGAAAGTGAAAGGTGCAAACCATGGGGAATGAACATGTCGAGAATTTTGAGGTTGATATTTGGAAGTTGCTTTTTGCTTACATGGGCAAATGGTGGTTGATTTTGATCTGTACGATTGGGGCAGCTTTGATAACCGGTTATTTTACGGCGAATTTTACGACTCCTCTGTATCGGGCGAGCGTAACGATTTATGTCAATAATGCCAGAAGTGACCAACAGATCAACTATATTACCAGCAGCAACCTGGACACAGCACAGCGCTTGGTCAACACCTACATTCATATTATAAAGAGCGATTCTGTGTTAGAGAAAGTGGCTGACGAGTCCGGGTTGGATATTACCGTTGGAGAAATTCGATCGGTCATGTCGGCCACTCAGGTGGGAGAAACAGAACTGTTTAACTTGTACATTACCCATGCGGATCCTTATCGGGCCGCACAGATCGCCAATGCGATTGCAGAGGTTGCACCCCAAGAAATTACTAATTTCGTGGAAGGAAGCTCCACGAAGATCGTTGATTATGCCAAGGTGCCGGTAAGTCCATCGTCCCCTAATGTGAGCCGAAGCAGCATTCTTGGTGGATTGATAGGCTGTATTGTTGCTTTGTTGTATATTACATTGCGGGTGTTAACGGATGTGCGAATCAAAACCGAAGAAGATATGGCCTCTTTGTTTGTTTATCCTGTATTGGGACAGATTCCGGCGTTCGTGGCTGATGGCGAGAAGAAAAACGCTAATAAGTATGCATACGAGCGTTCAGGAAAGGGGGGGAAGTAATGCCTTTATTTAAAATGCATGGGACGCAGAGGGGAATGATCAAGCGGAAAAAGACTGAGCTTGTTCAGGAAACATCCGAACATTTGCTTTCGCCCCAAAGTAACTTTTTTGTTCGTGAGGCATATAAGACCCTGCGAACCAATATATCATTTGCCCTGACGGGGGAGGATAAATGCAAGATCGTTGTGGTTACATCTTCTGTGCAGGGTGAGGGGAAAAGCACTACATCTCTGAATCTGGCCATTTCTTATGCCATGACGGATCGTAAGGTGTTGGTCATTGACTGTGATCTGCGTCGGCCCAAACTGGCTCGTCTGCTGAAAATAAACTCCAAGGTGGGCCTCAGCAACCTGATTATGGACCCGTCACTGCTGGATAAGGCCATTCTGCATACGCAGCTTGAAGGCGTGGATGTGATTTTGTCCGGCAACATCCCTCCCAATCCATCGGAGTTGTTGGGTTCTGTGCGCATGGAACGACTGCTGGAAACATTGAAACAAACCTATGACTATATTTTCCTGGATTCTCCCCCGGTCAATATGGTTACTGACGCCGTTGTGCTGGCACCTAAAAGTGACGGAGTGCTGCTTGTGGTTCGCTCCAATTATTCCGATCGGGGATCGGTCATTCATGCCGTAGAGCAGTTGGAGTATGCAAAAGCCAAAATCTTGGGCTTCGTGCTCAATTGCTTGGAGCTGGAACGGACTCGCTTTGCCTATGGAAAGTATCGATATAGTATGAATTCTGGATATGGCAGTTTGGGACGCGGCTATCGCTACGGATACAGCAGCAGTATCCCAAATCCCTACGCAATGGATGCGGACCTGACAGAACATGGGGAACAGGATTCATGATAGATATACACACCCACATTCTGCCGGGCATGGATGACGGAGCCAAAGATGTGGAAGAAAGCCTGGCTATGCTCGATATACAGCGCAAGCAGGGTGTTGAGACCGTTGTGCTGACTCCGCATTTTTACCGAGAAAGGGAATCGCCGGATCACTTTTTGGGCCGCAGACAGAAAGCGGCGCTGAAACTGGAAAACAGGCTGACCGAGCTTTCTGACGAGGAACGATGCCATATTCCGCACATTGTTTTGGGGGCGGAGGTAGCATGGTGTCCTAATATGGCAGACTGGGATGAGTTGCCCTTGCTTTGCATGGGACAAACCAGAAATTTGCTGCTGGAACTGCCTTTTGCGCCGTGGTATGACCAACTGATTGATCAGTTGTACGACCTGCAGAGCCGTACCGGAATTGTTCCCGTGATAGCCCATATTGAACGGTACATAAAAATGCAGAAGCGGGAGCATATCCGGGAAATCATGTCCATGGGTGTGCCGATTCAGTTTGGAACAGATTTTTTGTTTCACCCTTTGGCGCGGAGAGCAGTGTTAAAACTGCTTCGCACCCCGGGATCCATGCTATTGGCATCTGATTGTCATGGCAATACCCATCGTGAGCCCAATTTAAAGGCTGCAATGGATATTGTACGAAAGAAAATAGGGGTGCAGAAAGCACAGGAGCTGGAGCGTTGTGCTGCGGCATTGCTTGAAGTTTAATCGCTTGAATATGCCTTGGCTATGAATTGAACGGCCACATGGGGCAGGTGTTGAGATGCTCAACACCTGCCCTTTTTCTGTGCTTTTATCTCTGTCGCAAAAGATTTGAAGCATGAGCCGGAGGCGCAAGTAGAATTTAAGGGAGATCTGTCGTTTTTTATCAATAAAAAATAGTAAAAAAAAGGGCAAATTGCTTGCATTTTCAAAAGCGTTGATATATAATCAAAATATTATATTGGGTCGTTGCATGATTTTGGCTGAACAGGCTCTGTGTTTGCAGCCGATCATGTGGCCTGAACATCCTGTTCAGAGGGACCAATCAGTTAGGAGATGATAGGAGAAGATGAGTCGTCGGAAGAGGATCGTCTGCGGTATCCTGCTTGCGGTGGTCGTCGGTGTCGGATCAGTGGCTGTTTGGCAGTGGAACAATATCAGCGCTGCACTCAGCTTTTTCAGGTATTCTCAGGAAGAACTGGAAGACAAACTGGCACAGAACGATCAGGCAATCAAGGATGCGGTTGCGACCATTCCGGAGGTCACGATCCGTGATGTCACGCAGGAAGAAAAAGACGCTCTGCGTGACGGGACTCTGACGCAGGAACAACTGGTCGAGAATCTCTTGCAAGGAGCCCAAAAGCCGGAACAGCGACCGGACTCTTCTGCCGGAAAGGGAGAAGAGAAGGATACCACAGTCCATAAGCCGGACGACAGCGGTTCGGCAACGCAAAACCCCGGGAAGAAGCCGGAAGAAAAGCCGGCCAAACCCACCTATGAGGAACAGGTTTCCGCCATCATCGCGGAAGTCTATGTCCTGCGCGAGAAATTCCTTATCAAACTGGATCAGCTCAAGGATGAGGCTATGGCAGCGTATTTGGCCATTCCTAAGGAAGAACGATCCACTGCCGTGATCGCCAAACTGGTCAGCAGCTACCTTGATCGGGGACTGGCCATGGAAAAGGAATGTGATGCCCAGATCGAGGCCATCATTATCCGCCTGGATACGGTGATCCGGGAAAATAACGGGGATCCGAGCCTTGCTCAAACTGTTTACGACACCTATGTGGAGGAAAAGAGTTTGAAAAAGGCCTGGTATATGTCCGAACTGCAGAAGAAAGGAATGATTTAGCATGAAGAAAATCGCAAGATCCATTACAGCCGTGGCACTGTCTGTGACCATGCTTCTGGCTATGGTCGTGACAGCCTCTGCCGCTGTTACTACCTATAAGCTGGAGCTGGAGATCAAGGAAGCCAACGCTCCCTATGACTGTGTCACCACCACCAGCGGTTCCATTCAGCTGACCGACTCTCTGGCTACGACCATGTGGGGCCTGCTGGCCACGCAGATCTCCGCCGAGAAGGAGGCCAACTGGGACAACCGCGCCACCACTCCCAAGGACGACTCCGAATATGGTCTGTACCTGTTCGAGTCTGACGACATGGGCTCTCTGATCCGCAAGGGTGTGGATGCCTATCAGGGCAACGCCTGGGATGCCTGGGCGGCTCGGTTTGTCAACAACAATGACGTTCAAAACAAGGCTGGCGCTTCCACGACTATCGGTCTGAAGGCACTTCTGGCCGACCTGACCACTCCCGTCAGCGCTCTGACCATTGGTGAGGAATACGGCCTGGTGTTTACGCCCAACGTGACCTCTGCTTCGCCGGACCGCGCCAAGGGCAATACTTATACCTTTACCATCACCCTGACCAGCCAGACCCTGGGCGGCGGCACCGTGATCGTTCCCGGCGGCAACGGTGGTGCTGTCAGCGGCGGCACTGGCACCGGCACCGGCACTGGTACCGGCACTGGCACCGGCACCACTGATATCATGGCTGCTTACAAGGACGTGGATCCCAACGCCTGGTATTACAACGCGGTGAAGTACGTTCTGACCAACAAGCTCATGAGCGGCTTCAATTCCACCACTTTCGGTCCCAACGGCAAGATGACCCGCGCCATGGTCGCCCAGATTTTCTACAACATGGAGGGCGCTCCCGCGGTCACCGAGCAGGCCACCTTCTCTGACGTGGCTGCCGGCGAGTGGTATCACAACGCCATTGCCTGGGCCGCCAAGAACGGTATCGTTGCCGGCTATGGTGACGGCACCTATAAGCCCGACAAGGACATCAGCCGTGAGGAGCTGATCCAGATCTTCTACAACTACGCCAAGGCTGAGGGTCTGCTGA
The DNA here is from genome assembly GCA_045588045.1 of Faecousia sp. GTDB lineage: Bacteria > Bacillota > Clostridia > Oscillospirales > Oscillospiraceae > Faecousia. The sequence goes on from JAZNDJ010000077.1 coordinate 5,432, forward strand.
GCGACAAGGCTGCTGACCTGACCACCTTCAACGACTACGAAGCCATTGCCGGCTGGGCCGAGAAGGCCGTCAGCTGGGGCGTGGGCGCCAAGCTGATCAGCGGCAAGGGCGGCAACTACGTGGATCCTCAGGGCAACGCTCTCCGCTGCGAGGCCGCCCAGATGATCATGAACTTCTGCGAGAATATTAAGGCGTAACTTCTGCTTGCGCTGAAATAGGACCGATGGGGCAGGGGAGCCCTGCCCCCGGTCAAATATTAAGAAGAAGGGAAATGTGCAAATGAAAACGAAATTCATGAGCCTTGCCTTGGTTCTCAGCCTGCTGATGGGAATGCTGACCATTCCCGTTCAGGCTGCGGAAGCACAGGCAGTGACTCCCACCGACACCCCCTATAGCTGGACAATGCAAGGCACTTGGTCGAAAAACTTGGATTGGTTTGACACCAACGTCTCCTTTAATGAGGATGCGAACAGTTTGACCAATGATGCCATTCGCAAAACCACCTTCTGGCTGTCCACGTCCAACACCACGTCGGTCGACAACCCCAAAAACGGTGTGTATGATGTCAACGGCCTCAGAAGCCTGAACGTGTTCAGCATGCGTGACGCGATCACGTCGTATTCCGGCAGCGCGCTGGATGGTACCGCGTATGATAACGTGGAAGGCAAGCACTACGGCCTGCCTTACCGTGACGTTAACGGCAAGAAAGCCGTTGAGGAGAACCTGAGAATTACTCTGGAGAACACCGCGGCCGGCGGTAAGTTTGAGCCTCTGGATACCGCCGATTACGCAGGCGGAGCCATCAACCTGGCGATGGACTATGTTTATCATCCCGCCCAGGACTCCATGAGCGTGGCCTTCCTGAAGCGGCTTGAGGTCGAGGTTTCTCTGGACAACGGCGAAACCTGGCTGGGCAGTGCGGGCGTCCGCTCCACCAAGCTGATCGCCGGCGGTCGGTATAACAATGTTACTAAGGGTGTGGATTGTCTGGTCTTCCATATCGAGACTGACAACCTGCTGGACATTGACGGCGTTGCAGGCAACACCATTACCGACATCCGCATCTGGCCCGACGGCAAGGATTCCTATGCCTTTGGTGACTTCTCCATGAGCTCCCTGAAGGTCAACTGCTACGGCTCTGAGTCTGATTTTGAAACCGCCGCTCCCGCGGATGAGATTGAATATGTGGACGGCATGGATGAAGAGACCATGCGCCAGATCGTGCTCCGCGAGGCGGAGAACACTGCCAGCATCGAGTGGTCCGTGGATGAGACGTATAATTCCGGCTCTGCCTATTATTATCCCGGCGTTACCTACCGCGGACCCGCATACAGCAAGACGCCCGACACCACCCGCGAGGTGTTTGACGCCTACAAGGACACCGATCGTTACGGTATGGACTGCCAGGGCTTTGCGTTCAATGCCGTCTCCCGTGTGTCCCGCGCCTATGCCTGGTCGGTGAAAAACACCATCAACACCGCCCGGATCAAGATGCTGGGCGATCTGGTAACGGCCGATCATCCGGTCTTTACCGATTATGATATCATCTCCTACAAAGATCCGAACACCGGACTGAACGCAAATGATACCTATGATGTGTTTAATGCGTATGCCGAGTTGCAGCCCGGCGATATCATTCTGAACAACCGTGGTGTAGACGACTCTGTTCACGTGCGTATTGTCAAGAGCGTTAATGTAAATATAAATCCTAATACCGGGAATGCTTATGGCGATAGTACAGTCACCTGCGTGGAACAGGCGACCACCCCGATGTATTACTATGATGGTGAGTTCTATACGATATCTGGTCTGGAGAACATGGGACTTACTGTGGCGGATGCTGAGTACGGCAACTCCTCCCGCTTCGAGGCAACGTATACTTTTAGTAATTTGTATGGCGCGGATTATGTCCCCTTCACTCTGACGGACTATGAAGACGGCCAAGTTGAGAAGGAAAAGGTGGAGATGATCATCGCCCCCAAGGGCGACAGCATGGTCTATGACGGCATGCACATCTCCATCGCCTCCAACTACCGCCTGATCGGCTATGAAGTGAGCATCGAGGATGCCAATGGCGATCCGGTCTTCACCGACGGCCAGCTGATCCTGGACTCTCATACCATCGGTATGAACTACAACGGCGCCATTCAGTACAACGCCGCCACCACCCTGGATGCGGCTCTGGCCAGCCTGGAAGAGGGTAGCTATGAGCTGGTGGTTAAGGTCCAGTCCGGTCCTGCCCATGAACTGCCTGCCGCTGGCGAGCAGATCGAGGTCCCCGTGACGGAGCAGCGAGTTGCCTTTAAAGCCTTTGGCTGCGGCCACGACCACAACAACGACAAGGTCCTTCCTGCCGCCGGCGGCGCTCTGAACGGTAATTTTTACCTGGATGGCGACACCACGGCGGAAGCCGTCTATACCATTGCCGCGGACGCTGAGGTCACCCTGTGTCTGGCCGGCCATACCCTGACGGCCGACTCCGGTCTGACCGGCAGCCTGTTCACCGTGTCCAGCGGCGGTACCTTCAACCTGGACAACGGCACAGCAGGCGGCACTATTGACGGCAATGGCAACAATATGCGTTGTGTTTTGTTGAATGGTTCCATGACCATGGCCAACGGCACGATTCAGAACTTTAAAATGAGTGGGTCGGGTAACGTTGGTGGCGCGATCAGCGTGGAAAATTCTTCTTCGGTCCTGACGATCAACGGCGGTACACTTACCGGCAACCAGGCCTATTCTGGCGGCGCCATTCGTGCGGTCAGAGGCAAAACGTATCTCTCCAACGTCGAGATTTCAAATAATAAGGCAACCAGCACCAGTTACTCCGGTGGTGGCATTTACATCAACGGATCAACTGCAACTGTGACGGTGAATGAGGGGACTAAGATTTTTGGTAACTCTGGTTCAGGCCAAGGCGGCGGTGTGTGCGTTTATTCCGGCACCCTTGCTATGAATGGCGGTGAAATTTACAGTAACACCTCTTCAAAAAGCGGCGCTGGCGTATTCCTGCATAGTAATGATAATGCTGCATTCACAATGTCGGGCGGCGACATTCACAGCAATACAACCAGCGGTAATTATGCTGGTGCCGGCGTTCGTCTTAATGGAGGCACCTTCACAATGTCGGGCGGTGCCATTTACAGCAACAACAACGCTTCCGCTTCTTACGGCGGTGGTGGTATCTACAACAATGGGGCTACTGTGACTATTTCGGCCGGTACGATCGGTATCGACAGTAGCGGCAATATGAACCCGAACACAGCAGGCGGCGACAGCACCGTTGCGGGAGCGGCTATTTTAGGTGCTGCAGGTACTGTTGAGATTACCGGTGGTCGGTTTGTTGGCGGTATGACCGGCACTGTGACCGTTTCCGGCGGCCAGTTCAGTGTTGACCCCACCGAGTTTGTGGACACCAATACCTATGATGTGGTGAATACCGGAGCCGCTATCACCCCGTATTCTGTGGGTGTGAAGGGTTCTTTCGAGGCCGATCCCTGCGGCCACTACCACAGCGGCGATACGGTGCTTCCTGCCGCCGGCGGCGCCCTGAATGGCACCTACTACCTGGACGGCGACACCACTGCCGAAGCCGTCTATACCATTGCCGCGGATGCCGAGGTTACCCTGTGTCTGGCCGGCCACACCCTTACTGCTGACGCCGGACTCTCCGGCAGCAGCCTGTTCACTGTGACAAGCAAGGGCGTCTTTACTCTGGACAACGGCACAGCAGGCGGCACTGTGGACGGCAATAACAGCAATAATACCAACCTGCGCTTCTTGAATATTCCAGTGGCGTCGGGAACGACCAGCACCCTGAAAAACTGCACCATTCAGAACTTTACGAGCACCAGCGATGGCGGCGCTGTCCGTGTCACCCAAAGCGGTAAACTGTACATCACCGATTCTATCCTTCAGAACAACACGGGTAAGACCGGCGGTGCCATCTATGTCGGAGGCACCAGCACCAAAGTATACCTGCAAAACACCACGATTTCCGGCAACACTACGACCGATGGTACCTACGGCGGCGGCGGTATTCGTGTGAATGACACTGGCAGTAGCAGTATCGTGTCCATTGATGAGAATACCGTGATCTCCGGGAACATCTCTGCGGCCAACGGCGGCGGTGTTCAGGTCTGTGCTGGCAACTTCGAAATGAACGGCGGCATCATTAAAAACAACACCGCAAACGGCAGTACCGGCGGCGGCGGCATTTATGTTCGCACCGCGAATGGTACGGTAACCATGAACAATGGTTATATTTACGGCAACACGGCCAAATACGGCGCAGCTGTGCGTATTTACAACGGCAGCTTTACCATGAAGGCTGGCGCTGTCGGTATTGATGAGTCCGGCACAACTGTGCAAAACATCCTCCTCACCGACGGCAGCTATTCCGGCGTGTATGCCAACAACGAAGGTGCTATCACCATTTCCGGCGGCCGGGTCGTTGGTGGCAATGGCTTGGCTGACAACATGACGATTTCTGGCGGTGAGTTTAGCATCAAGCCGGATGCGGCTGCTCTGGAGTCCGGGTATTCCGTTACCAATAACGGCACCGGTGACACCCCCTATAAGGTGGAAGAGGTAGTTCTGGAAGCCTGTGGTCACGACCACAGATCTGATACTGTGCTCCCCGCGGCCGGCGGCGCCCTGACCGGCGGCAGCTACTACCTGACTGAGAATACCACTGCGGCTGCGAGCTATACCATTGATGGCGCAACCGTCAACCTGTGTCTGAAGGGCTTTACCCTGACTGCCGGTGACGGGGTGTCTGGAAACCTGTTTGCTATGGAAAACAGCGCATCCCTTGTTATGGAAAACACCCTGTTGGGCGGTACCGTGGACGGCAACGGCAAGTCCATTCGCTTTGCCAATATGGTTGGCAGTTCTATGAACCTGACCAACATCACGGTTCAGAACTTTGTGGGCACCGTGGACGGCGTGTTCCGCAATACCGGCTCTAACAAGACCTCTACGATCACCGGTTGTACCCTGCAGAACAATAAGGGTAAAACTGGCATCGTCTATGTGCCTTCCAGTACCTACAACATTGTTAACTCTACCATCACCGGAAACATCTCCACTACCGGCGGCGCCATCTACAGCAACGGTGGTACTGTGACGCTTCAGAATTGTGAGATCTACGGCAATGAGGCTTCTACCACCACCGATGCCACTACCACCTATAATAGCGGCGGCGCCATCTATGTGAATGGCGAGGGTACGGTGAATGTTGATGGCGGCACCAAGATTTACAGCAACACTGCCGACAACGGCGGCGGCGCCTACGTCAATAACGGCACTCTGAATCTGAAGAATGGCTTCATTTACAGCAACGAAGCGAAAACCAGCGGCGGCGGCATCTACAGCAATGACAAGGTGAACGTCACCGGCGGCGCTATTGGTCTGAATGCCAACGGCGAAAAGGCGGAGAACATTGCTCCTTCCTATTCCGCTATCAATGCGGCAAAGGGTACTTCTACCATCTCCGGCGGACGTATCTATGGTGATTATCAGAAGGTCGGTGCGCTGACCGTCACCGGCGGCCAGTTCAGCAGTGATCCCACCGGGTATTATGATGCCAACACCTACACCGTGAATGTGGATGGCACCTCTATCACCCCCTATGAGGTCGTGGAGGCTGCTGACAGTGTTGTGACCATTTTCGCACGTAACATGTCCTTGGGTAACTCTCTGGCAATCAATTACTACTTTGAGGTTCCCGCCGCAGACACTGATCTGACCGGCTATACTGCCACCATTACCCAGACCCGTCCCGAGGGCGTTGAGGCGAAGGCTCCCGTTGTTGTCGATCTGAGCGGCAAGACCCCCGTGCTGAAAGATGACAAGTATGTTGTTGAGGTGACTGTTTCCGGCCTGGCTGCTAAGGAGATGGCGGATACCTTCACCATCGTGGTTAGCAAAACCGGTGTCAAGAACGTGTCTCAGGTCGACTCCATCCGCACCTATGCTATGGATACCCTGGCTGACACGACCGACGACAAGGTAAAGACCCTCATGGTGGATATGCTCAACTACGGTGCCCAGGCTCAGACCTACTTCGGCTACAACGCTGACGATCTGGCCAACAAGGATCTGACTGTTGAGCAGCAGGCATTTGCCACCGCATCCGTGACCTGCGAGAGCAACGGAGCGCTGCTTGAAGGTGAGGCTAGCGGCTATCGTGGTACCGTTCTGTCCCTGAAGGAAAACACCATCATGAAGATGCTCTTCCGCAACACCTGTGTGAGCGAAGGCATGGTTGCCACCATTACCTACACGCCTCATTATGAGAACGCTGAACTGGTGACCAAGAATGTTACCATTTCTTCCGAGCATCTTAACGGCACTAATTATGAAATCACCGTAGCCGATCTGGTGGTTGCCGACGGCGAGACCATGGTTACCTGTACCATCAAGGATGGGGACGAGACCGTGATTTCCGTACAGGACAGCATCGAGAGCTATGTGGCCCGTAACGCTACAACGGATGTTGCGGATCTGGGCGACGCTCTGATGAAGTTCTCTACTGCGGCGTATAACTACCTGCACTCCACAAACTGAGCCGAAAGGAGAGATAACAATGAAAGCGATTTTCAAAGAACCTGAGATCCATGTAGAGCTGTTCTCTGTTGAGACTATCATGGCGGACAGCAGCTATAATTATGGTGAAGATGATACCCCCATCACTCCCTTCGGTAATACTCCGGCGATTGAAAGCACCTGACCTTTTCTGAATGATTACCCCCCGGCGGCACGCGCCGCCGGGGGGTAATTACCTAAGTGCTCCGCTTTGGGACGGTAGGCCGAGAGTCGGCCCACGGTCCGAGACGCAGAGGGATCCTATGCAAGGAGTAAGTATGATGCAATATTACAACATTGCCGGTTTAACCGTGGGCATGAATAGCTTTGGACGTACAGCCAGTCAGGCGTTACCCTACCAGATTGCCCGGACTGACACAGACCCGGATATTATCATTCAATGTGACTGGCGGACGGTAAAGCAGGTTCATCCCGGCCTTTCTGAGGATGAATGTGAATACCTTGCCTCTGGAGCGAACTTTTATCGTCAGCTGCTTGGGTTTGGCGGCATGATGCTCCACGCCTCTGCGGTGGTGCTGAATGGAAAGGCCTATCTGTTTTCCGCGCCCTGCGGAACCGGAAAATCCACCCATACATCCCTGTGGTGCCGTGTTTTTGCGGATCAGGGGGCTCGCATTTTAAATGACGATAAGCCCGCTCTGCGGCTGGAGGATGGTAAATTTTATGCCTATGGAACCCCTTGGAGCGGCAAGACAGATCAGAATATCAATGTCCGTGTTCCGCTGGGCGGTGTATGTATGCTGGCAAGAGGGGAGCAAAATGTAATTCGGCCCTATGGAGGAACCCGGGCTATTCGTGAGCTGCTGGAGCAGACGGTCAAGCCCAAGGACGCAAATCTGATGAGCAATCTGCTGGGGCTTTTGGATCAGTTGCTGCGCAATGTTCCTGTTTGGAAAATGGAGTGCAATATGGATCCGGAGGCCGCGCGGGTCGCTTATGCGGCCATGTCCGATGGAGGAAAGGAATCGTAAGCTATGAAAATCAAGGATGGATTTATTCTGAGACAGGTAGCAGGAGAGTATGTGGTGGTCAACGTAGGCTTTGAAGTAAATCTGAACGGACTGATCACTCTGAATGATACCGCCTGTACCATGTGGAAACGACTGGAACAGGGAGCAGAGTTGCCTGAGCTGACTGAGGCTCTGCTGGAGGAATATGATGTGGATGAGCAGACGGCTTCTGCCGCTGCTGCTCGATTTGTAGAAAAGCTGAAGGGGCTGGATCTGCTTGCCTGAACATCTTGTTCTTTTAAAGGAATTGATGCCTTTGATCCAGGAGAGCTTGGAGCAGGGGAAGAGTGTGCGCATTGCGCCCCAGGGCACCAGCATGCTGCCCATGCTGCGGCAGGGGAGGGACACCGTGCTTCTCTCTCCACTGCCCAAGCGGCTCAAAAAGTATGATTTGCCCCTGTATCAGAGGGAAAACGGCCAATATGTGCTGCACCGGGTGGTAGCGGTGGGGGAGTCCTATACATGCATGGGGGATAATCAGTTTCTGCCTGAGCCGGGGCTTCGGCATGATCAAATGATCGCGCTGGTCACTTCCTTTTACCGAGATGGCCGGGAGTACAGCGTAGATGGTCTGTTTTATCAGTTGTATTGTCGCTTTTGGCATTATAGCCGCCCGGTACGCCGCGTATGGCGGCATATTCTGAGCCGACTGCGGAGGATGGTTTCATGAAAGACCGTACAATCATTCTATGGATCCTGCGCAGGGTGTCCGGCCGGATCCCCATGCTGGTACTGATGACCCTTGCCAACGCGGGCAGTGCGTTATTTGGCGTCCTATTCGCGTTGGGAACACGCGGGGTCATTGACGGCGCAGTTGCCGGAGATACGGATGCCTTTTTTCGTGCCAGCCTGATTCAGCTCGGTGTTATTTGTGGCCTTCTGTTCTTTTGGGCGTTGGCACGCTATCTGAGGGATCGGCTGGCCACCGAGCTGGATCGGGACTGGAAAAAGGGACTGCTCCGGCACCTGCTTTATGGAGAATACGCCCAAGTCACCCAACTCCACAGCGGTGAGCTGATCAATCGTCTGAACAATGACGTGCGGATCCTCAACGAAGGAATTTTGGGTGTTGTACCGGGACTGGTGTCTATCCTGGTGCGGCTGAGCGCGGCCATTCTGGTGCTGTTTGCGCTGGAGCCTGGTTTTACCGGGATTCTTTTGGCTGTTGGTGTTGTTGCGGTTCTGGCCACCGGCGTGGCCAGACGCGGACTGAAAAGACTGCATAAACAGGTCAGCCAGGCGGATGGACGTGTTCTGTCCTTCCTTCAGGAGGTGCTGGAGAAGCTGCTGGTCGTCCAGTCCATGGATCTGAATGGAGAGGTACAACGGCGGTCGGATCGGCTGCTGGACCAGCGCCTGCGAATTCAGCGGCGCAGAAGATGGGTTTCCCTGGGTGCCAATGTGGGGGTGAGCATCCTGTACTATGCGGTCAGTCTGGCCGCGCTGGTCTGGTGCTCCTATGGTATGCTGAGGGGCAGGGTGTCCTTTGGTACACTGAGTGTGGTGCTGCAGCTGTCCGGTCAGATTCAGACACCCTTTGTCAGCCTGTCCGGCATGATCCCGCAGTATGCCGCTATGACCGCGGCGGCGGAACGACTGATGGAATTGGAGCAGATCCGGCAGGAGCCGCAGGACCAGATCGAAGATCTGACCAACTGCTATGACAACTTGGAGTTCATTGGGGCGGAAAACATTACCTTTGCCTATGATGAGGAAGAAACATTTCATCAGGCTTCCTTTACACTGCCCAAGGGGGCTTTTGCAGTGATCACGGGCTCATCCGGGATCGGGAAAAGCACCCTGCTGAAGCTGATGCTGGGAGTATATGCCCCGGAAGGTGGCAGGCTGTACGCCAAAAGTGCAGATGCCTATACCACACTTTCGCGTAAGACAAGAAAGCTGTTTGCTTATGTTCCCCAAGGCAATTTCCTGTTCAGCGGAACCCTGCGTGAGAATATTCTGCTCAGCAATCCGGACGGGAATCAGGAGTTAATGGATCAGGCCATTTATGTCAGCGCTATGGATCAGTTTCTGGATCAGCTGCCGGATGGGTTGGACAGTGTGATCGGCGAACATGGAGAGGGGCTGTCCGAAGGGCAGGCCCAGCGTCTTGCCATTGCACGGGCTGTGTTCAGCGGAGCGCCCATCCTGCTGCTGGATGAAGCGACCTCTGCTTTGGACGGAGAGACGGAACGGCTTGTGCTGGAACGAATTTCGCAGCTCCCGGGACGCACCTGTATCGCGGTAACACATCGCCCTGCCGCCCTTGATTTTGCGGACTGGAGACTGGAGATTTCGGACAAGGGAATCTGTGTGGAGGAAGTCGGAGGTTAAACCATAGTTTTGTAAAGTGGGTGTAAGTCAGCAGGAGGGAGGATCCGTATTCCGGCCCTGGCCTTCTGTCGTTGAATGGTACTACATAGAGCTTGATTAACAACTGACTTATTAGAAGATTCCCCCGGCGGCTGGGTCGCCGGGGGAATTGCTTGTACATTCTTCGGCTTGGAAAAGCAGACTGAAATGCGGTTTTGATTTTAATGGAAAAAATTGAAATTTACTGTATATTGTTGCTATTTTAATAAATATTTGTTATATTATAAAAAAACCGTTAGACATTTTGTTGATATAAAGCAAACGACCATATTGTGGGAAGTAGGATTGTTACAATGAACATAATAGATCGAGCCGGGCAGCAAAGCAAAACATTGGCAATTATATTGCTGGATTGTTTGATCGTTTTGGCAGCAGGTATTATCGCGTTACTGACTCGGTTTGAATATTCCTTTTCAGAAATCCCGGCTGTATATATGGAGTCGTGGGTTCGGTTTATTCCTGTTCAAATGGCAGTCACTTTGGCTGTTTTCTGGTGGCGGAGAATGTATCATTATATCTGGCGCTCTGTTACAGTCGGTGATGTGAGTGACATGTTTCTGTCGGCAGTTCTGGCATTCCTGTTGTCTGCCGGTACGGGATGGATCATAAAGATTCGCTTGCCCCGCAGTATATATTTTATTATGCTGACCTGTTTGCTGTTTTTGCAGGTGGGTATGCGCTGCGTTCTGCGCTTTTATGTAATGCTGTCCAAAAAGACAAGGACTGCGCAAGAGGTTGAACGGATCATGCTCATTGGAGCCGGAGAAGCAGGACGTACTCTGCTCCAGGAAATACAAAGCAGTCAGCGGGTTTCCGGCAAGGTGTGCTGCATTATTGATGATGATTCAAATAAATGGTACAAGCGTCTCAATGGTGTTGAGATTGTAGGAGGCAGAGATAAAATTCGGGAAATGGCAAGCAAGGAGAAAATAACTAAGATTATTTATGCCATTCCCAGTGCCACAGGAGCAGAGAAGCGGGAGATCCTTGATATCTGTAAAATGACAAAATGCGAGATCCTGATGCTTCCGGGAATTTACCAGATGGTCAACAAAGAGGTGCAGCTGTCGGATATTAAGAGCGTTCAGGTGGAGGATCTGCTTGGTCGGGATCCGATTCGGCTGAACATGGAACTGGTGAGTGCGTTTTTAAAAGACCAGGTGGTAATGGTTACGGGCGGCGGCGGCTCCATTGGCAGTGAGCTGTGCAGACAGATCGCCAAGTATGCTCCCAAACAGCTGATCATCCTCGACAACTACGAAAACAATGCCTATGAGATCCAGCAGGAGCTGATTCACAACTACGGGAACCAGCTGGATATGCGTGTGGTCATAGCATCCGTCCGCGACAAGGAGAGAACCTATGAGCTGGTAAAAGAGTACCGGCCGGACATCGTGTTCCATGCCGCGGCACATAAGCACGTTCCCCTGATGGAGGCGTGTCCGTCTGAAGCAATCAAGAACAATGTTTTTGGTACCTACCATGTGGTTCGTGCTGCGGAAAAATACGGCGTGAAAAAGTTTGTGATGATCTCCACGGACAAGGCGGTCAATCCGACCAACTTTATGGGTGCGACCAAGCGGTTCTGTGAAATGATCCTGCAAAGCCGTACAAACAGCACCACCGAATTCTGCGCGGTGAGATTTGGAAATGTGCTTGGCAGCAATGGCTCCGTTGTTCCTCTGTTTAAAAAGCAGATCGAGGCCGGAGGTCCGATTACCTTGACGGATAAGCGTGTCATTCGTTACTTTATGACCATTCCAGAAGCGGCGCAGCTGGTGCTGGAGGCCGGGGCTATGGCCACGCAAAATCAGGTGTTTGTCCTTGATATGGGTGAGCCGGTAAAGATTTTGGATCTGGCGGAAAATCTGATCCGCCTGTCCGGCCTGGAACCCTACGAAGATATTCAAATCGAGGAAATTGGCCTTCGTCCGGGTGAAAAGCTGTACGAAGAGTTGCTGATGAAGAGCGAACATTTGCTTAAGACGGCCAATGAGAGCATTTTTATTGAAGAGCAGAATGAGATCAAGCCCGATGCGATTATGGACAGCCTGACGCGCCTGGACCAGGCGGTCACAGAGCCCATCAGCAATGAGGACATCATCGCATTGATGAAGTCTCTGGTGCCTACCTATCATGCACCCCAGGAAGTCAACGACCTGGTTGGAGTTTGATCTGATACGTAGCAATCTTCCTGAGTAAATTGTATTTAGGGCGGAGCGGCACGACTGAATCGGTGCCGCTCCGCCTATCTGTTGTTTTTTGTTTCGTTTGTATTCACTTGCGGAGTAGAATCCTGCAACATCGTTCCTTCTGGTATGCTCTCGTTAATCAAAAAACCTTGGCAAAAATGATCTCGACGAAAGTGATAGACAATACAAGCTAATACGCAAGGATACGACTGCGGTGATAGCCACTCAGGATCAAGGTGGCAACATTTCGCTCGCTGAGGCCGTGCTCACTGCACGCCCCGGGTTCCTTGGCAGACGGCTTGTGGTTGTCAATGTTCAGTTTCAGCCGCCGCCGTCCCCCTCCTTTCGTTTCTCTTTTGTATGTTGTTGACACATTTTCCGAATCTTATAAAAAGACCAGCTTTCCATCTCCGAAGTAAAAACCGGTCTTTTTATCAGCAACAATTGCATTATTCCGTTATCAAAGTAAAAGTAAAAAGCGGAGTAACCCATAACAGGGGACACCCCAAGGCCAAAATTGTAGAAATATAAAACCACACACTCTAACATAGGCCTGTTAGATTTGCGTAAAAACGATCTAAATGCATGCCTTTCTCGGGGTTTCCTTGAGGGTACAACTTGATTTATATTAATGTATGGAGTATAATCTAAAAAGAAAATTATTGCTTTTTTGCGCTATCTTTGCCATATAATGTGAATTATTTGGCAACCAACAGTTTTTGGCGAGGTAGGGCTATGGCAGTTCGTTATTGGGATGATCAGCGGGATATATCTGATGAGCTGTTTAAAAAAGTTGATCGATTCCCTGGCGGCCTACTGAAGTCTAATGTATGATTGTGCCAAAAACTATGTTCGGGAAAAAGGCAAATCTAACGGCAGGGTAAAGACCGCAAAAACACTGACATCTGAGCAGATTCAACAACTTCGCACTGTAGGAGTCAAACCGCAGAAAGCAGCGTTGGAAATTGCTTAATGCTGAAAACAAACCGGACGGGTTTCACAATAATAGGGGGAATACAAATGCAGGCACCTGCTTTAAAGAAGAAAATATGGCTATCCTCACCCACTATGCATGGCGATGAGCTGAAATATGTTACTGAAGCCTACGAGACCAACTGGATGTCCACTGTTGGTGCCAATATCAACGAGGCGGAACGCCTTGCCTGCGAAAAGGTGGGGTGTAAATATGCGGTGGCGCTTTCCTGCGGCACAGCAGCACTGCACATGGCGGTGAAGCTGGCCGGGGTAAAGCCTGGGGACCGGGTATTTTGCTCGGATATGACCTTTGCTGCCACTGTGAATCCCGTGGTCTATGAAGGTGGCATACCCGTGTTTGTTGACACCGAGCCGGACACCTGGAACATGGATCCCATAGCACTGGAAAAAGCCTTTGAACTGTATCCCGATGTGAAAGTGGTTGTGGTGGCCCATTTGTACGGAACCCCCGGAAAGGTGGACGAGCTGCGTGCCGTTTGCCAAAAGTACAATGCCGTCATCATCGAGGATGCTGCTGAATCTCTGGGTGCCACCTATAAGGGTGTCCAGACCGGCACCTTCGGCACATACAACTGCATCTCCTTCAACGGTAATAAGATCATCACTGGATCTTCCGGTGGAATGCTGTTGACTGACGATCTGGAGGCCGCCAATAAGGTGCGTAAATGGTCCACCCAGAGCCGGGAGAACGCCCCCTGGTATCAGCATGAGGAGACGGGCTACAACTATCGAATGAGCAATGTGATCGCCGGCGTAGTCCGAGGTCAGTTCCCTTACCTGGAAGAACACATTGCCCAGAAAAAAGCCATCTATATGCGCTATAAAGAGGGCTTCAAGGGTTTGCCTGTAACCATGAACCCCTACGACGAAGCCAGTTCCGAACCCAACTTTTGGCTTTCTTGCCTGCTCATTGACCAAAAGGCTATGTGCCGTCAAGTGCTGGGGGAAACGGAAGCCCTGTATATCAGCGAACCAGGCAAGAGCTGTCCTACAGAAATCTTGGAAAAGCTCGCCGCACTGAACGCTGAGGGTCGTCCCATCTGGAAACCTATGCACATGCAGCCGATTTACCGCAGCCACGGTTTTGTTACCAAGGATGGTAACGGCAGAGGTTGCACCAATGCCTATATTGCCGGTGAACGGGTGGATGTGGGCATGGACATCTACAACAGGGGCCTTTGCCTGCCCAGCGACAACAAAATGACTGCTGAAGAGCAAGATATGATCATCGCCGCAGTTCGCAGCTGCTTTGAATGAGGTACATAACATGTATGCTAAGTGTTTTAAGCGGCTACTGGATTGCGTGCTGTCGCTGATAGCGCTGATCGTCCTGTCTCCGGTGCTACTGGTGCTGACGGTACTGGGTGCAATCATGATGAAGAGCAACCCTTTCTTTACCCAACCGCGCCCAGGCAAGGATGAAAAGATCTTTAAACTGGTCAAATTCCGTTCCATGACTTGTGAAAAAGATGCAGCTGGCAACCTGCTGCCGGATGAGCAGCGGCTGACCGAATACGGTAAGCTTCTGCGTAGCACCTCTCTGGACGAGCTGCCAGAACTGCTTAACATCTTAAAAGGCGATATGTCTATCGTCGGCCCACGCCCCCAGCTAGTCCGGGATATGGTGTTTATGACCGACGAGCAGCGGCAGCGCCACAGCGTGCGCCCCGGCCTGACCGGCCTTGCCCAGGTCAGTGGCAGAAACAATATCACCTGGGAAGAAAAGTTTAATTATGACCTGCAGTACATAAACGGCGGAATTACCCTGTGGAAGGATATTAAAATCATTTTCATGACCGTAGGCAAGGTATTCCGGCGGGAAGATACTGTTCGCGGCGGTACTGCTTCCGATTTGGACTTCGGCGACTGGCTGCTGCAAAAAGGCGAGGTGACCGAGGAAGCCTACAACCGGTTCCAGGAGGAAGCCAAAAATTTGCTGAGCGTATAACCCGGCTAAGAGGTTTGATCCCAATTTCTAGAAGAGGGTGATCCTATGAAATCACTGTACGAGAGAATTCTGGCAAGAGAAGAGAGCATTTCTCTGGTGGGGCTTGGCTATGTGGGCATGCCCATCGCGGTTGCATTTGCCCAAAAGGCAAATGTGATCGGCTTTGACCTGAACAAGGAAAAAATCGCTCTTTACAAAAAAGGCATTGACCCCACCCTTGAGGTGGGCGACGATGCGATCAAGTCCACGGCGGTGTACTTTACATCCGATGAAAAGGATCTGCAAAAGGCTAAATTCCATATTGTTGCCGTTCCTACCCCCATCAACCAGGACCACACCCCCAATCTGATTCCTGTGGAAAGCGCCAGCCGCATTCTTGGTCGAAACCTGACCAAGGGCTCAATTGTAGTTTTTGAGTCCACAGTGTACCCCGGTGTCACGGAGGATGTTTGTGTGCCGATCCTGGAGACAGAATCCGGCCTCAAATGCGGCGTGGATTTCAAGGTAGGCTATTCCCCGGAGCGCATCAATCCGGGCGATAAGGTTCATCGCCTTGAGAATATTTCCAAGATCGTATCCGGAATGGATGACGAAGCACTTGAAGAGATCAAGAATATCTATGATCTGGTCATTGAAGTGGGCACCTACCCCGTGTCTTCTATCAAGACAGCGGAAGCCATAAAGGTTGTAGAGAACAGCCAGCGGGACATCAACATTGCCTTTATGAATGAGCTTGCAATGGTGTTTGACCGTATGGGGATCGATACCAACGAAGTGGTGGACGGCATGAACACCAAGTGGAACGCCCTGGGATTCCGGCCCGGACTGGTGGGTGGACACTGTATCGGTGTGGACCCCTACTACTTCACCTATGAAGCGGAAAAGCTGGGCTATCACTCCCAGATCATCTTGTCCGGACGGAAAGTAAATGACGGCATGGGTGCTTTTGTGGCGGATGCTACCGTTAAGCAGATGATTTTGGCGGGTAAGGCACCCAAGCTGAGCCGGGTCGTGATCCTGGGCCTTACATTTAAGGAGAATTGCCCCGACACCCGCAACAGCAAGGTTGCCGACATTGTGGACCGCCTGGCAGATTACGGTATTGAGCCGGTGGTCATTGATCCTTGGGCCAATGCTGCTGATGCGGAGAAGGAGTACAAGATTCGCCTGGCAGATATGTCTGCCGCCCGAGATGCCGATGTGGTGATTCTAGCGGTTGCCCATGATCAATTCCGGGAGCTGACCTGGGAACAGATCGCAGAGATGTATCGCAACGATTTGGTGGCAGACCAGCGGGTGCTGATCGATGTTAAGGGCGTTAGAAACAAGAGAGAAGCCCTTGCACAAAACTACAGATATTGGCGGCTGTAAACCGCAGAGCAGAGAAGGCATTGATATGAGCAGTGATACAACCCGTTTTTCCGTGTTGATGTGTGTTTACGGCGGCGATGATTCCCGATGGTTTGCCACCGCAGTGGACAGCATTCTGAAGCAAACCGTCAAACCCGATGAAGTAGTTCTGGTGGTGGACGGCCCTGTGCCGGGTGTCATGGATGCCGTGATCGCCAGCTATGAAGTTGACCCGGTGTTCCATGTGATCCGCCTTCCAGAGAATGTGGGTCACGGCGAGGCCCGGCGCACCGGCATGGCTGCCTGCACCCATGATTTGGTAGCGGTGATGGATGCGGACGACATCAGTACGCCGGACCGATTTGAAAAGCAATTGGGCGCATTTGCAAATGATCCTGCTTTGGCTGTGGTTGGCGGCATCATCACCGAGTTTGTGGACACGCCGGAAAATACCGTTGGCTACCGAGAGGTATTCCTCACCGATGCTGAGATCAAGCGGGACATAAAAAAGCGATGCCCCATGAATCTGGTTACGGTTATGTTCCGCAAAAAAATGGTGGAGCAGGCCGGTGGCTTTGTGGACTGGCACTGTGAGGAGGATTATTACCTCTGGCTTCGCATGGCACAGGCTGATATGAAATTTGCCAATATACCGGACAATCTGGTACATGTCCGGGTTGGCAAGGAAATGTATCAGCGCCGTGGAGGCTGGAAATATTTCGCCAGTGAAGCCCGGCTGCAGCGATGGATGCTGCGCCATAAGGTGATCGGCCCGGTCACCTACCTAATCAATGTAATCAAGCGTCTGATCGTTCAGGTGCTGTTGCCCAATCGCTTACGCGGCTGGGTGTTTCAGAAATTTGCAAGAAAGCAGGTGTAACCATGGAAAAGAAATATAAGGTGGGCTACACCACCGGCGTGTTTGATATGTTTCACATAGGCCACCTGAACATTATCCGCCGGGCAAAGGAGCAATGCGAGTATCTTATTGTTGGTGTGACTACGGATGCGCTATGCATGGCCAGGAAGAACAAGCTGCCCATTATCTGCGAAGCGGAGCGGGTAGCTGTTGTGGAGGCCATTCGCTATGTGGATAGGGTGGTGCTGCAAAGCGATATGGATAAGCTACGCCCGGTGAGGGAATACGGTGCGGATGCCGTGTTCGTGGGATCTGACTGGAAAGGGTCTCCGGCATGGGAGCAGTATGAAAAGGAATTTGCCACCGTTGGATGCAGCGTGGTGTATCTGGACCATACCGACGGCATTTCATCCAGCATTCTTCGGGAAAGGCTGAATAACCAATGATATTCACTTACAAACGCTGGGAAGTCTTCTGCGCAAGGCTGAGGCAGGCCGGCTATCAGAGCATTCCTGCAAGGGAAGTGACCCCGGATTCCTGTAGCTATCTGGTGCTGAAGCACGATGTGGAAACCAATGTTCCCAACGCTTACCGCATGGCATGTATCGAAGAAAAATACAGCCACCGGGGAAGTTATTATGTGCAGGCATATCTGCTGGAACAACCAGAAAATGTAAGTCTCTTGCAGAAAATGCAGGATATGGGCCATGAGATTTCCTACCACTATGATGTAATGGACAGCTGCAAGGGTGATCTGGATGCAGCAATGGAAGAATTTGAGAGCAACCGCAGACGTTTTGAAGATAGGGGTTTTTCCGTAACCACCGTTTGCCAGCACGGAAATCCAGTGGTGGAACGGGTGGGCTACACGTCCAACCGGGACTTTTTCCGCAGTGAAAAAGTTCAGGCGCAATATTCGGCTCTTGCGGACATCATGGTAAACTATCCGGAAAAATACCAGACTCAATACCGTTATTTTTCCGATGCAGGCCGGCTTTTCAAGCATATTTTTGATCCCATCAACAACGATATTACTCCCAGCAGCCAGAAAAACACCCCCTATAGGGACCTGGATGCGCTGATGTGCGCGCTGAGCGAGGAAGAGGGCAACATCATCAGCACCCATCCCCACCGCTGGACTAACTCCGCTGTAAAGTATGTGATCAAAAGCGCGGTCTTTAAGACGGTGAAATGCGCGGCAAAGCTACTGCTGAAGTTTCCCTTTATGAAAGCGCTTATGAGCCGTTTTTACTATCTGGCCAAGAAATTTTAGTGTGGTGAAGAACATGGATCAAGTCCAATCTGTCCGGCAGGTGCAGGATAAGATACTGGAAATTATGAAGTACATAGATGCTTTGTGCCGGGAGCACAGCATTGTCTACTTTATTATGGGCGGCACAGCCCTTGGCGCAGTGCGTCACGGTGGCTTCATTCCTTGGGATGATGATCTGGATATCTTCATGACCCCGGATCAGTACGCCAAATTCAAGGCAATCTTCGAAAAGCAAAACAACGAGCAGTTCGTTTTGCAGGAGTGGCGCACGACACCGAATTACCTGGAATATGCCAAGATCCGCATGAATGGTACCACTTTTATCGAAGAGGTGTTTAAGGACCGTACCGATATGCACCATGGCATCTATGTGGATATTATGATCCTTCACAAGGTGCCCGAAAATAAGCTGATCCAGAAGCTTGTATACTTGGAATCCAAGTTCGTCACGCTTTATGCTCTTTCTCAGCGGGGGTGGAGGCCTAAGACCAAGGGCCAGGCGCGGGTGCTGAAGCTGCTGAAATTTCTGCCCTGTAAATGGATGGTGAAAACCGCCTACCGCCATATCTACAGTTTTGACCATCGTCAGGAGAATTTCAAGTACTGCTATTGGATTACCCCGGCAAAATTCCGCAGTGGCCTATTTGACAAATCCTTCTTTGATTCTCCTGTGGACATTCCTTTTGAGGATACGGCGCTACTGGGCAGTGAGAAGATCCGGGAGTATCTTGCCTACCGCTACGGTGACTATATGAAGTTGCCCTCCAAGCAGGCGCAGCAGGCGGCGGTCCATGCCTTTATGTTCGATACGAAAAAGAACTATACGGAATATGTGGGTAAGGGTTAATTACCTTATATAAAATCAGCAGTTCAGGAGTGGATATATGAAATTGGAAGTGTTAGTGACCACTATGCACCAGTCTGACTTTTCAAAATTTATGCAGATGAATCTGCAGACCGATGCGGTGATCGCCAATCAGGCCAGCAGCAACGCTTATGTCGAGCAGGAGATAAACGGCCACACCGTAAAGCTGGTTACGACAAATACAAGGGGAACCAGCAGGAACCGTAACATCGCCTTGTGTCACTCAACGGCAGAATATGTTCTGTTCTCTGATGATGATCTGGTTTTTGTAGACGGCTATGAGCAGATGATCCAAGCTGAGTTTGCTGACCACCCGGAAGCAGATGCAATCAAGTTTAACTTATATGATATATCACAAACCAGAAAAATCAGCATGGGGCAAATTGAGAAGTTTGGCCCGGCGACCCGTCAAAATATGGGTGGAAGCGGTGTTTGGGGACTGGTTATCAAGAGAGATGTATTGATCCGTAACAACGTGTATTTTCGTGAGGATTTCGGCCCGGGCACGGAAAATTATTGCGGCGAGGATACCATATTCCTGCAGAAGCTGATCAATGCTAAAATCGGTTTTTTCCGTTCGCCGGTAGTTATTGCGGGCATTGATCAAGCAATTTCATCCTGGTTTGAAGGTCACAATGAGAAATATTTTACAGTCACCGGCAAAATATTTGCGGCTACATATCCGCAAATCGCGCGGTTGTTAGCTGTTCGCAGTGCCTACCGTTTTTCAAGGCGGAAGGATTGCACAATGAAGTTCTCGGATATTCTGAATTGTTATTGGAAAGGAATCGAGGAATACCGAAACCACTGAAAACGAAGGAGGCCATGTAAATGAAGGGTTTACCAAGAGTGCTCGTGATCAGCCATACTTCCTTTACTGCCTCCAACTCCATGGGAAGCACTCTGGCTGCTTATTTATCTGAATATGACCCAGAATGTGTGGCTCAGTTTTATATCAAGGAAATGACCCCGGATATTCCTGTGTGCAATCGTTTTTATTGTGTGACGGATAAAGAACTGGTGCAAAAGCTTCGGCATCCGGTCGGAACTAAGGTGGGCCGCCGGGTCACACTGGAACGAGACGCCGACGGTGGCATCCAAAAGGGTAACAGCGCCGTTGCGGACAGCAGGGGCGACCATGCCCATCGGGACTTTGCCATGCTGCTGCGTAATCTGGTGTGGAGCACCCGCCTTTGGAACACCCCGGATTTTAAGGCGTGGATCAAGGAATTTGCCCCCCAGGCGATCCTGGTCCAGCCGGGAGATTTTTCCTATTTACTTAAGCTGGCAGTGGAGCTTTCCCAGAAATTGAACCTTCCTCTGCTGGTCCATCAATCCGAGGCCTATTACTTAAAGCCTTACGAAAAGAAGTCTTTCATTTATAGGCTTTATCGCTGGGATTTCGCCCGGCAGTTTGAGAAAATGATGAAGCGGGCGTCTATGTGCGTGTATCTGTGCGATGCCCTGCAACAAGACCACGACAAATGTTTTGATACACCCTCTTGCACCATCATGAAGGCCACTCCCTTGACTCCCCAAAAAGCTGCGAGGCCCTTTGGCGAGGGCGGCGTTCGCTTCGTTTACGGAGGCAATCTGGGTCAGACCGTGGGCCGCTGTGAGCCGCTGGTGCAAATGGGCCGTGCTGTGAAGAAGTGCGGTAGCCATATTGATGTGTATACCACCTCCACCGGTGAGCACATGAAGGAGCTGACCGAGGAAAATGGTATTGTTCTCTATGGCGCTCTGCCGTACGATCAGCTGCAGGAAGTGATCCGGCAAAGTGATTTTGTGCTCCATATGGAGAATCAATCCCCCTGGCATCGGGTGGACTTAAAGTATGCTTTTACCACCAAAATTGCCGATATGCTGGCAAGTGGTGTTTGCAGTATTGTCTATGGCTCCTGTGAGGTAGCCAGCGTCCGGTATTTTAAAGAAAATGGACTGGGCTGTGTGATTGAAGACGCGCAGGACCTGTATCCCCGGATCCGGGAACTGATCGACTCCCGGGAACTGCGGGAGAGCTATATTGAAGCAGCCCTGCAGCAAGCGGCGCAACATCACAACGCAAAGACAAACGCCCGAAGGATGAAAGATATCTTACAAAAAAGTGTGAGTGAGTTTGAAAATGAAAGTACTTCAGATCAACAGTGTTTATATTGAACGCAGTACCGGAAGAACCTGTTTTGAGGTGGAAAAGGCGGTAGAGGCCGCCGGCGGTCAATGTGTCACCGCCTACGGCTTTGGCCCCCGGCGGAATACCCCCAACGCCTATAAAATAGGTACCAAGGCAGAGTATTATTTCCACAACATCATGGGCAGGATCACCGGCCTTTGCGGCTATTTCTCCGTGTTTGCCACCTTGCGGCTGGTAAGTTTCATCCGCAAGTATGATCCTGATGTGATCCATCTTCGGAATCTGCATGCCTTTTATGTGAATTTACCCATCCTCTTCCGGTACTTGAAGAAATCTGGAAAGCCGGTAATCCTCAATGTTCATGACTGCTGGATATTTACAGGGAAATGCCCCCATTACACGGTGAATGGTTGCGATGGCTGGTTAAAGGAATGCGGAAAGTGCAGCAAGCAGGTGGTAAAGCAGTATCCCCAAAGCTTGTTCTTTGATTTTTCGAAGAAGATGTTTCGCGACAAGAAAAAGTGGTTGTGTAGTCTGCAGAATCTGACTGTGGTAGGTGTTTCTGATTGGACAGCAGCCCAGGCGAAACGTTCCTTCCTGGGCAATCGGGATGTCTTGCGAATCTATAATTGGATCAATATGGATGTATTCAAGCCTTACCCGGAAAATATTTTCTCGCAGTATGGCATCCCTACGGATAAATTTACGGTGATTTGCGCTGCCGTTTCCTGGGGCAAGGACAGTAAAAAATATCAGGAGTTAGCCCGGATCATGGAACGTTTGGGCGATGAAGTTCAATTCGTGATCGTTGGCAATGTGGACACGCCCTTTGCAGGGAAGAATGTTTACCATGTTGGTTATGTATCTGATACAGTCAAGCTGGCACAGCTTTACAGCGCCTCCCAGGTCTATGTGCATTTTTCTCTGGAGGACACCTTTGGCAAGGTGATAGCCGAGGCCCTTTCCTGTGGCACACCCACAGTGGTGTATGCATCCACCTCCTGTAAGGAGATCGCCGA
This sequence comes from Faecousia sp., assembly GCA_045588045.1. Lineage (GTDB taxonomy): Bacteria > Bacillota > Clostridia > Oscillospirales > Oscillospiraceae > Faecousia. Next base: position 28,060 of record JAZNDJ010000077.1, read on the forward strand.
TGAGACCTGTGGTCTTAGTGTTGCGCCCTATGATACGAATGGAATGGTGGATGCGATCCTGCAGATCAAGAACCATCCGCAACGGTATTCTCCTGAAAACTGTCGAACTCGTGTGGATGAAAATTTCAATTACACCAAAAACACGGTCGAGCTCATCCAATTATATCAACGGGTAATGGAGAAACAGTAATGAGCGAGGAGTTGAGGCGACTCAATGGATGCCCTGCTGAATAAATTCTGGCGTCTGAACATTATCTGCTGTGCCGGCATCGCCATAACCACAGTATATGAAATGTCTGATATTACATCCCTTTTGTTTTATGTATCTTTCCTGATTATGGCAGCCTGTCTTTTGTTGTGCTTGCGAAAAAGGGTAAGTCAATACTCTGCGAATACGTTGATCCTGTTGATGTTCCTTGTGCTGACAGGCCTGCTCAGTGTGTTGCAGGGCGGACTTTCTTTTGCCTATCTGAAGAAGTTTATTATCTATATTACCACTCTTTTTTCCTTTTATATCGCGGTAAGGACACGGGTGGCAGACCGCACGGTCGGAGTTTTGCTGGGGTCCAATCTCATTGTCTCCTTGGTCTATATCCTCCGCAGCCGGGCGGCGGGTGCCTATATGCAGCAGACCCTTTGGTTGTTCTTCAGCAACCCTAACTTTGCCGGCATGTGGCTGTTTATGAGTGCTGTGTTGTCGGTAGTTACGATACTTTTGGTAAGAAAGACTTCTTGGAGAATCATTCTTATGGTGATCACCGGATGCTTGGTATATCTTGCGTTCCAGACCGGCTCCAGAAACATATGGTTTAATATTGGTTATGCCGCGATACTTTGCGTGGTGTGTATTCTCGCAAAGAAATGTCAATTCAAGAAGTGGCAATTGCTTGTAGTGGATTTGTTCCCGCTGCTCTTTGCCTTTGCCTATATGTATCTGATCTCCAACAGTCTGGTCGCCGAGAGCATTTCTGATACACTGGTATCGGACGGAAAACCTATTACTTCCCGTTTTAGTATTTGGACAGCTGCCTTTGAAGTTATTGGGAAGTATCCCTTGTTTGGTGCGTACTCGGTGATTGGCGGAGGCTCCGGCTCCTTCCAGTTGCATAACACACACATTGATATGTGGGCCGCCTACGGAACGGTAGGTCTGGTTCTTTTCCTGGTTTATATATACAGAATTATGAGGGAGGTCAACGATTCCTGTAATACAAAGGCCGCTATGTTTGCCTTGGCAGGCTTTATGTGTATGACCCTTATGGGAACTGCGGAAGCAAGCATGTATGCCACGGGCATGGGAATGTACATCTATGTTTCTTCCTTCCTGCTCCTTGCCAATTACATGAATCAAAGAGAAAAAAATGAAGATCGTATTTCTCTCAACTAGGCTGACATCCCATCAGATTCCCCTGTGCAACAGCTTATACAGCCTGGTAAAAGAATTTTATTTTATACAGTTCTCCCACCGGGAGACTTCCTGGAATATCAAGGGTCAAACCGTCCAGAGTGAGGATTTCCCTTATCTGCGGTTTTACCACGACGAAAAGGAATTCTGTGATGGGCTGCTTTTCGCTGCAGACATTGTGATATTGGGCGGTGTGGACCTGCAGGTTGTCCGCTCCCGATTGCAAGCTAAGAAGCCGGTGTTAGTGTATCTGGAACGGTTTTATAAAAATGGTATTACCCTGAAAAATGTGCTCCGGGTCATCGGTGGAACATGGTTGCACCATGGCAGATACCAAAAGTATAGACCTTGGCTTCTGTGTGCCGGCGGCTATTGCGCCGGAGATGCGGCCATCCTTGGCAACTACCGGGGCCGTACATTGAAGTGGGGCTATTTCCCGGAAACACAGACTGCTCAACTGTCTCAGCTGATGGCAGAAAAGCACCCCAGCACCATTCTTTGGGTGGGGCGGTTACTGGATTGGAAGCACCCGGATGATATGCTGTTGGCGGCAAAAACGCTGAAGGAGCGAGGGTATCAATTTAAGCTCAAGCTGCTGGGCAATGGCCCCATGAAGGAACAGCTGGAATTACTGGTGGATCGTTATGATCTGCGCGATTGCATAACTCTTTGCGGTGATGTTCCCAATGAAACTGTTCGCCGGGAAATGGCACAAGCATCCATTTTTGTTACTACCAGCGACTACGGTGAAGGCTGGGGCTGCGTGGTCAACGAGGCCATGGACAGCGGATGCGCCGTGATCGCCAGCCATGCTATGGGCGCCGTGCCCTTCTTGGTCAAGGACGGGGAAAACGGCTTTATCTATGAAAGTGGCAACGTATCCCAATTGGCCGATATGTGTGCCCGGTTGCTGGATTCTCACGAGTTGCGCTACCGGGCAGGAGAGAGCGCCCGAAAAACCATCGCATCATTTTGGAATGCCCAAACCGCTGCAGAGCGGCTGGTCGCGTTCTCCCGAAAGCTTTTGGAAAACCGGGGAGATCTCTTCGAAGAGGCGGGCCCTTGCAGCTATGCAGAGCCCATCAAGCAAAAAAATATCTATTCGAGGATGAAGGATGAATGCTGCAAATAAAAAGGTTCTGATGGTTACGACCCTGTTCCCCAGCGAGGAGAAACCTTATTACTGCATCTTTTTGCTTCAGCTGTTTGAGGCGTTGAGGGAGCAGGGATATACTGTGGACATTTTGATGCCCAACGCTTCCTTGGCTGACGGCACAGTGACCGAAACCGAATATCGCGGCTTCCATATCCTCCATGTGGGCTATACCGGAGGCAGGATCAAGGGCCTTTTGGGACTGGTTAGTCCCGGATTTTCCGGCCGTGTCCGGCAGATTTTGAACGATCAAAAGCCTGATCTGGTAAACATTCATTTCAGCTCTGCGGAGATCTGTAAGGATGTGATCCGGGCAGCGAAGAAGTCGGGCGTTCCTTCCGTCATGCATTACCATGGGCTGAATGTGTACCGGGATTACTATGTGGCCCACCCTTGGTTGGAAAAGTTTTCGGGGCACCACAAGCGTTGGATCCCCAAGCATGCCGATGCTGTAGTGGGTGTCAGTCGTAAGGTTGGGGAAATCGTTCGGCAAAAGATTGATAAGGAAGCAATATATACGGTGTACAACGGCGTAGATACTGCGCTGTTTTACCCCGCCGAGGAAAAACACAACGAGGTATTCACCATTGTTTGTGTGGCCAATCTCATTGCCATTAAGGGCCATGAATATCTGCTGCGCGCTGCCCGGGAAGTAATAGTCGCCCATGGCCGGTCCTTGCGGCTGCGCCTCGTCGGTGTCGGTCCGGAACAGGAACGGCTGCAGGCACTGGCAGAAGAATTGGGGATAGCGAAGTCGGTGGAATTCCTTGGGGCGCAGAATTACGATATGGTGGCCCGGGAAATCCGTCAGGCAGATTTCTATATCATGCCGTCCTATTTTGAATCGCTTGGCTGCGTGTACCTAGAGGCTATGGCGTCCGGGGTAGCGGCTTTGGGGATCAAGGGCTGCGGCATTGATGAGGTCATTACCGACAAGCAAACCGGCTATTTGGCTGAGCCGCATAACATAGAGCAGATCACGGAGCGGATCCTTTACGCAATAGAGAATCCGGAAGACCATGCTCGCATCACCCGGGCCGGCTATGATCATGTTATCGGGCAATATCAGTGGAAGCGTGCTGGTCAGGCACTCGCTCGGGTGTATGAAGAAGTATTACAGGGGAGTAAGAAACATGCATGATTATGAGATTTGCGGTGTCCCCCTTCAGGACATCCACAAAGTCCAGTTGGAGATTCTGGATGCGGTAGACGACATCTGCAAGCGCAACGGCATTCAATATTTCCTGTCCGGCGGTACTCTGCTGGGTGCGATACGGCACAAGGGCTTTATTCCCTGGGACGATGACATCGACCTGTGGATGACCCGTAAAAACTTCAAGAAGTTCAAGAAAGTTATTAAGACCCAACTCCCCGAGACCTATTTCCCCGAGGACTACTACACGAAGAAACAGTGCCCGCTTTCCATTTTGAAAATTGAGAAGCGGGGAACCCGCTTCGTAGAGGGTGTATTCTCCCAGGTGCCTCTGTCCCACTGTATTTACATCGATATTTTTCCGCTGGATAAGATTTGGAAACCAGTATACCGGCTGCAGACCGCCATTCTCATTAAGCTGCAGGCGATTCGGGATTACAAAATCCGGGGTGCGGGTAAAAATGAGGGCAACAAGCTGAAGGATATTCTTTATTCTGCAATGCCTTTAGGCTTGTGTAGAGCGTTTACAGAGTTCTTCATGCGCTGTTTTAACTTTTTGCCCTTAAAGCATTATAATCAGTTGTGCCATCGGGGCAGATACTGGCCTGTGTTCCGCGAGGAAAGCATTGAGGACCTGATCCATGTGGAATTTGAGGGAAAACAGTATCCTGCTCCAAGAACTTACGACAAGATTCTCACGGATTGTTATGGCGATTATATGCAGCTTCCGCCCCTGGAGAAGCAAAAACCCATTCATGACATCATTGAGTGCCAAATATAAGCAATAAGGAGACGACCTCTATGAAAGCAATTATTCTTGCGGCCGGTATGGGAACCCGCATCAGCCGCTTTATAGAAGAAAAGCCCAAGTGCATGGTAGACATCGGCGGTACCACCCTCATCGAGTATACCGTAGATCTGCTCCGCAAGCATGGCGTGGAGCAGATCGTGGTGGCGGTGGGCTACAAGGCAGATCACATCATGGATACCCTGAAGGATAAGAATGTGGAATTTGCTTATAACCCCTTCTACGATGTGACCAATGGTATCGCCTCCATGTGGTTTGCCCGGGACTATCTGGACGACAGCGAGGACACCATTGTTATGAGTGGTGATGTGTATCTGGAGCCCGACATTGTTCAGACCCTGATTGGTCTGGATAAAAATCCGGTGCTTTTGGCGGATTCTTCCCGAATTATTGAGGCAGATTACCGCTACAACTACGAAAACGGAATTCTGAAAAAGTACGGCAAGGACTTGTCCGTGGAGGAGACTACCGGTGAATGTCTTGGTGTGGCAAAGCTTGGTGCCGGCTTCGTAGGCCACTACAAAGAACACATGATCAAAATGATTCATTCCCAGTGCCATAGCGTGTGGTGGGAAAATGTGCTGTACGATCTGTCCGCCAGCGAGAATGTCTATGTACATGATATTGCCGGCTCCTTCTGGGCTGAGGTGGACTTTGTGGAGGACTACACCCGTATTTTAAAGCACCGGAAGGAAAATGAAATTTTGTAATTTGGGAGTTGCCATGGGCAGAAAAATCAAATGGCCGAATGGTCACGACTTCGCTTTTACCATCGTAGACGATACTGACGGCGCAACCGTGCAAAACGTAAAGCCGGTCTACGATTATCTGTACCAAAAAGGAATCCTCACCACCAAGACCTGCTGGGCCTACCCACCAAAGGATACGGTATACAAGGGTCAGTGCCTGCAGGATGAGGAATATCGGGAATTCTTGCTGGAACTGAAGGAACGGGGCTTTGAGCTGGGGTTTCACAATGCCGCTTCCGGCGGTTGCTTCCGGGAAGAAACTCTGGCCGCCTTTGAGGATTTCCGCAGCGCTTTCGGAGAATATCCCAGCCTGCACATCAACCACAGTAACAATATTGAAAACATATACTGGGGTGCCCACCGTTTCTCCGGTCCGGTCCGGAAGATTTATGGACGACTGCGGAAGAATGTACACTCTTACGGCCACGAAAAAGACAGCAAATATTTTTGGGGCGATATGTGCAAGGCCCATGTGAAATACATTCGCAACCGCACCTTCAACGGCATCAACACCTTGAGAGAGGACTGCCGCTTGGTTTATGGGGAAACGGGGAAGGACGCGTATTCCAACTACTGGTTTT
>JAZNDJ010000078.1:0-16363 GCA_045588045.1 Faecousia sp.
AAGAAAGACCACCCATTGGGTGGTCTTTCTTTTTGGTGGACGATATAGGACTCGAACCTATGACCTTCCGCACGTCAAGCCCATGCTCTAGCCAGCTGAGCTATTCGTCCACGCGCGAAACTCATTATACTTGTGAAAACAAAGTTTGTCAACACTTTTTTCTAAATTAATTCTTTTCATTTACCGCAATAATTTATTTGGTTGCATTTTGAAATGAAATAGAGTATAATTCACAATGGATAATAGGATTTTATCGACATCTGTTAGAGAAAACAAAAAATTACAAATATATACAGAAAGCTACAGCGATCGACCTTGTAATTCAAGAAAGGAGCGTGCTGGATTGATGCGACTTAAAAAATGGGCAAGCGCAATGCTGTGCACGTTGATGCTGCTGGGGATCATAGCGGTAATACCTTCCCGGGCGGAGGCAGCAACGGTTATGAAGTCCTCCCAGGAGATGGTAAATGTGCTCAAGACCATGGAAGGCTTCAGTAAATACCCCTACCACGATGTGACACAATGGACCGTGGGCTATGGCACACGGTGCCCTGATAACAAGCTGGCTGAATACCGGGCCAACGGTATCACAGAGGCGGCAGCGGAGAAGCTGCTTAAGGAATTTCTGCTGACCTTTGAAACCGATGTCAACAGCTTTGCGGCCAAGTATAATCTGAACCTCTCCCAGCAGCAGTTTGACGCGCTGGTCAGCATCACCTACAATTGCGGAAGTGCGTGGATGCGGGAGGAGACCGGCTACCTGAACAGAGCGGTTCGTGCCGGAGAAAAGGGTGCGGATATTATCTACACCATGTCCCTGTACAGCCGTTCCGGCGGCAAATATTTGGAGGGCTTGATCCGGCGGCGGCTGAGTGAGGCCAATATGTACATAAACGGTGTCTATAAGGCCTCCAATACCACCGGCGGCATCCCAAGTCACTACAAATGGGTGTTCCTGGATGGCGGTGACGGAGAGATCCCCTACAGCATCTACGGCTACGATGCCAATAACCCGATTCCCATTAGCGCAAACTTTACAAGTATTCCCACCGGTACGGATGAGGACGGAAACCTGTTTGTTTATGCCCTGGAGGGCTGGTATACGGAATCCGGGACCAAGGTGGAGCTGCTGGATGGGACTCTGTCCAACGGACAGACCCTGTATGCCAAATGGGTAGAGCCGGAAACGGTGTTGGAGTTCCCGGAAAAAGAGGGAAATACCGGTTTCCCGAAATTGGCTACGGTGACGGATAATAACGTCAACTACCGAACAGGACCGGGCACGACCTACAGCCGGGTGGGTATGAAAAACAAGGGTGACCGGATCACCATTGTGGAGGAGAACCGCAAAGGCTCTCTGCCTTGGGGCAAGATGACGGATGGGAACTGGATCTGCCTGAATTACGTGAAATATGACAGCTCCAATATTACCGGCGTTCAGCTTTTAGAGCTGCCCATGAAAACCGAATACGATAACATGGACCAAATGCTGCGACTGGAAGGCAGCGTTTTGGCTGTGACCTATGCCAACGGCACGGCGGAGGCTATGTCCGTGACCATGGATATGGTCAAAGATTACAGTCTGACCGGCCCCTGCGAGGCGACGGTTACAGCCCAGTATGCAGGCTACGAATTCAGCTTTGTTGTTGCTGTGGGCGGCCACATGGTCCAGTTTGTGGACTGGGACGGCAGCGTAATCTCTGCGGCGATCTACGCGGAGGGTGACCCGGTTACGGAACCGCCGGTCCCGGAGCGGGCAGCAGACAAGACCTATACCTACATTTTTGCGGGCTGGGATGCGCCGGTTGTGGACTGCTGCGGCAGTGCCACCTATACTGCCACCTACACGCCGACCTACATTGACTATACAGTCACCTTTAAAAATGCCGACGGGGCGGTCCTCGGCGAAGGGGTGTACCACTACGGCGAAACGGTGACCGTGCCTGACGCGCCTGCCAAACCTGAGGGCGTGGCGGAGGAAGCAACCTTCCGGGGCTGGGACAAGCCGGTGACGGCATGTGAAGGAAACACGGTCTACACAGCGGTGTTTGCTGCTTATGTCCCTGGCGATTTTGATGGTAACGGGTTAGTTACGGATGAAGATGCGATCTATCTGTTGTGGCACACCCTGTTTGCAGAGGACTATCCGCTGAATCAAAACGGCGACCTGGACGGTAGCGGTACGGTCACAGACGAGGATGCGATCTATCTTTTGTGGCATACCCTTTTTGAGGAAGACTATCCTCTGCCGCAAAATGGATAATGAGGTGAAAAGATGAAAAAGATTATCAATATTCTGCTGTGTCTGCTACTGGTCGGTGTGCTGACTGTGCCGGTATTTGCAGCTGGTGCGCAATTTAGTATGTCAGCCTCCGGTACGACCTTGCAAAGAGGCGATACGGTGACGTTTACCGCTCGTATTTCCGCCAGCGAACCTTACACCAGTGCGGGCCTGAAGCTGAGCTACGATACAGCGGCCTTCGAACTGGTCAGCGGAAACTGCAGTGTTCCCGGCGCGACGCTTGCATCCTTCAAAAACGGCTTTGCCTTTAGCTTTTCAGAGGCGACTGCCTATTCCGGTGGCGTGGGAAGCTTTACCCTGCGGGTCAAGGCCAATGCGCCCATCCAGAGCTACACCATCAGCGGCACAGGCTCCAATGCCGGCGGCTGCTCCGTAACCGTAAAGGTCACATGCGATCATACATATTACGGCTGGGAGCCGGCAAGCGGGACCCAGCACCAGCGCACCTGCTCCAAGTGTGGACATGTGGATACGGCAAACCATGGCTGGGATATTTCGGATGTGACTAAGCAGCCGAACTGTAAGGAAGAAGGTCAGCGGCGGCTGGGCTGCAAAACCTGCGGCTATACCAAGACCGAGCCCATCGCCAAGACTGACGACCATAAGCTTGGCTCTGCCACCAAGGTGGACGGAACTACCCATAAGCAGACCTGCTCTGTCTGCCAGAAGGAAGTGACATCAAACCACACCTGGAATAAGGGTGCTGTGACCAAACAGCCGAGCTGTAAAGAAGAGGGTGTCAAGACCTTTGAATGTACAGCTTGTGATGCCACAAAGACGGAACCGGTGGCCAAGACGGACAAGCATACCCTGGGAACAGCCACCAAGGTCGACGACAGCAAGCATAAGCAGACCTGCTCTGTCTGTCAGAAGGAAGTGACATCAAACCACACCTGGGATAAGGGTAAGGTCACGGTGAAGCCTACCTGTAAGGATGAGGGCGAGAAGACCATCACCTGTACCGGTTGTGGGGCGACCAAGACCGAGACGGTGAAAAAGACCACCGAGCATACCTATAAGACGGCCACCAAGGTCGACGACAAGAAGCACAAGCAGACTTGCACCGTCTGCAATAAAACAGAGACCGTGGCCCATACCTGGGACAAGGGTAAGGTCACCAAGGAAGCCACCTGCAAGGAAGAGGGCGAAAAGCTCCTGACCTGCACGGCTTGTAAGGTCACAAAGACGGAAAAAGTGCCCTTGGCGGACCACAAGTTTGAGGCCTATGCCAATGAGGACGGCATCAGTCATAAGAATGTATGCACCGTCTGCGGCAAGGAAGAGGCTGTAAACCATGTGTTTGACCAGTTTGGCAGCGATGAGCTGAACCACTGGGAGGCCTGTGTCTGCGGCGAAAAGCAGAACATCCAGCCTCACGAATTCGGTGAGGAATGGGCATCCGACACAGAAAACCATTGGTACGTCTGTCGTTGCGGTGCTGTAGGACAGCAGTCTGCGCACCTGTGGGATGCCGGTACAGTCACAAAGGAGGCCACCGTTCAGGAAGAGGGTATTAACACCTATACCTGCGCAGAATGTGGCGCGACCAGGGAAGAACTTATCGAAAGGCTTCCTGTACCGGAGGAACCAGAGGAGCCGGTGGATTTGAACCTAGTGCTGACCTTGGTCGGCTTGGGCGTGCTGGTTGCCTGTGCAGCGGTGCTGGTCACCGTGCTGATCGTAAAGAGAAAGAAGATAGCAACCGATGCTTAACTGCAGGACGATCCTGCAAAGGAGTGTGGGATCATGAAATTGAAATTCCGCCGAACGTTGGCGGCGATGCTGTGCTTGTCAATTCTGCTGTGCCTGTGTGGGCAGACGGTGTTTGCCGAGGGCACGGAAGTGACCGATCTGTCACATTATCACACTACTGTGGAATCGGCAGCCGGGGAGCTGCGTGAGCAGATGACGCTCCGTGCCAGCCCGATCACAGTTTATCTCGCACTTGACGAGCAATCCGATACGGTGCCAAGGGAACTGTTTTTTGAAGCCTTTGCCCATACCGGTGTACCAAACCAAGGCGATTACCTGAAGTGGCAGTGCGGCGGCTGCAGCATCGATTGGAATTATGAAGAGCAGGACGGCATGTACCTGTACACCTTGACCTATACCGTAGAGTACTACACCACGGCGCAGGAAGAAGAAGCGGTAGACCGGGCGGTGGCGGAGCTTTTGGAGGAGCTGGATCTGGAGGATGCCGGTGACTACCGGAAGATCTGCACAGTTTACGACTACATCTGCCAAAATGTGACCTATGACCATGTAGGTGCGGCGTTGGGTGATACGAAGGTTTATACTGCCTATGGGGCACTTATCAACGGAAGAGCTGTTTGTCAGGGCAATGCGGTTTTGCTTTACCGGCTGGCCTTGGCGTTGGGCCTGGATGCCCGGTTTGTTGCCGGTATCAGTAGATCTGCAAGACATGCCTGGAACATTGTAAAGCTGGGTGACAGGTATTATAACCTGGACAGCACCTGGGATGCGGGCGCAGAGGAGTATAAATACTTCCTGCAGTGCGATGACAGCTTCGCCAAACACGTCAGGGAGGATACCTACAGCACGGCAGAGTTCTGCACAGCCTACCCTATGGCTGATAGGGATTACTGGCACATTCAAGGCGATTTCGACGAAAGCGGCACGGTTACCGATGAGGATGCTATCTATCTTCTGTGGCATACCCTGTTCGAGGAAGATTATCCCCTCAGTCAGAACGGCGATGTGGATTGCAGCGGTGCGGTCACAGATGAGGACGCGATCTATCTTCTGTGGCATACCTTGTTTGAGGAGGACTATCCTCTGAGATAATACGCAAAGGCGGGATGCGTCGCATCCCGCCTTTTTATCTTGAAAACCCATTGGTGGTGTGATAAACTCTTGGTAGCTATAAACAAACAGGAGGAATGGTTATGGCTTTTTACACCGGGCAGCCGGACATTATTATTCGAAACGGTACGGTCATTGACGGTACCGGCAAGCCCGGCTACTTTGCCGACATCGCCATCGTCGGCGACAGGATCGATTATATCGGGGATCTGAAGGCTGTCCATGCGCCTTTGGAGATCGACGCGACCGGCAAGTATGTGACCCCCGGTTTTATTGATTCACATACCCATTCGGACATGAATTTGTTTGGAAATCCCCTGTGCCAGTCAGCCGTGCGCCAGGGTGTCACCACGGAGATCGTGGGCAATTGCGGCTTTTCCATGCGCAACGGCCTGAACGGACTGCCCTTTGACCCAGCAGGTGATGATATCAAGTGTGTGTATGATTATAACAGCTCCGCCGCCCCTAAGGGTGCTATGGCCGCGGTTTTGGATAAGGCGGAGAAGATGGGCACTTCCATGAACACCGCATGGCTGTGCGGTCATAACGATTTGCGGGTACTCGCAGACCTGCGGACCACCGACTATACCCCGGAGCAGTTTCAGGTCATGGCAGACTTTTTGCAGGAGGCTATGGATGCCGGCTTTATTGGCTTCTCCACCGGTCTGGAGTTTGATCCGGGGGTGCTCAGCCAACCGGAGGAAGTGGAACGGCTTGCACAGATCGCTGCCCGATATGATGCGATCTATTGCACCCACATGCGGGACGAGAGCTACCATCTGCTGGATGCCATTGAGGAGTTTTTGAATGTGATCCGCAAGACCGGCATGCGGGGCATGGTATCCCATCTGAATGTGAAGTACGACAACGGTGTACCCAACGATTACCTGGAAAAGGGCATGAATATGCTCAAAAATGCCCGGAAAGAGGAACATCTGAACGTCTATTGCGATATGCTGCCCACCTGCTTTGCCACCGGAAATGCGCTGGCTATGCTGCCCCCCTGGCTATATGCCGAGGGATGGGAGAAGGCACAGCAGACCCTGGCGGATCCGGAGGGGCGGGAGAAGGTTCGCAATGATCTGAACCGCTACTGGTATTTCCTGGGTAACGGCCAGTGGGACAGACTGCTGTTCTTGCTGCCACCATACTGGCCGGAGGTTGCCCAAACACCTTTTCAGGAGCTGGTCAAGAAGTGGAATAAGGCACCTGTGGACTGCTATCTGGATGTAATGGCAGCCGCACCGGACTTGACCCAGGCCAGGACCGTCACCATGCAGGGCACCATGTTCCATGAGCAGACCATGATCGACAGCGTGATCAAGGACCCGATTTATCTGTGGCAGACCGACAGCCGCGTCTGCACCGATGGCAGCGATGGCCCTCTGGTTACCCGAAATAATATCCAGGACTACATGTCCATGTGCTACTTCTTTGTCCGTTACGTGCGGGAGCTGGGTGCCATTTCTTTGGAGGATGCGGTCTGCAAGGCAACCTCTCGTCCGGCATCCCATTTCCGGCTGGAGAACCGGGGCATCCTGATGCCCGGCTTCTATGCCGATGTGAACGTGTTTGACCTGGATGCGCTGAAGATCAACGCCACCTTTGCAGAGCCGAAGCAGTACTGCACCGGCATGGATTATGTCATCGTCAACGGCACACCGGTGATTGCTGAGGGACAGCATACAGGTGCCCGCGCCGGCCGGGTACTGCGCCACTTGCCAAAATAACGTGCAAAAACCCGAATGGAAGCCCATTCGGGTTTTTCTTTTGACCCCGTTATCATGCAAAAGCGCAACATTGTCGGTTAGCGCATTTGTGGGCGAGATTAAATAAAAATAAAAGGAAATCCAACTTATCCGGCAAAGAATAAAGGATAAAGCCGGAAATCAACCAGGAAAACAAAAAATATTACGAAAATATGCATGGATATATGGACTGTCAGAATTGGCAATAGTTATAAATTAAACCCGGGATTTTTGGCAAATACATGGATTGAATAAAGCATAAAAGTCACTTATTATTAGACCGTGATATTGTGTATGGGCAAAAGGGTCTGCTTTTAGATGGAAAACCTTGACGCAAACACGCAGACCTGTCCGAAAAACAAAAAAATTTCATTTACGGAGGAATTTGTTATGGCTGGCGGTCCCGGATCTTACGTACTAGGCGAAGAAGAAAAGAAGGAATTGTTGGATGTTATCGATAACGGTGCGCTGTTCCGTTATGGCACACTGGGTGTTGATGGCTTCCAGGGTAAGGTTGCTACCTTTGAGAAGGAAATGGCTGAGCAGCTGGGCCACAAGTATGTGGTTGCCACAAATGCCGGCACCAGCTCTCTGATGGCTTGCCTGGCAGCTCTGGGCATCGGCATGGGTGACGAGGTCATCGTTCCCGGCTACACCTTTATCGCATCCATCTCCACCATCGTCATGATGAATGCCATCCCCGTGCTGGCTGAGATCGACGATTCTCTGACCATTGACCCTGACAAGATCGAGGCTTTGATCACGCCCAAGACCAAGGCGATCATGCCTGTTCACATGCTGGGTAACCCTTGTAAGATGGACAAGATCATGGAGATCGCAAAGAAACACAACCTTTACGTCATTGAGGACTGTTGCCAGGCTGTGGGTGCCTCCTATAAGGGCAAGGCCTGTGGTACCATCGGCGACATGGGCGCGTATTCTCTGAACGTATTCAAGACAATTACCACCGGCGACGGCGGCTTTGTCGGCTGCTCCGACGAGAGCCTGTACGAGCGTGCCTTCGGATTCCACGATCAGGGCCACAAGCCCTCCCGTATGGGCGTTGAGGTGGGCAACCGTTCCATTGTCGGCATGAACATGCGCATGAACGAGCTGTCCGGTGCCGTTGCTGTGGCACAGGGCCGCAAGCTGCCTGGCGTTTTGGAGATCCTGCGTCAGAAGAAGGCCCTGCTGAAGTCTCAGCTCCAGGGCCTGCCCGGTGTTGGCTTCCGTACTATTAACGACGAAGGTGAGTGCGGCACCTTGCTGACTCTGCTGTTCGATACCAAGGAGAAGGCTGCAGCATTTTGCGAGAAGGCTGGCACCTCCGTCATTGCCCGCTCCGGCTGGCACGTGTACAGCAACATGGAGCAGATCCTGGACAAGAAGACCTGGACCGCTGCCCATCCCTTCCATCAGGCAGATCGCACCTATGCCAAGCACATGCTGCCTGTGACTGACGATATTCTGGAGCGTGCTGTGAACATCTCCGTGGGCGTTGTGGACAAGGGCCTGGGTGCAGGCACCGGCATCAACATCAACTCCACTACCGAGGAGATCAACCAGGTCGCCGAGAACATCCGTCAGATCATCCTCTCTCTGTAACTTTAGATCACAGGAGGTAAATCCTATGGATAAGATCAGAGTTGCTGTGATCGGCTGCGGCTCCATTAGCGATATCTATATGTCCAACATTCAGAGCGGCAAGTTCCAGATCCTGGAGCTGGTTGCCTGCACGGACCTGTATCCCGCTGCTGCCCAGGCCAAGGCTGAGAAGTACGGCTGCAAGGCCATGACCACCGATGAGATCTGCGCAGATCCCTCCATCGATATGGTCATCAACCTGACCATCCCCGCCGCCCACTATCCGGTCATCAAGCAGTGCCTGGAGGCCGGCAAGCACGTCTTTTCCGAGAAAATGATCGCCGTAGAGCTGTGGCAGGGCAAGGAATTGGTGGAGCTGGCTAATGCCAAGGGCCTGTATCTGGGCGTTGCACCTGATACCTTCCTGGGCGCCTCTGTCCAGACCGCCAAGTACATCGTAGAGTCCGGATTGATCGGCAAGCCCGTTTCCTGCCGCGCATCCATCAGCCGCAACTACGGCATCTACGGTGAGTTCCTGACCCACCTGTGCAAGCGCGGTGGCGGCATCGGCTTCGATATGGGCGGCTACTATCTGACGGCTTTGGCTGCGATTCTGGGTCCTGTCAAGGCAGTCAGTGCCTTCACCGCCATCAACGAGCCCGACCGGGTCAACACCCGCGTTGGCGCGCCCAACTATGGCCAGGCATACAAGCTGGAGGACGCCAACGTCATCACCGCTACCATGCAGTATGAGAACGGCGTGCTGGGCACCCTGCACATGAATTCCGACTGCATCCTCGATGAGACCTACGGCTTGGAGATCTACGGTACCGAAGGTATCCTGTACATGGGCAACCCCAATGAATTCGGCAATCCCGTTTACATCAGAAAGACCCTGTCTGAAAAAGTGGAGTTCCCCCTGACCCACGGCTATGCAGAGAATTCCCGGGGGCTCGGCGCAGCCGAAATGGCGTGGTCCATTGTCAAGAACCGTCCTAACCGTGCAAGCAAGGAAATGGCTTTCCACGTGTTTGAACTGATGCACAGCATTATCAGTAGTGCACAGACCGGAAAGGTCGTGCAGCTGGAGTCTACCTTCCAGATCCCGGCGGCTCTGCCCGCAGGTTATATGGGTGACGGCGGCTGGACCCGCAAGGAAGAAAGTGCTTTGGCATAACCCATTGTGTTAAACAGTGCAGGGGGCCGGCCTCGGCCGGCCCCCGTGTACTATTTCAAGAGGAGATGAGATCCATGACAGGACATCGTCTGCGCAAGGACGAGTATGAGGTCGTTGGCTATCCCAAGCTGACCCATGTTCAGGCAAATGTGGTCCAGATCGTCAATCGCAACACCCATGTCCACAGCGCGCTTGAGCTGGGACTGACCCTGGAGGGAGACGGGATCGTCCGGGTCAATGACAATTCCTTTTCCATCCACCGTGGCTCACTGTTCCTGTTCAATGCCAATGAGCCCCACGAAATCATCGCCGCGGACAGCGACGGCGTGAAGATCGCCTACCTGCAGGTAGCCAATAGCTTTTGCAGCGAGTACGTCTCCTGCTTCCGAAATCTGGAGCTGCTAAAAAATGACCTGTCGGTATTTTTAACGCCGGACAAACGTCGGGAGATCGTGGGCCTGGTGGTCCAGGCTTTGCGGGATTACCTGTCGGAAAATAGCGATGTCTATGGCCTGCGGTGTATCTGCAGCATTTGCCAGCTATACAGCAAGCTCTTATCCTATGTACCCTACCGACAGATGACAGAGGCAGTTTACCTGGCCCGCAACAAGAAAATGGCCCGGCTGAGCAGGATCACCGAGTATATCGATACCTACTACAGCGAGAAGATCACCTTGGAGGAACTGGCGAAGCAGGAAAAGGTGACCAAGACCTACCTGTCCCATTTTATCCACGACAACTTGAATATGACCTTCCAGGAGTATGTCAGTAGTATGCGCTTTGAGCGTGCCCTGAAGCTGATCCGCAATACCACCATGTGTCTGACGGACATAAGCGTGGTCAGCGGATTTTCGGATGTGAAGTACCTGTCCCGTATGCTGGAGAAACACTTTGGCAAGCCGGCGCAGGCGTGCTGTGCACAGCTTCGTGCCGAGGCGGGAAGCGCCGCTGCTATGGAGGTGCAGACCTTTGCGTCGGAGGAGCTGGCCAGAAGCTGGCTGGAGACCTTCTGGAACGCCTATTGTGAAAAATAAATATCACGAAAGGACGTGCTTTTATATGTCCAAAAAAGGAATTGCCGTAGCTGGCAACATGATCGTAGACCTGCTTTATCCCATCAACGGTATGCCCAAGCCCGGCGAGCTGACCACCATCGTCAGTGACGCTGCCCGGTCCTCCGGCGGCTGCCTGTGCAACGATATTATCGACCTGGCCGCGCTGGATCCCCAGATGCCCCTGGTTGCCCTTGGCCGTGCCGGCAACGATGCGGAGGGCGACTTCATTATGGAGAAAATGCGCGCCTACAGCAACATTGACCTGACCAATGTCAAGCGGGTGGGAGGGACTTCCTTTACCCTGGTCATGGCGGATCAGATCACCAAGCAGCGCACCTTCTACCACTATCGGGGCGGCAATGCGGCCTTCTGTGAGGAGGATATCCCCTGGGACAATCTGGATGTGGATATGCTCCATATCGGCTATATCCTGCTGCTGGACACCCTGGACGAGGAGGACAGTCAGTACGGCACAAAAATGGCTAAGTTACTCCATACAGCCCAGGCGCACGGTATCAAGACCTCTATCGATGTGGTAACAGAGGCTGGCGAGCGATTTAAGAGACTAGTCTGCCCGGCTATGCGCTACACCGACTACTGCATCATCAACGAGGCGGAAGCGCAGGCCACCACCGGTGTGGAGCTGCGCACAGAGGAAGGCAAGCTGCTGAAGGAGAATATGCCGGTGGCTCTGAAAAAGATGAAGGAGCTGGGCGTTTCCACTTGGGCGGTCATTCACTGCCCGGAGATCGGCTGCGGCCTGGATGAGAATGACAATCTGGTGGAGGTCACCAGCTTGAAGCTGCCTGACGGGTGGATCGCCGGTACGGTGGGCGCAGGCGATGCTTTCTGCTCCGGTGTTCTGTATGGCGCATGGAAGGGCATGGATCTGAAGTCTGCCATTGAACTGGGCACCGCATCTGCAGCTTGCTCCTTGTCCCAGCCTGGTGCCACCGAGGGTATGCGTACTGTGGAAGAGGCTATGAAGGTCTATAACGATTTGCGTTAAGGAGGAATGATCATGAATGCAGTCATGTACGGCGGCGGAAATATCGGCCGCGGCTTTATTGGAGCACTGCTCAGTCAGTCCGGTTATCGGGTGACCTTTATCGACGTGGCAGAGCCTGTGGTGAAGCACCTGCAGGAGAAGGGATGCTACCCCATCCGCTATGTTTCCAGCAACTGTCATGAGGATGTGCTGGTGGAAAATGTTACGGCGGTCAACGGTAACGACACCGAGGCTGCCTCCGATGCCATTGCCAATTGCGATATCATGGCCACCGCGGTGGGCGCCCGAATCCTGAAGTTCATCGTTCCCAACATCGTGGCTGGTCTGCGCAAGCGCTGGGCCATGGGGGATAAGCCGCTGAACATCATCGTCTGCGAGAATTTGATGGATGCCAACCTTGTGGTGGAGGGCATGATCAAGGAGCAGCTGACGGAGGCAGAGAAGGCTAAGTTTGACTACACTGTGGGCTTGGTGGAGGCGTCCATCGGCCGTATGGTCCCGGTGCAGACTGAGGAGATGAAGGATGGCGAGCCTATGCGGGTGTGTGTGGAGCGGTACGGCTTCCTGCCCACCGATAAGGCTGCCTTCAAGGGCGATGTTCCCGAGATCAAGAACATGGTGCCCTTCGCACCCTTTGATTTCTACATCAAGCGCAAGCTCTATGTCCACAATATGGGCCACGCCACCTGCGCTTACCTGGGTGACCTGCTGGGTTTGGAGTACATTTACCAGTCCGTTGATGTGGCGGATGTGCGGATCCTGGTGCAGAACGCAATGCTGGAAAGTGCCATGGCTCTGTCCAAAAAGTATGGCGTTGCCTATGAAGATATTGTTATGCACATCACCGACCTGTTGCGTCGCTTTACCAATGCGGCTCTCATGGATACTTGTGCCCGTGTAGGCGGCGATCCGGGTCGTAAGCTGGCAGCAGATGACCGTTTGATCGGCTCGTCCAGACTGGCGCTGGAATGTGGCGTGACCCCGGCTTACATTGCTGTGGGTGCGGCTGCCGGACTTCACCGCTACATCCGTGAGGCAGAGGGTATGGAGCAGGGTATGGAGACGGCACAAAAGGTCCTGACAGAGGTCTCCGGGCTGGATGTCCGGTACCCGCAGGCTCAGCTGATTTTGGCTATGTACGCCAAGATCCTCTCCGGCGCTACGGTGGCAGAACTGCGCCGTGCAGCCGATGCAGTTAAGGCGGAGAGTCTGGAAGCGATCATCTGATCGGCATACAAGTAAAATCCACTAGAAACTCGACTTTATATTTGTGTTGATTGTATAAAAAAGCAAATGCAGCAACTTTGTCTTTTGCAAAACGCAATTTAAATTTGATTCCTGCTTGGCCCTGTGTCATGATGGATTTAGATTAGGGGAAACCCGAACAGACTGTATTAAATTTTGAAAGGAAGATAGATTTATGGCAACTTTCCGTTTTACTGTCGGCCCATGGAACGTCCATGAGGGCAATGAGACTTTTGGCCCCGGCAACCGTAAGACCGTCCCCTTTGAGGAGAAGATCAAGGAGTTTGCTGAGATTGGCATTGACGGCATCCAGTTCCACGATGATGACGCAGTGCCTGATATGAACAACATGACCGAGAAGCAGATCATCGACTATGCAAAGGATGTGAAGGCTGAGCTGGACAAGTACGGCCTGTTTGCAGAATTCGTCGCTCCCCGTCTGTGGTTCGACAAGCGTACCAACGACGGCGGCTTCACCGCTTCTCTGAAGGAAGACCGTGACTTCGCTATGTGGCGTGCACAGCGTTCCTGCGACATCGCAAAGGCCCTGGGCACCAATAAGATTCAGCTGTGGCTGGCCCGTGAAGGCACTCTGTGTGCAGAGTCCAAGAGCCCCGTTGACATGACCAACAACCTGATCGACGCCTTCAACAAGATCCTGACCTACCGTGAGGATGCGCTGATCCTTGTGGAACCCAAGCCCAATGAGCCCGTTGACCGCAGCATTGCCGGTACCGCCGGCCACGCTTTGGCCATCGGTGCACAGACTGTGGACCCCAGCCGTGTTGGCCTGTGCATCGAGACCGCCCACTCTGTCCTGGCTGGCCTGGATCCCGCCAACGACATGGGCTTCGCTCTGGCTATGAACAAGCTGTGGGGCGTCCACCTGAACGACCAGAACGGCATCCGTTACGACCAGGATAAGACCTTCGGCGTCGAGAACCTGCGTAATGCCTTCAACCAGGTGAAGGTCCTGTATGAGAACAACTTCGGTGATCGCGGCAACTTCGAGTGTGTCGGCCTGGATGTCAAGGCTCTGCGTACCCAGCCCGATGAGGACTGCTACCGTCACATCATAAACTCCAAGCGCATCTTCGAACTGCTGCTGGAGAAGGTCAAGCGCTTCGACTACGAGTACCAGGCTGCCTGCGTCAAGGAGCAGAACTTCGAGAAGCTGGAAATGTACGTCATGGAGCTGCTGATGGGCGTTGTGTAATTGCCTCCCAGGCAACATAAATTTTCTACCCGATACATAGGCAGGAGGGCGGCAGAACGCCGCCCTCCTGTTGCGCTGACAGGAGAATGCGTATGCATAGTGAGATTCGTGAAACTGCCCAGTGGGGTAAGGTGCTTTTCATAGGCAACGAGCGCGTGGAAGTGGGTGTGGCACTGGATTTTGGGATCCGTGTGGTGCATCTGTCCTGTGTTGGTATGGAGAATCTTTTCTACCGGCAACCTAACGATCTTTCCGACAATTTTGTCAAAAATAACGGCTGGCGGCTTTATGGTGGACGCCGTCTGTGGATGGCCCCGGAAAGCGCCGACAGCTATTACCCCGACAATGCGCCGGTCCGGTACACCCTGGAGCAGAGCGGCGTTCTGCTTGAGCAGAATCCCGACCCGCTGCTGCACCTAAAGAAGAGTCTGCGCATCACCTTCCTGGATGACGGTTCTGTGGCGGTGGAAAACAGACTGCAGAACATCGGCGATGAACCCATCACCGGCGCATCCTGGGGTGTCAATACTCTTGACGGCGGCGGAACAGCCGTCATCAGCTTTGGTTGCGGTGTCCGCGGTGGCTACAATCCCAAACGGGTGGTATCCCTGTGGTCCGATACGGATCTTCACGATCCCCGGCTTTCCTTCACAAAGGACAGCCTAACAGCCAAGCACATTGCAATGCCCGGTTATTTAAAGATCGGTTTGTACGCCAATCCGGGCAGAGCCGTGTTCCAAAATAAAGGCCAGCAGCTCACCATAGGCTTTGATGCTCAGCCGTTGGAGCAGTACATGGACAACGGCTGTAATTTTGCGCTGTATATGTGCAAGCAGTTCATGGAGCTGGAGACACTCGGCACCAGAACACAGATGTTACCCGGAGAGCTTGCCTGCCATACGGAAGTGTGGCAGCTTGCGAAACTATAATTTATGGAGGAAAAAACATGATTACAAAAGCAGTAACCATTCATGGCAAGAACGACCTGCGGCTGGATGAAGTGAATCTGCCGGAGGTTGGCCCCGACGATGTCCAGATCCGTGTGGTCTGCGATTCTATCTGCATGTCCACCTACAAGGCAGTCCTGGAAGGCGGCGACCACAAGCGGGTCCCCGATGACTGCGCTGAGAATCCCACCATCGTGGGCCATGAGTTCTGCGGCGACATCATTGCCGTAGGCGAGAACTGGAAGCATAAGTATAAGGTGGGCGACAAGTTTGCCATTCAGCCTGCCCACTACTACAAGGGCTCTCAGATGGCACCCGGCTACTCCTACAAGTACTGCGGCGGCTCTGCCCAATACGGCAACGTGCCCGTCGAGACGCTGCTGATGGACTGCCTGCTGCCCTACAACTCCGATGCTTACTTCTACGGCTCTCTGGCCGAGCCCATCAGCTGTGTGGTGGGTACCTTCCACGCCATGTATCACACCAAGGCCGGCTCCTATGTCCATGAGATGGGTATTAAGGAGGGCGGCAAGATGGCCATGCTGGCCTCTGTGGGCCCCATGGGTCTGGGCGCCATTGACTACGCCCTGCACTGTGACCGCCGTCCCAGTCTGCTGGTGATCACCGATATCGACGATGCCCGCCTGAAGCGCGCCGCATCCATCTACACCGTAGAGGAGGCTGCTAAGCAGGGTGTGGAGCTGCACTACGTCAACACCAAGATGGAAGGTGCGACGGAATATCTGCGGAGTCTGACCGGCGGCACCGGTTATGATGACGTGATCTGCTTCGCACCTGTGAAGCCTTTGATCGAGCAGGCCGGCGACATTCTGGGCTATGACGGCTGTCTGAACTTCTTCGCCGGTCCTACCGACCCCGAGTTCAAGGCACCCTTCAACTGGTACAATGTCCACTATCTGTACACCCATGTGGTGGGCACCTCCGGCGGCAACGGCGACGACCTGCGGGAGGCGATTCAGATGATGAGCGAGGGCAAGCTGAATCCTGCAGCCCTGGTGACCCATATCGGCGGTCTGAACGCGGTGGTGGATACGGTGAAGAACCTGCCCTCCATCCCCGGCGGCAAGAAGCTGATCTACAACCATCTGGATCTGGAGCTGACTGCCATCTCCGACTTTGAGGAGCTGGGCAAGACCGATCCCATGTTTGCTGAGCTGGACCGGCTGTGCAAGGCCCACAACAATCTGTGGAACACCGAAGCAGAGCACTACCTGCTGGCCAATGCAAAGAAGATCT
>JAZNDJ010000079.1:0-10933 GCA_045588045.1 Faecousia sp.
AAATCTAGCCGGGAGGTAACTATGGAATACGTATCTGTCGCAAAAGTGGCTGAAAAATGGGGACTTTCTGAACGAAGTGTGCGAAATTACTGTGCTCACGGCAGAATTGCCGATGCTAAGCTTATCGGCAAAACTTGGTACATTCCGGAAGACGCACAGAAGCCGGAGCGTGTAAACAAGAAAAACGATGCGCCTACATTGCTGCAGATCCTGCGTGAGCAGAAAGCTGCTAAGATGACCGGTGGCATCTATCATAAGGTGCAGATCGATCTAACCTATAATTCCAACCATATTGAAGGTAGCCGTTTGACTCACGATCAAACCCGGTACATCTTTGAGACCAATACCATTGGTTTTGAAAAGGGCGTGGTCAATGTGGACGATGTGATCGAGACATCTAATCACTTCCGCTGCATCGATATGGTGATCGACCAGGCCGGTTCTGCACTGACTGAGAAATTCATCAAGGAATTGCATTTTGTATTGAAGACCGGTACCAGCGATAGCCGCAAGGATTGGTTCGCGGTAGGGGAGTACAAGAGGCTGCCCAATGAGGTAGGCGGTAACGCCACCACACTGCCGGAGAATGTTGCCGGTGAAATGCGCAAGCTACTTGCGGACTACAATGCGTTACCTCAAAAGACCTTTGAGGACATCGTAGCCTTTCACGTAGCATTTGAGCGCATCCATCCCTTCCAGGATGGAAACGGTCGTGTAGGCCGCCTGATCCTCTTTAAAGAGTGCCTGAAGCACAACATCGTTCCGTTTATCATTGAGGACAATCTGAAGTTGTTCTACTACCGCGGTCTCAAAGAATGGGACCACGAAAAGGGTTTCTTGATGGACACTTGCCTCACCGCCCAGGACCGGTTCAAGGTCTATTTAGACTATTTTAGAATTAGCTACTAAACTCATAGTGAATAATAGCATCCCCCACCAAAGTCAAAATGACAATGGTGGGGGAATTGCTTGCGGTTGCGAAATAGTTAAATCATCAGGTTTCGATAGATTTCCAACAATTGATTTCCGATTTCCGCAATGGTTTTTTGGAAGAAGACAACATCAATTGAAATGTTGTTGGTATTAGAAATTATATTTGTTTGACCCATTTCTATCAGCGGAGGGAATAATACACTCTGGACACTGTTTCTTAACCGAAGGATACTCACATATGTTTCTGTATCAATAATATCTTTATATGTTAGGATTCTTTCGGTGTTTTTAAGTATGGTATTTCTAAAATATTGTTCTGCAAAAACGAAAAAATTTATGGTAACGTTTTTAGATTCTAAGCCGTTTACAAGTAAAATAGATACAGGTTTGTTACAGAAATTTCCATCAATATGATCTGCCAGTTGATCAATGGTTTTTTCTACTCTTTCGAACATTGCTTGACCTAAATTGTTCATTTCTTCACCAGAAAAGCTTGGCGATGATTTTGTTACATAGGCCAAGTATTGCTTCATCATATCACAAACCATGGGGCTTACTTCGTTATAAAGCTCTTTCTTAAGCAATACTTCTTTTTCTCGATGTAGTTGGATTTCGTGCTTTCTATTTTCTATATATAATTTCTTAAAATCCTCAATGCTATCTGAGATTGTTTCAAAACCATCTCGCTGTACTGTTAGGATATTGTGAAGTTGTATTGTCATCTTAGCCTTCTGTAGATAGATCATTGCGATTCCGCGAGATATGGGAGTATAAACATCTGCATCATCGGTGACAAAGCATACTGTAATAATATTAGAAATTGCCTGTTCAATTTGCGATACTGTATATGCTGGATTAATTTCATCGTCAGGTATTGATAAAACGATTTCGTTGTCATCAATAAATGCAACATGGGAAAATTCGTGCTTAAAGTAAGCGCTTTGCGCAAATTCACATACAGATTTATGCAGAATTTTTTGTAGCTTTTTTTGATTTAGCAAGGCCTCTATTTCTTCTTTTGAACTATCGACGATTAATTCGAGCAACGAATCGACGGCCTTATCGAGTAGCATCTCTTTAAGTGAACTAGCCATACATAATTCCTCCGTAGTTAATACAATAAGCATATTATACATCATAGATTAGTGATTTTCAATTCACGAACACTGATATACTACACTTATCATTCCCGCATATTCTGATATATTTGTCCTTCGCACATTTGTTATGATGTACTTGCAATTAATTTCTTACGTAGGTCTATTGCAGAGAGGTAAATGTGATGCGTAATAACTGTTAAAGATAGTAAAACTGTTAAGTGACTTAATTCCTTCAATGCAATAATATACCCCACCTTTGTACCGCTTTGTACGAAGATGGGGCGTTGTTTTGTACCATATGGGATTGATTGTTTATGGTAGCAGTATACACTTTTTCCCAGGCTGTCGGCTGATTTTCTCTACGCCATTTTACGCCAATTTTACGCCATTTTCGCATTGGAAGGCATAGAGTTGCATGGACTTATGTGTTTTAGAATTGTTGGAAAATATAGTGTTTATCAAGCTGTATCGGCATTTAGAGAGATACATTGAAATATGGAATCGGTAGTTTCAGCGCCGATACCTAATTTCATATATACTCATATCTCCTTTATTTCCAATGGTTTTTTCGCTTAGGGTGATGGCTTTTACACCATTTTTACACCATTTTATGCAAACAGTCTTTCAAACTGCTGTACAGCCAAGTTCATAGAATCGTCTGTCACGTGGACATATCGATCCGTTGTGGTCTTAATACTTGCATGACCGAGTAACTTCTGCAGCACCTTTGGCTGCATACCACTTTCAATGGCACGGGTCGCATAGGTGAGGCGCAGAGTATGCAAACAGAATGGCTTTATGACTGGCTCTCCTTTGCTCCTTTGTGAAAAAGAACACATTGCCCGACTCCATAATGATAGCATATAGTGTTGTATTTCTCAAGGTATTATTGAAAACTTTTATGCGTTAAACTGTGAAGTGTAACCGTTTGTCTGCAAGTATGGACTCACACGGCTACACCCCCCTGTCAAAGTGTGATAAACCCTATCGACAGGATAAGCTCTCTGCCTTATGGCGTAACGCCAACCACCGCAATGGACGATTGAGAATCTGCGAAGATAGTTTTTGCGCAAAGATGATCCGGAGACGAAATTCCGTGTCGTCTCCGGATCAAATTATGTCCGTCTTGCGTAGATCTTGGCCAATCCACCCTCGCTGGTTTCGCGGAAACGGTGATTCAGATTGATGCCGGTCTCGTGCATAGCGCGGCAGACCATATCGTAGCTGATGTTTCTGGAGCCGGTTAGGTAATAGCTGAGATTGCAGGCGTTCATTGCCCGCATAGCTGCGATAGCGTTTCGCTCAATGCAGGGGATCTGGACCAAACCGCAGACGGGATCGCAGGTAAGACCCAGGTGATGCTCCATTGCAACCTCTGCGGCATACTCCACTTGCTTCAGATCCTGCCCATAAAGTTCAGCCAGAGCGGCTGCGGCCATAGAACAGGCAGTACCGATCTCAGCTTGACAGCCACACTCGGCACCGGAGATAGAGGCGTTTCGCTTGGTAAGGCTGCCGATAACGCCGGCGGCAGCCAATCCGCGGATGATCTGCTCGTCAGAGAAGCCACGAGTGTCCTGAACATACTGTAGCACAGCCGGAACAACACCGCAGGCACCGCAGGTGGGGGCGGTGACGATCGTGCAGTTGCTGGCGTTTTGTTCCGCCACCGCGTATGCATAGGCGGCAATGTGCCTAAATTCCTTCATGCCGGGGTACAGATTTTCACGGGGGTGCTCGTATAGGTACTTGGCTTTTCTTTGTACATTTAACCCGCCGGGTAGAGTACCCTCGGTGGCCAAGCCCTCACGAATCGCTTGTTTCATTATCATCCAGACATCCATGAGGAAGTCCCAGATTTCCTCGCCTTCGTTCAACTGTACATAGTCGCTGAGCTTGTTGATGTACCGCCATTGGCAGAAATCTGCAATTTCTGCGAAGGAATTCTCCGGGTATACCTCCGGCGTATCCAATGTGGTTTCGCCTGGTATACGGATGTCACCGCCGCCGATGGATTCGATTCGCAGGCGGCCGATCTCCTCTCCACGGAGCAGGGCGAACAGGTCCATTGTGTTCGGATGTGCGTCGGGTAATTTTTCGTCAGAAAAAACGATTTCTGTGGCAACCGGTGCCAATACATCTCGGATGACGCTGTCAGTTCCGTGACCGATACCTGTTTTGCTAAGGGAGCCATATAAAATGACCCGAAAAGCATCCGCATTCGGATGCTCGTTTTTGAACAGCCTTGCAGCCCTCTCGGGTCCCATCGTATGTGAGGAAGAAGGACCTTTTCCTACTTTATATATTTCTCGGATGGATTTCATGAGATTACCTCCGTGATGTGTTTGGAGACAGTATATCAAAAAAGAACCATAATTTCAACAGGTATTTACGCAACGGATCCCGCAATGGTAATGGGAGGTGGGATTGCCTTAATCGTGCATGGCCTCAAGGGACAGTTCGCCCGCCAGCTTGAACAGAACATCGCTGATGACTTTTTCCAGCGGCAGACCGACTGCGTCGGCAACTCTCGTGTAAAACAGAGCAACCGTTGGCTCCAGAAGAACCTTGATCTCGGTCATAATGACCTCCTAAACTCTAAAACTGTATCACATCCTATGCAAACCCTTGACAGGTGTGATACAATATATCCTAGCAAATAAGCTCATTTGAGAGGATGACGATCATGGCAAAAGAAAAGAAGGTTGAACAGATTACGGATATGGAAGTGGACTTCGCTCAATGGTTCACGGACGTATGTAAGAAAGCACAGCTGATAGATTATTCTTCCATTAAAGGCGTGTTTATTTACCGCCCTTATGGCTATGCCATTTGGGAGAATATTCAGAATATTATGGACAAGGCGTTTAAAAAGCAGGGCGTTGAGAATGTGTATATGCCTTTGCTGATTCCGGAGAGCCTGCTGCAAAAGGAAAAGGATCATGTGGAAGGCTTTGCGCCTGAGTGTGCCTGGGTCACCCACGGCGGCAGTGAGAAGCTGGAGGAGCGGTATTGCATCCGGCCTACCTCAGAGACGGTATTTTGCGAGCACTTTGCTAATGTACTGCAGACCCACCGTCAGCTTCCTATGAAGTATAACCAGTGGTGTAGCGTCCTGCGATGGGAAAAAACCAGCCGTCCGTTCCTGCGTCATCGGGAATTCCTGTGGCAGGAGGGACATACGATCCACGCAACAGCCGAGGAGGCTAAGGATTTCACAGAGACGATGCTCAATGTTTACGCAGACTTCTGCGAGAATGTTTTGGCCATGCCTGTGACCCGCGGGCAAAAGACAGACAAGGAGAAGTTTAACGGCGCCGAGGCCACCTATACCATCGAGTGCATGATGCATGACCGCAAGGCGCTCCAGGCTGGCACCTCTCACTACTTCTGTGACGGCTTTGCCAAGGCGTTTGGCATTGAATTTACTGACAGGAACAATCAGAAGACCAATCCTCACGAAACCTCCTGGGGTGTCTCTACCCGTCTGATCGGCGGCATTATCATGACCCACGGCGATAATAACGGTTTGGTGCTGCCGCCCAAGGTCGCGCCCATCCAGGTGGTGGTTCTCCCGATCGCCCAGCATAAGCCCGGTGTTCTGGAAGCTGCCAATGAACTGAAGTCCCGCCTTGAGAATGCAGGCATTCGCGTGAAGCTGGACGATTCCGACAATTCCATGGGCTGGAAGTGTGCTGAGTATGAAATGAAGGGTGTGCCTCTGCGTGTTGAGTGCGGCCCCCGTGACCTGGAAAACGGCCAGTGTGTTTTGGTCCGCCGTAACGACGGCGAAAAGACTGTGATCAGCCTGAACGAATTGGAACAGGCTGTGGCGGAACAGCTTGAGCTTGTCCATAAGGGCATGTTTGAGAAAGCCAAGAAGAACCTGGAGGACCACATTTATGTGGCCCACTCCCTGGAGGAGGCAAAGCAGCTTCAGGAGCAGAACGGCGGCTTCATCAAGACTATGTGGTGTGGTGAGCTTGACTGCGAGCTGAAGATGAAGGAAGAGGCCGGCATGTCTTCCCGCTGCATTCCCTTTGCACAGGAACAGCTTGGGGATGTGTGCCCCATTTGCGGCAAGCCTGCCAAGAAGATGATCTACTGGGGCGTAGCATACTAAAACCTACAACATTAAAAGCAGGACTGCATTGCAGTCCTGCTTTCTACTTTACCCGGGTCAGAATATCACTTTTAAGAACATTTATAAATGTGTCCAGTTCCTCTTTTTTTGTATTCCTGGAGATGGAAATGCGGAAGGAACTGTCCATGACCTCCGGCGAAAGCCCCATAGCTGTTAAGGTATGACTGCGGTGGCCCTTTGCGCAGGCAGAGCCGGCGGATACACAAATACCGGCGTCTTGTAGGATGTTAATAGTGTTTTGGGTGGGAACACCGGGAATAGATAGATTCAGAATGTGTGGGGCTTGATGGGCACCGTTTATGACAATGCCTTCCACATTGTTCAAGTCATTGATCAGGTCGCCTAAAAGTGCGGTCTCACGGACGATATCGTCCTTAAATGTTCTCGCACAACTGTCACAAGCCGCCGCAAAGCCCATAATGGCCGGTGTGCCCTCCGTTCCGCTGCGATAGCCGCCCTCCTGTCCACCACCGATCAGCAGGGCAGGGAAAGATTTTAGCCTGGGTGCGATGTACAGCGCGCCGCAACCCTTCGGTCCGTGGACTTTATGGGAGGAAATGCTGATCAGATCAGCACCCAGGGTCTTTGCTTGGAAGGGGATCTTCATAAAGCCTTGCACCGCGTCTGTGTGGAACAGGGCGTTGGGACACAGTCGATGGGTCATCTTGGTCATCTTCTCGATCGGCATTACCGCACCGGTCTCATTGTTGACCATCATCACTGAGACAAAGAATGTGTCAGGGCGCAGAGCGCATTTCAATGAATCCAGCGAAATGCTACCATCTTTATCCGGCTGCAGATATGTCACATCAAATCCCTGAGATTCCAATTCCTTGAAGCTGTTGAGAACTGCGTGATGTTCAATGGCAGTGGTGACGATGTGCTTGTTCTTTTTGCCAAACCGCTTTGCTGCACCGAAAATAGCCCAGTTGTCGGCCTCTGTACCGCCGGAGGTAAAGAAAACACGGTCTGGTTCCGCGCCCAGGGCGGCAGCAACAGATGTTCTTGCGCTGCGCAAAGCCTTGGCTGCATCAATTCCGAAGCCGTATAAAGCGCTTGGATTTCCCCACAGCTCAGTCATAGCGGTATGCATTGCCGCCACAGCCTCTTGGCAGGGCTTCGTGGTGGCGGAATTGTCCAAATAGATCATGATAGCTCACTTTCCAACGCAAAAGCGTTCAAAAATCCTTGCTGTAATGTCCTCGCGGACGGTCGCGCCAGTGACTTCGCCTATGGCCTCCATAGCATCCTCTACATCGGTCAAGACAGCATCCGGTGTCAGACCGAGCTTCAGACCCTGGAGGGCATTCAGCATAGCTTCATAGGCGCGGCGGATGGCATCATATTGCCGGGGGTTGGTCAGTATTGAACCGTCACAGGGCGTTGTCCCGGCAAACATCTGCTGCACCGTGTCGGACAGCTGGTCAAGTCCTTCTCCGGTCTTGGCACAAACGGAGATCACCGTCATAAAGGGAAGGTCGCTGGGGGAAATGCGACTGCCAAGATCGGATTTGTTGATCAGCGCAATGGCGTTTTCTGCGTCCAGACAGACGTTTATTACATCCATATCTTCCTGTGTAAGCGGCTGGGATCCGTCGCATACGAAGATCACAAGATCTGCTTTCTCAGCAGCTTCCTTAGAGCGGGCGACACCGATGGCCTCGATTTTATCGTCAGTCTCCCGGATGCCTGCAGTATCGATCAGCCGCATCCTTGTGGGGCCGAGCATGACCGTTTCTTCCACGGTATCCCGGGTCGTGCCGGCAATTTCCGTTACGATCACACGGTCATAGCCTGCCATTGCATTGAGCAAACTGGATTTGCCGACATTGGGCTTGCCGAGGATAGCTGCGCAGACACCTTGCTTTAGGATACAGCCTTGTCCGTAGGTTTGCAGGAGACTGTAAAGGGCTTTGGCGTCTGCTCGGAGACTAACCTCGTAGCTGGAAAGCCCGAAGTCCTCAATGTCCTCGTCGGGGTAATCCAGAACTGCGTGAAAATGGCTGCAAAGGTCGGTCAGATCATCATAGATCGGGGATAACTGCTTTTGCAGTATGCCGATGACCTGGCCTGCTGCGTTGGCGGCAGCTTCGGCGGTCTCTGCCTCAATCAGATCAATGACGGCTTCGGCCTGGGTCAGATCCAACTGGCCGTTCATGAAAGCACGTTTTGTGAATTCACCACGCTCGGCAGGCCTTGCGCCGGCCTGATAAAGAGCCTCCAATCCTGCGGCAAGCACAGCGGGGGAGCCGTGGCAGTGAAATTCCACGGTATCCTCGCCGGTGTAGCTTTGTGGGCTGCGGGTGTAAACTGCCATACAGTGATCGATCACACGGCCGCTTTTGTCATGGAGCTTTCCAAGGATCAGTTTTCGGTTCGGGATATCGTGGAATGACTGCCCGCTATTTGGAACGAAAATCTTTTCTGCGATATAAGCACAGTTATCGCCGGACATACGTAAAATGCCGATGGCACTGATTTGTGTTCCGGTAGATACTGCTGCGATCACGTGGGACATATATGATCCTCCGCACAATAATAATACAGTATTATACCATGGTAAAAAATGAATTGCAATCCACATAATGGCCGCAATTCTGGGAATGCTATCCGGGAGGTGAGCGCATGTCTACAAGATCTTATCCTGGTGAAATAAACGATACAAATGTCAGCCAAATTTTCCGTGAGGCGGCAGATTTTGTTCGCAGAGAGCTGCGTTGCGGAAAATTCACGATTTATGCCTATGCAATCGATGGCCTGATCGCGGCAGCCTATGCGTCGGATTATGTTTTTAAGCCGATCATTCAGAATCTGCAAGCGCAGACAATGGAGGAATTGTACCGCCATGCGTTGGATGGTGCTATATATAATAATGTAGCGGTGCCCTGTGAAGATCTGGACAAGCTGGCGTTGCAGCTTGTAAATGGCTTTTGCGTTGTGCTGTTTCCCGGTGTCGGTGCAATTGGTTTCGAGGTTAAGACACCGGACAAGCGCAACACAAACCGTCCGGAGGTTGAAAACACGATCAAGGGTGCGAAGGATTCTTTTGTAGAGACGATTCGCTCTAATACCAGCTATATCCGTCGTCACCTTCGATCCCCGGATCTTCGCATTTTTGAAACGCAGGTGGGAAGACGCTCCTTAACAAATGTTTCCGTTCTTTGGCTTGATGGGATCACAAATCCTGAGTATGTTACCAGAATGAAGGAACGACTCTCCGATATCGATATTGACGGTTTGCTGACACCGTCTGCAGTCGAGGAGTATGTGACTGGATCCCGCGGCACAGCATTTCCTCTTCTGCAGTACACGGAACGGACGGATAAGTTCTGCCAAGGTATTTTGGATGGCCGTGTTGGACTGATCGTGGATGGGATCCCGGTGGGATACCTGGCGCCTACGGATCTTATGTACCTTATGGACAGCGCAGAGGATCGGGGCAGAGATTTTATGACAGCTTCTGCTGTGCGTGTCCTTCGTTATCTGGCGCTGATCGCAGGGCTGCTTTTGCCGGGAATCTATATTGCGCTGGCAACCTTTCACCAGGCGTGGATCCCGCTGCCATTGCTCCGTTCGATCATCGAGAGTAAGGCTTCAGTGCCATTTTCAACTGCGGCGGAAATATTGGGATTGCTGATTGCGTTTGAATTGTTGCAGGAATCCGGGATCCATTTACCGCAGGCCATTGGGCAGTCTGTATCGATCGTTGGCGGCATCGTGGTTGGCTCAGCGGCGGTGGAAGCGGGATTAATGTCTCCGATCGCTCTGATCACTGTCAGCATTGCCGGTGTTTGCGGATTTGTCCTTCCAAATCGGGATCTGGCACAAGCCATTCGTGGCTGGCGTTTTTGTATTGCGGTGCTGGCTGCATTTTGCGGTTTGTGGGGCGTTTTTGCAGGACTTGTAATTCTGATCATTCATCTTTTGAGCCTTAGAAGCCTCAATGTGCCATATTTATCCCCGACAAAGCCCCTGTCTGAGGGCTTTGGGATCTTGCGGCCTCGGCTGAAAAACATCACGCAGCGAAATAAGCACTTGCACCCAAAGGACAGGAGGAATCAGAAGTGAAGCGGATCGTGATCTATGTTTTGATCTTAGGGCTGGTTTTGCTGATCCCGTTGGAGCGGACGGATGTGGGCGACCTGCAGCCGGTACAAACTGTTGCAATTTTTCGGAATGAAGACGGATATTTGATCCAAACGGATACCGGCGATG
The DNA here is from genome assembly GCA_045588045.1 of Faecousia sp. GTDB lineage: Bacteria > Bacillota > Clostridia > Oscillospirales > Oscillospiraceae > Faecousia. Next base: position 10,393 of record JAZNDJ010000079.1, read on the forward strand.
AAGGCAGGGGAGCGGACTCCATGCAAGCATTGCAGAATCTTGAGGATACAACGCCGGGCGTGATCTATCTGGATACTGCCCAATTCCTGCTGGTGTCGGAGTCTGCAACGCCGTCGATCGAATCGCTGCGCCAATACCTGCGAGAATCCGTGCAGCTATTCCGCGTTGTTGGCACACCGGATCTTGAAACTGCCTCCAAATTTCTCAGTGTTCACGGCGACGGACCGAAGCTTGAACATTGGTCTGAGGGTGGGAGCTTGCCGGTGCTGGACTGCAGAAGCGAGCGCATGAAATTAATTGAAAATTCATAAGAAATTTTTTGCCGAGAAAGGGAAAAAAGTGCTTGACAATAGGGGGATGGTGTGGTAGTATAAACAAGCTCTCCGCTCGGCGGGAAGCGCCTGTACCTTGTAAATTGAATAACGCAAAGACGAACAAACACCTTGGACAATTTATGAAATGGATTGTTTAAGTTTCGAGAAATCGAATTAACAGCCAACGAAAATTCTTGAGTAATATTGCTAGAAGCAAATTATTCAAA
>JAZNDJ010000080.1:0-7522 GCA_045588045.1 Faecousia sp.
ATCGATCGGCGGCCCCAAGGGGCCGCCCTACGGATGGGCGTCGTTACCGAGCGCAATCATGATGCGTTGGACGATTGCCAGGCTCGGTGACGCATTGTCCGTGGCGACTCGCCACAAAAAGCACCCGGTTTTGAAAACCGGGTGCTTTTTGCAGCATTAAGTTGACAAATCAGGACTGTTTTGTGAAGGTCACATCCTCTACCCCCACAATGGGACTGTGGAGGGTCAGAGTATCTCCGTCCAAGGTGTAGCGGCACTTGAGCAGGCCCTCCAGGGCCAGCAGCTGGCCGTCGGCTTCATACGTGCCGCTGCCAGCAAAGACCTTGGCAAACTGGCCCGACAGATCCACCGCCTCCAGGCTCTTCTTCAAGCCCGCCATGACGGTGTCCAGGGATAGGCCGGCAAGGGCCAGATACTCATCCACGGCAAGCTCCATGTCACCCATCTGGGCCTTGTACAGCGCCTCCACGCTCCTGCGGATATCTCCCAGCAGTGTGTCCATGGCGGCATTGAGAGAGGTCTCGTCCATGGTGGCGGTGTAGCCCTCCCCGTCAAAGACCAGCAGCAGCTCCACGGTGAAGGGGGATACCTCCACCTGGCCGACGGTGCTCTCCATGCCCTCCAGGGCCTTGGCAGCCAGGACCGACAGGTCCGCGGTGGCAGTCCATGTGCCCTCCAGCTTTTTGGTGTGGCTGCAGCCGCAAAGCATGCCCAGCACCAGGCACAGCAGCAGCACAATCGAAACGGTTTTTTTCATAACGGTCTCCCCTCTTTTTTCATATAAAGCTATTATATCGACTTTTTTCGGCAAAGGCAACCGGTATCTTTACTTTTTCCAAAAAAATGCTATGATATCCTTAGAAGGATGTGATGGGTTTGAAGAAAAAATGGGTGCTGACTGTGCTGACGGTGTTCTTCGCGGCGGTATTTGCAGCAAGCGCCTTTTTCCTGGCGCGCTATCTGATCGAATCGGCCACCGAGGAGCAGGCGTACGCCCAGCTGTCGGACATTATGTCCGAGGCTATGGAGACCCTGCCTACCACACCGGCGGGCGACCCGGAGGATACGGACCCCTGGGTCACGGTCACCGACCCCGAGACTGGGGAGACCGTGGCGCTGCTGCCGGAATTTCTGCAGCTTTACACCATGAACCGCCACATCGTCGGCTGGATCCAGATCCCCGGTACCAGGATCGACTACCCGGTGATGCAGACACCGGCCCAGGAAGATTACTACCTGAAGCGGAATTTTGACCGCAAATACGCCGACAGCGGCTGCATCTACGCCGAAGAATTCTGCGACGTTTTCGCCCCGTCGGATAACGTGACCCTCTACGGCCATATGATGAAAAGCGGCTCTATGTTCGGCGCGCTGAGGGGCTACAAGAAAAAGTCCTTCTGGCAGGAACATCCCACGGTGGTGTTCAACACCCTCCGGGAGCGGCACGAATATGAGATCTTCGCCGTGTTCCTGACCACCGCCTCCCAGGGCCAGGGCTTCCGGTACAACCTGTTCTCCCACGCCGCCGACCAGGCGGAATTTGACGACTTTGTGTCCACCTGCCGGGGGCTGTCCCTGTACGACACCGGCATCGTGCCGGAATACGGCGATAAGTTTCTGACCCTGTCCACCTGTGAGTACTCCCAGGTCAACGGCCGCCTTGTGGTGGTGGCCCGGCGGGTAGACTGAAAATGATATTTTTGCCGCACCGGCTGACCGGTGCGGCATTTTTTATGTGTTCTTCTGGTACTGGGTGCCAAAGTAGAAGGACACCACCATGGAAATGATGATCATGACGTTGTCCGGGGAAATGCTGCCGTTGAGCGACAGCACCGCAAACACGGCGATCACCACCATGGTCACGATGGTCTTGACCTTAAAAAGGTTTGCCAGGTTAGTAAAAAGCTTGTCCATAGGTGTTTCTCCTAGATCATTTCATCGGGTGGTCATTGACGATGGATGGGTGTCGAATCGAGCATAATCAGGATAAGTTGGATTACCTCAGGGTCGGTAACGCATTGTCAGCGGACACTGTGCGCCGGGCCGTGAATGACCGTCCGCCGTACCGGGAATTCGGGGAGTGTAGGCGCGCACACTGAGGGCCCGGCGATTTCCAACGATGGCGTGTAGGGCGTCGTTACCGGGCGCAATCAGGATAAGTTGGATTACCTCAGGTTCGGTAACGCATTGTCAGCGCACACTGTGCGCCGGGCGGTCAATGACCGTCCGCCGTACCGGTAATTCGGGGAATGTAGGGGCGCACAGTGTGCGCCCGCGGGCGATCAATGATCGCCCCTACAGATTCTGTTGATGGGCTGGATATCCATATTACCGGGGGGTGGCTGTTTCCAGGGCGGAGAGGCGGTGGTTGATGACCTTGATCTCATGCTCTACCACCGGCAGCCGCTGGGCAAAGCTGTTATGCTCCCGGACCTCCCGGGTCAGCTCCTGGATCTTGGTGTCGGTGACCGCCTGGGCCACCGCCGCCGCTTTTTCCGTTTTTTTGGCCGTGGCCATACAGGTGACCACCACACCGGCCAGGGATAGACTGCCGGTGATCAGAGCCACCAGGATCGCTTCTGTCATAGCCGCACTCCTTACAGGCCCAGCAGCGCTGCCCAGGTAGCCGGGCCGCACAAGCCGTCTGTTTCCAGGCCCTTATCCCGCTGGAAGGCCAGCAGCGCCGCCTGGGTGGCCGGGCCGAAAATACCGTCGTCATCCACCCCCAGCAACCGCTGCAGTGCCGCCACCGTATCCCCCCGGTCACCCCGCTGCAGCAACGGCAGCTCCAACGTGTACCTCTGGGCCGGGGTCTCCGGCTGGACCGGGGTCTCCGGCTGGGCCGGCTGTTGGGCCAGCCCTGCCTGGGCGGCAATGGCCGCCACCGTGGCGTAGCCCATGGCTCTTGAGTAGCTTTCCGTGAGGATCACCGGGGCATCGGTGGTGCTGTCCATGAAGCCGTACTCCATGAGCACCGCCGGGGCGTTGGTGTGGGTCAGTACATAGAAATTCTTAGCCAGGGTGGGGTCAGACCGGTTGCCCTTCAAGCCACCGGCGGCAATGCACGCATTATATATGGCATCCCGGTACTTGGCGGCTGTCGTGCCCTCCTTGTAGGCATAGGCCACGATGCCGCCGCCGCTGCCCAGGTTGATCCCGGCATTGTGGTGGACCGACAGGTACAGGTCCGCGCCCCAGTTATTGGCCGCCTTGCACCGGGCGGCCAGGCTGACGCTTTTTGCCCCGGTAGGGTCATCCACACGGAGGATCTCCATCCCCTCATACTGAGCCGCCGCCTGGGCGATAAAGTCCGCCACCCGGTCATTGAGGGTCCACTCCCGGGTCTGATTGGGGTCAAGCTTTTTGGGCAGCCGTTTACCGGCTGTTCCCAGGTAATGCCCGGCGTCGATTGCGAGCTTAAATGCCATTTTCCGTCTCCTCCAATTCCGCTTTTTCTGCCTCCGTGATTTCCCACCATGCGGAAACCTCAGCACCCAAAGGCAAGACAACCGTACTCACGACGGACTCACCATTGGTTAAATACATACCCTCGTCAGCGGTGAGAATGGTCTGGGTAATTGTTTCCGTTTTCATTGTTTACCTCCTCAATAAGCCAAAGTCCAGTTCTTAGCGGTGACAGACGCTTTCTGTTCGTCCGTCAGCTTAGCACCAACATCTGCGTGGAGCGTTAGCGTTTGCGTGGTCTGCCCAGTCAAGTCTGCCAAACCTTCAACGATGGATTGGATGGAAGCATTGGACAGCTTGCTACAAGGTGCAAAAGTCATAGACTTGTTCAAAGTGCCAGCCTTAATGCGGACTTCTTCAAGGGAAGTACAGTTTGTAAATGCCGTGCTAAGATTGACACCAGCAGAAAAGTCCAGTTCTCCATAAATAGCACGAAGTTTGGTGTCACCATAGAACAGATAACTGGCATCCGTAACCACCACAGCACCGCCACCTTGCACAAAATTGGAAAGGTCTAATTCTTCAAGGTCATGAGCACCGCTAAAGGCAAAATATGACTTTACATCTGCCATTGGGTTGTTTGTAATAGTCAGCTTTCTCAAACCCGTTGCACCATTAATAAATTGGTTCACGGTTGCATCGTTGCGACTTGGAACACTAATAGCCATCTCATAACCACTTGGGAAGGTTGCTCCATTAAAGGTAGACATCATTCGTGTAACATACTGCCATGCTTCTTGCTTGCCTTGTTCGTAGCCTTCATCATAGCTACCACCATCGTTGATTGCAGTTACCACAATATCTCTATCACAATACTTTCCGGCGGTAGGCAATCGGACGGAAGATCCACCCTCTACTTCGATGTTAAAACTCATAGAGCCTCGACCTCCCCATTATAAACGGGCAATGCCGAAATCACCGCAGCCACCAAATCAATGGGTTCAGGATTTTCTTTGCTTCTGTCATTTGTCCAAGCAATAACGCCATCAGCCGAAACAGACGGATAGAATGTAGCGCCGTCTATACCAACACCGCCACCGCCTTTGCCAATTTCATCAGATATTTTTTTGCTTGACCACACTGTATTTTCGCCGACAGCGGTATCGTCGATCCGGGCCGCCTCCGGGTCCCGGACGGTATAGGTCTGACCGTTGACGGTCAGTTTTTTCATTTCTGCCATAGTTTTCTCCTTACTTCCAGTAGCCCAGCACGTGGTAGCGGACGGCCACCGGCGCGGCAGCGGTCATGGCCGTACCCCGGGCAATGCCGTACAGGGCTGTTTGGGTGGTTGTATTGCTGCCGGAGTCCGCGCCGGAGGATTGGGCGTAGGCCCACACGGCCCAGCCGTCGCACCGGGCCGTTGCCTGCTCAAAGGGCGCCTGGGCGAAGGTGAAGGGATACGCCTGCCGGGGAACAGGGCTTGCCGCTATGTAGAGATCTCCCCACGCGGTGGACACCGCCGTTTCGTAAGTGGTCTCGCCCCAGCACTCGGCAAGGCCCGATGCCCACTTGCGGTAGTGCCAGATACCTTCTGTGCCCTGGTCCACCACCAGGTCCGGCTCTGCGCCGTCTAGGTAGAGCTTCGGCATATACACCGGCACATGGAAGCAGAAATCCCTCTGCCCCCAATCGAAAACCGGGATGCCCGGCTGGACTGTCAGCCACCGCTCCACGGTGGTGAGGGCATCCGCCGCCGTCACTGTCAAGCTGTGGGACTGGGCATAGTCCAGATCCTCCAGCAACGCCTGGGCGGTGTAGCCGCCGTCGGACAGGATGGGGGTCATGGGGATCTTCTCGCCCCCATCCACCCGGCAGGAAAGGGCCAGGGTATTGTCCGCCGCCCCAAAGCTGCCATCATAAAAGCTGCCGCTGACGGTGACCGTCACCGGGCCGGTCGGGTCTGCCCGGCTGACGGCGGCATTGGCCGTCAGGGTCACATAGGGGACCAGGGCCGTGGCCACAGCAGTCTCCGCGGCATAGCCCCGGCTGTCCACCGCCCGGAAGGTGACGGCGGTCATGGCCGCCTGTTCGATGGCCAGTGTATCCCCCTCCACCGCCACCCCGGCGATCTGCCGGGCCGTCACCGATGCGCCACCGGCGGCGGTGGCGGTGACAGTACACAGGGCGGTGGAATGGTCCCGGATCAACACACTGCTGTCTCCGGTCAACGCCAGGGTCACAGGATTTACATCCTCCACCGTACCGGACACCGCCGGGCCGCACCGGGCCGGGCCGGCGGTGACGGTGAAGCTGCCGGTGTTTTCGCCAATGACCGCATCCCCGGAATAGGTACGGCAGGTCAGGGTACACACCCCGCTGGGGCTGTTGGGGATCTGCGCATAGAAGCTCTCCGGAACAGGGAAATTCACCGCGGCGGCGGTGTAGATCACCTCCGTGTCCACCGGCGTGCCGTCCCGGTCCAGATACCCGGACAGCTGGCCAAACCGGTAGGCGATGCTGTGGGTGTAGCTGCTGTCCCGGCAGGTCACCACCACCGTGGATTTGCCGCCGATGACGGTGTCCGTGGCGCTGACGGTGCCTGCCTGGGGGATGTCCGCCAAAGCCAGGGCTTTTGAGAGGGTCACTTCCCCGGCGGAGATCCGGGTATCCATCCATGTCCGGACGCGGACCGTTCCCTTGCCCTGGCTGTCATGGGGCACGGTGACGGTCAGATCCAGAATGGTGTCCGTGGTGCTCTTATGGAGCACATAGGACAGGTCGTGCTTGTTTTCGCCGCTGCCGGTGTCTATCCAATAATATGCCGTGTGGCGCACAAGGTTTCGGCTCTCGCCGGTCTGTGTGGACTTCCACAGGATCCGCACCTGGGAGGTGTTTGCCGCCACATCCTGGCTAAGCTGGGTCAGGGTCAGCGTCTGTTTAACTGCCATAGGTATCCTCCCTCCAGTAGCAGGCGGTGCGCTTGCGGTCGGTGCCGTCGGAGTAGTCCTCCAGCCGGGCAAAGCTGCCGATGTTTAGGTAATTGCGCACCGATACATCGGTGGCCAAAACCCCCTGGGCGTCGGCCCGAAGCATCACCGTCTCCAGGGGCGTGCCGCCGTTTCGCAGGACGTACATCCCCTGCTCGTTGATCCGGTTGGTCATGTCACTGCCGGACCGGTGGACCGTCAGGGCCGAGCCGTCCACCGTCAGGCCGAACTCTGTGGTCACCTTGTCCACACCGTTATCCCGGATGCTCTGGACTGTGGCCGACAGCTCTGTGGCGGTCTGCTGCAGCTTGGTCACGTCGGTCTTGACCCCGTCGGCGGCCTGCTGCTGAAGCTGGACGGCGGTGGTCACACCGGCAAGGTCCATCTCCAGCCTAGAAAAGTTCCCCTGCATATCCGCGTTTTCCGCCTTTAATCCGTCCACATCGGTGCGCAGGTTCAGCACCTTCCCCGACAGGGCGGCGTAGCTGCGATTGTTGACCGCTGTGGCGCTGCCCCGGTTGGGTGATCCGGTACATTCCAGGGTGTCTCGCTGGCCTGTCTGGGTCTTGGTCATGATGTAGGCGGTCAGGGTGCGGCCGTTTCTGTCGGTGATCTTCACCGTATGGCCGGCGTGGACATCCAGTTGGGCAGGGATCGTCACCTTGCAGGGGGTGTAGGACACCTCCTTGAGCTGCGCATAGAGGGTCTGGGCGACGGGCACCAGCTCCTGAGCATCGGCAGCCGTCAGCAGGCAGTTGCCGGTGATAACGTAGGTGTTGACAGCTTCGGCGATGTCCGGATAGACGGTGCCCACGTCCTCCTCATTCTGACGGAGCTGGACCTTTTGAATGTCCGCGACGGTATAATCCTCAAAGCCCAGGCCGTTTTGGTAGTAAACCAGGGTCTCCGGCTGTTGGGCGAGCACCAGGATCACATTGCCGTTTCCGTCATCGGTGACGGTGACCCGGTCCGATGCCAGGGAAACATTTCCCGCCCCGTCGTCTGTGACGGCGGCATCTGCCACCGTAAGGGACAGGTTGCCGTCCGCATAGGACCAGCCGCTGCTCCCCGCCTGGGGCCCGATGGCACAGGTGGTCAGAGGGGTATACCAGGCAAATTCCAGCTGTCCT
>JAZNDJ010000081.1:0-4774 GCA_045588045.1 Faecousia sp.
TCTGCCACCGGCAGCGCAAGGCCGGTTAGACCCAACAAGCTACGCTCGTCGATCTCATAACCCGGAGGTAGCCGAGACGAAGCCTACTGCCATAACCAAAGAAAAACCCCATCCATGTGGATGGGGTTTTCTTTGGTTATGGTAGTAGGCTTCGTCTCGGCTACCTCCGGGGTATGAGACCGGTGAGCGTAGCTTGTTGGGCCTAACCGGCCTTGCGCTGCCGGTGGCAGATGCAGCAAGGCCGTTTCGTGTGCAGCGGTCAGGTGCATATCGAACCCTTCCTCCGCAATGTTGTCACCGCACCCGGGCCAGGAAAAACCGCCGTCTGCACAAGAAGGGTTGACAACCCGAAAAAAAGCTTGTATCGTAAATGTGCACCGATGAGGGAATCTGCCCGGAAAGGAATTTAACGATATGCAGTACGAAATGATCCGTTTGACGGAGCGCTTTGCACAGTTAGCCCAAAATAATTGTGATCCCAAGCTGGCAATCTATTTGCCGGACAATATGACGGCTATGGGAAGAGGCGATCAAAAGCATCCCTGCCTGCTGATTTGTCCCGGTGGCGGCTACCACGGCGTCAGCCCGCGGGAGGCTGAACCGATCGCATTTCACTTTTTGCCCGAGGGCTACAATGTTTTTATTTTGTGGTATTCTGTAAGCCCCAATCGCTTTCCCACCCAATTGCGGGAAGTGGCCGCGGCTCTGGAGCTGATTTATGAAAATGCGGAAGCCTGGCACTGCGATACCGAAAAGATCGCGATCATGGGCTTTTCTGCCGGCGGTCATTTGGCGGCCCACTACAGTAACGCCTATAACTGGCCGGAGGTGCGGGAAATGTTCCCGCAGAGCAAGCCTGTCAATGCTGCTGTTTTGTGCTATCCGGTTATTACCGCAGATCCGAGGCATGCCCATCTTGGCAGCTTCCGGGACTTATTAGGAAAGGAAGAGCTGACGGAGGAAGAGCAGCTTCGTTTTTCCTGCGACAAGATGGTAACGGCGCAGACGCCGCCCACCTTCCTGTGGCATACCCGGCAGGATCAGGCGGTTCCGGTGATGAATACACTGCTCTATGGGCAGGCTTTGGCGGAGAACAATGTTCCCTTTGCTGTCCATATCTATCCCGAGGGGTGGCACGGTCTTGCCACAGTGGATTCTGTAACGAACGATGAACTGAACCCGGCCGTTATGCACGCCAAGGATTGGCTGGATGCGGCACGCAAGTGGCTGTCCTTTACACTTTGATAAGAACCTCTCCCGGACATATCGTCCGGGAGAGCTTTTTGTTGCACGCCCCGCGGAAAAACGGCAGATACCGGATGATAAATCGGCAAATATGCCGGGAGGTTTCACGCACAACCTCGCAAAAACTGTATATTACACAAATTTTTTCTGAAATTTTGTGAATGATTACGCATTGTAAAGAAACACCGGGCGTGCTATATTAATAAGGTAAGGTGGGAGAATAATCCCGTAACATAAAAAACAGAACAAAAAAGGGGAGTTGTGCATGCGAGTTCAATGGAAAAACGCATACCGGATGCTGGCGCTGGTGCTGAGTCTGTGTATGCTGATGGCCCTGATCGGCTGCGGAAATGCCGATCCGGAAGTCCCGGAGGAACCGACAGAACCTCAGATCATCAATCCGGCATATGTGAGAGTGTTGTCACTGAATGTTGCTTACTACGACGGCGAATACACCCAGGAACATTTGGCCGATGATCCGACGCTCTTGCCCGATTTGAACTACACCAACCAGGACATGGTAGAGGATTACAGCTTTGCAAAGCGGGCCGACCGGCTGCTGTCTTTACTGAAGCATTACAGTCCCGATGTGTTCTTCCTCAACGAGTTTAACTTCGCTTGGTGGAAGGAAGTCATCACCGACGAGGATGCCATTCTGAAGGCGCTTCCTCAGTACGCCTTCGTGGGGGGCGAAAGCACAGGCTCCTCTGAAAACGGCGAGGGCGAGAAGTACAAAGACCTGTACGATATGGTGTTCTACGATCAGGAGCAGTTTACGCTGGTGGACTCCGGCTCCTTCGTGACCTGCCAGCCCTGGAGCGGATGGTATGACCACTGCACATGGGCAAGACTGGTACATAAGGCAACCGGGCAGGAAGCGGTGTATGCCGCCATCCATGTGCAGACTGTTCCCTCCGGCCAGCTGCATATCGAGCGGGCGATCAAGAGCGTCCAGGCTGCTTCTACCGCAGTTGAAGAGCTTTACAAGATCTCGGAAGGCCTGCCGATCATTCTGGGCGGCGACTTCAACACCACCGAGACCTCCAGAGGCTACCGAACCTACGAATACATGGTCAATCAGGCCGGCTACAAGGACAGCCGTTACGCAGCACCCCAGACCGACGGCTCCGGCACAGCCCGTATTTGGGGCAGCTCGCTGGAGAATAACGGCAACCGTATCGACTACATTTTCGTCAACGGTGCCAGCGTGAAGAAGTATCAGGTGGCCAGCGGTTCGTTCCTGAAGGACGCTACCTATGTGGAAGAGGTCACCCAGGCCGATCTGACTCCCGGACAGGATTGTACTTACTACGATATCAGTGACCATCTGCCGCTGGTATCCGATATTATTCTCAAGAGCAGCCGGTCCACTGCACCGCAGGCGCTTGTGAACGCTGCGGGAGCAAACGATGTGGCGGCAGCGCCTGCAGGCAGCTACACCGAAAACGGCGGCACCGCCCAGAAGATCACCTTTAACTTTGCCGACGCCCTGGACTATGTGGGCGGCGTCAACAAGCAGGGTCTGACAGCAAGCCTGGTAGCCAATGAGGAATACGGCGCAGTGCTGAAGGTAGAGGCTGACAACCACATGACCGCTGGTTACATCTCCATCGACTATCAGAAGCTGATGGAAGCTGCCGGCCTTACCGCCGTGGATCTCTCCGAGTACAGCAAGGTGAAGGTTACTTATCTTGTGAATAACAGCTTCGCCAAGGAAGGCGCCGATGCCACCATCAGCATCCTGCGCGACGGCGAGCTCTATCCCACCGAGCAGAACTCGTTCGAGCTTACGACCTACGGCCAGTGGGAGACCCAGACCATCTTCTGTTCCGGTCTTGCAGCGGACGGAAACGGCCAGATCAACGCCCTGAGCATTTGTAACCCGGACGGCGCCCTGATGGGCGATACCGTTTATATTGCGGCCATTGAATTTATCAAATAATTCTTGGGTCGACACCATACCTCCCGTATAGCAAGTCCGATTGTCTATTGAAGAAGGAGAAATGCAATGAAAACCTGGAAAATTTTGCTGGCGGCCCTGCTGACAGTCGCAATCTTTTGCGTAGGGGCAGCATGCGCCAGCCAGGAGACCCCGGTGGGCGAGCCCGCTACCGTTACCTTCTATAACGGCGGCGAGGTCTATGAAACCGTTACGGTAAAGACCGGCGACAAGCTGACTCTGCCGGAAGCACCCAAGGCCGAGAAGGGCCTGGGCCTGGCAGGCTGGTCCACCATCGACGGCGATGTGGAAGAGATCATTGATCCCGAAACATTTATCGTCAGCGGCGATCTCAAGCTGTATGCTGTCTGGGCGGATGTGTACACCGTGACCATCAACCCCGACAACGGAGAGCCTTTTGATGTCAGAGAAGTCCTTGTGGGCACTACCATCGAGAAGCCGGAAGATCCCGTGAAGGAAGGCTTCCGGTTTGTGGAATGGCGGGATGCGCTCCAGGAGACCACCTTTGATTTCGATAAGCCTATTTATGTAGATGTGATCGTCAAGGCTATGTATGGCGATGGCTCTGCCAACCGTGTTTCCGATACCTTGTGGGATTTCTCCACCGGTATCCACGGTGCCTGGATCGGCGGTCAGGGTGCCTGGAAGCACCAAATCGACGGCCTGCTGGCGGAAGACATGGTCTACGAGACCACGGAAGACGGCTATGCCGCCTGGGGCTTCACCGTGACCGATTCCCTGGAAAACATTCCCGTTATCAACGGTAAAAACGGCAAGGGCATGGGCATGAAGTTCATCTACAACGAGGGTATCAACGTGGAAGCCAGCAAGGCAAAGCTGGTGGTCATCTACCTGAAGCCCAAGTACTTCCCCATTGATATGGCCGACAGCCCCAACGACCAGTTCCGTATCAGTGTGCTTACCAGCAACGGCGGTATGATCTACGGCTACGGCAACGGCAGTGAAGCCTGGTCGCTGCGTACCGACGGCACCAGCGCGAACCTGGTCCAGGTGGACCAGATGGAAGACGGCTGGATCCGTGTCCAGTTTAAGATCCATGAGCTGAGCGTGTGGTCCGAGGACGCCATCGTCAAGGGTATGTCCATCGCCTTCGTGCAGCGCAAGGCCACCCCTGTTATGGATATTATTTCCGTCAAGTCCATCGAGCTGCTGGACCAGGAAGAGTTTATCGATCCCCACGAGGTCGATTATGTTTCCAAGGTCGAGTGGGACATGAGCAATATTAAGGACGCGGAGGATTGGGTCGCCTACCACGCCAAGAAGAAGCTGGAGGTGCTGACCACCTCGGTCACCAATGCCGGCAAGTCGGTCACCTATCTGAACCCCGGCAACGGCTGGAAGGGTATCGTGCTGGAAAACGCGCTGGTGGATATCAGCAAGCTCACCGGCAAGCTGACCTTTACATATAGCTCCAGCCTGCCCATTACCAGCTACCGCATCCATGTTGCCACGGATCTGGGCGGCAACCTGACCTCCAACGGTACGGATGACTGCTATGTTGCTGTGAATGTCAGCGATATTGAGGCGGGCAAGCTCCCGGCCTGGACA
>JAZNDJ010000082.1:0-5554 GCA_045588045.1 Faecousia sp.
GGCATAAAGAAAACCCCTTAAGGGGTAGCCCGTAAATGAAATGCGGTCGGCAAACCATTCGGGGCCCCTTTAGGGGCAATCGTCTGTAAAAAGCCCTTCTAGGGCTAAATCAAGCCCCCGGCTTAGCCGGGGGTTATGACTGACTCAGTCCTCAAATGTCAGCAGGTCCTTAAAGTGGTCCTTAAAGATCTCGTAGACTGCGTTGAGGGTGTCCTCGTCTTCCACGGAGAGGTAGTTCTCGTTTTCCTCGTCCACAGGCTGGATCTCCAGGATCACGATCTCATTGGCATCCTCCTCGGTGGGCAACAGGCACAGGTACTCCTTGCCCTCGTACTCGATGCAATCCAGATACTCAAAGGTCACGTCCTCGCCGTTTTCGTCGGTGAAGGTGATGATGGAGGCTTCCTCCTCCTGCAGCAGTTCCTTATCTTCCATTATGCTATCCTCCTTGCGGTAATTAATGGGTCTGTTTTCCTCAATTATAAACCGCCGGCCAAACTGTGTCAACAAGAAAAAGGGCTCCCTCCTGTGAGGGAGCCCTTCAAAGGGTAAATTTAGGCCTTGCCGGCGCAACCCAGAACGTTGATCAGCTTGTGGCGGACCATCTCCTTGATGTTAGCGCGGGCGGGCTTCAGGTACTGACGGGGATCGAAGTGATCGGGATGCTCATTGAAGTACTGACGGACAGTACCGGTCAGTGCCAGACGCAGGTCAGAGTCAATGTTGATCTTGCACACGGACAGCTGAGCGGCCTTGCGCAGCTGCTCCTCGGGAACACCGATGGCGTTGGGCATCTTGCCGCCGTTGGCGTTGACCATAGCTACGTACTCCTGGGGAACGGAAGAGGAGCCGTGGAGCACGATGGGGAAGCCGGGCAGACGCTTGGTGACTTCTTCCAAAACGTCAAAACGCAGAGCGGGAGGCACCAGGATGCCCTGCTCGTTGACGGTGCACTGCTCGGGGGTGAACTTGTAAGCGCCGTGGGAGGTGCCGATGGCGATGGCCAGAGAGTCACAGCCGGTACGGGTCACAAACTCCTCGACCTCCTCGGGGCGGGTGTAGGAAGCAGCCTCGGCAGAGACGTTGACCTCATCCTCGATGCCGGCCAGAGAGCCCAGCTCAGCCTCGACCACAACACCCCGGTCATGGGCATACTCAACGACCTTCTTGGTGATCTCGATGTTCTCCTCGAAGGAGTGGGAGGAGGCGTCGATCATAACGGAGGTGAAACCGCCGTCGATGCAGCTCTTGCAAGTCTCAAAGCTGTCACCGTGGTCCAGATGCAGAGCGATGGGAATATTGGGGCACTCGATCACAGCAGCCTCGACCAGCTTGACCACATAGGTGCGGTTTGCATAAGCACGGGCACCCTTGGAAACCTGCAGGATAACGGGAGCATTTTCCTCGCGGCAAGCCTCGGTGATACCCTGAACGATCTCCATGTTGTTGACGTTGAAAGCGCCGACTGCATAGCCGCCGTCGTAGGCCTTCTTAAACATTTCGGTAGTGGTTACCAGAGCCATTATGTTCATCCTTTCTTATTTAGCGGGACAGACCCGATTCTTTACAGCTTACATTATACCATATTATTTTTCAATTTCAATACAAATCTTTCTTTCAAAAACTTGCAAATTTCTATTTACCTTTGGGTAAAAATGGAGTATAATTTTGAGGAAGCGATCTGCTGACTAATTACAAGGAGTTTTTATATATGGAACGATCCCCTCTGCAACTGGCCAGATACCAGTATGAGCCTAAACTTCCTGGTATGCTCAGAAACGGCATTTCCGAGATCTGCGTCAAGAACGGTAACCCTACCGAAAGTGTAGCAGACCAGGAGAAGATCAAGGCCCTTTTCCCCAATACCTACGGCAAGAATGAGATCACCTTCCAGAAGGGTCGCAATACAGCTCCTGCCAAGAAGCAGAAGGTAGGCGTGATCCTCTCCGGCGGCCAGGCGCCCGGCGGTCACAATGTGATCTGCGGCCTGTACGATGCCCTGAAGGCCACCGATCGGGATAATGTTCTCTATGGCTTTAAGGGCGGCCCCAGCGGTCTTTTAGAAGATGACTATGTGATCTTTGACGATGCCTATATCGATCAGTTCCGGAATACCGGTGGCTTCGATATTATTGGCTCCGGCAGAACCAAGCTGGAGACCCAGGAGCAGTTTGCTGTGGTGGCAGAGGTCTGCAAAAAGCACGGCATCAATGCTGTGGTGATCATCGGCGGTGATGACTCCAACACCAATGCCGCGGTCCTGGCAGAGTATTTTGCCGCCAACAACACCGGCGTGCAGGTGATCGGCTGCCCGAAGACCATCGACGGCGACCTGAAGAACGAAGACGTGGAGTGCTCCTTCGGCTTTGATACCGCTACCAAGACCTACAGCGAGATCGTCGGTAACATTGCGCGCGATGCCAACTCCGCCAAGAAGTACTGGCATTTTGTGAAGGTTATGGGCCGCTCCGCTTCCCATGTGGCATTGGAGACCGCCCTGCTGACCCACCCCAACATCTGCCTGATCGGTGAGGAAGTCGCCGCTAAGAAGATGTCCCTGGCTCAGATCACGGAGTATATTGCCGATTCTGTGGCAGACCGTGCGGCTAAGGGCTGGAACTTTGGCGTCGCCATTATCCCGGAGGGTATCGTGGAGTTTGTTCCGGAATTCTCTGTGCTGATCGCGGAGATCAACGAGCTGTTGGCGGGTGAAAAGACCGCCCAGTTTAACGCATTGCCCACCTGGGAAGACAAGTATGCCTTCATCCGCCAGGGTTTGACCGCGGAGTCCATGGCCGTCTTTGCCCTCCTGCCCCAGTCTATTCAGCAGCAGCTGTTCCTGGAGCGGGATCCCCACGGCAATGTGCAGGTCTCTCTGATCGAATCTGAGAAGCTGTTCTCTGCGCTGGTTGCGGATAATTTGGCGGCCCGTAAAGCTGCCGGTACCTACAGCGGTAAGTTTGCGGCCCTGCATCACTTCCTGGGCTACGAAGGCCGCTGCGCGATCCCCTCCAACTTCGATGCCGACTACTGCTACAGCCTGGGCTACAATGCCTTTATGCTTATCCTGTACGGCTACACCGGGTATCTGTCTAAGGTTTCCAACCTGTCCAAGCCTGCTGAGGATTGGGTCGCCGGCGGTATGCCCATCACCAAGATGATGAACATCGAAAGAAGAAACGGCGAGGATAAGCCTGTGATCCGTAAGGCCCTTGTGGAACTGGAGGGGAAGCCGTTTAAGTTCTTCGAGGCCAACAGAGGCAACTGGGCTGTGGAGACCTGCTATGTCTATCCCGGTGCCATCCAGTATTTCGGACCTGCGGAGGTCTGTGATCTGACCACCATGACCCTGGCTTTGGAGCAGGGCTGACAGTTTCATAAAAGCGAATTCCGTCCTGCCTCCGAGGCAGGACGGAAATTTTTGCAAAAATTGGTTTAACTTCCGAAATACTGGTAATACTGGACATCGGAGGTGCTTATTTATGAGCAAGAAAAAATTCAGCGCAAACATCAGCGGTAAGGGCTACTACATAGCCCTGACCCTGTGCGCTGTCGCAATCGGGATTTCCGGCTATTTGTACTATCGCAACGCAGACGACCAGACCACCCTGGAAGATCAGCCTTCCAGCCAGGTGGATGCTACAGCGCAGGACGATGTCCAGGCTGTGGCCACCCAGCCCGGTGCTGCCGACAAGGAAACAAAGCCCCAGGCCACCGAGCCTGCCAAGCTGCCTGAAAAGCGGGTCAGCCCCCTGCCCGGTCAGACGGTAGCGGCTTACTCCATGGAGGCTCTGAGCTATAACGCAACCACCCGTGACTGGCGGGTCCACAACGGCATGGATATTGCCGCCGAGGTCGGTGCAAAGGTGTGTGCTGCCGCAGCTGGCACGGTCTACAATGTCTATGAGGACGAGGCCATGGGCATGACGGTGGTCATCAACCACGACGGCGGCTATGTTACCACCTATTCCAGCCTGGCTCAGGAGGTCAGCGTGGCAGCCGGGGACAAGGTCACAGCGGGGCAGACCATCGGCACTGTTGGCAACACAGCGCTGATGGAAACAGCAGTGGGGGACCACCTGCATTTTGGTGTCACCTGTAACGGACAGGCCGTAGACCCTACAACATTCCTGCCCTGACTATAAGAAAGCTTCTTCATTTTCTTTCCTCTTTGTTAAGGGGCACCGGAATGACGGTGCCCCGCTTTCCTTTCTGCGGGGATTGCAAGGCCTTTGATTTTGTGGTAAACTGAAACAAAAGGAGGCAATGCCATGAAAGATCAGATCGATACCATACCGGTAAACGAGGCCTTTGAATCCCCGGACGAGTGTCCGTTCTGCTATTTGGAGCGGCAGGCGGAGCAGCGGGCGCTGCGGTACGCTGTTGGGCCCGGTGCCAGCTATATGGAGCCGGATGTCCGGGCGGATACCGACAGCCAGGGCTTCTGCCGACGACATTTTAAAATGATGTACGACTACGGCAATTCCCTTGGCAATGCCCTTGTGATGCAGACATACTATGTGGGCATGCTAAAGGAACTGGAGGCAGAGCTGGACAGCTTCCAAATGCCCGGCAAGCGGGGGCTGTTCTCAAAGAAAAACAGCGGACATCTGCCTGTTTTGGACTGGGCGAAGGAAAAGGAGAACACCTGCTTTTTGTGCAGCCGTCTGCAGTACAATATGGACCGGTACTATACCACCTTCTTCTACCTGATCAAGGATGAGGAATTCCGCAAAAAGGTGGAGCAGGGGAAGGGCTTCTGTGTTCACCATTTTGCCCAGCTTTTGGAGGCAGCCGAGACAAAGCTGCGGGGCGGCCAGACCGAATGGTTCTACGACACGGTCCTGCAGACTATGAAGGAGAATCTCCAGCGCGTCCAGGGTGACCTGGATTGGTTCATCGATAAATTCGACTACCGCAACGCCTCTGCCGATTGGAAAAACTCCAAAGATGCTGTCTCCAGGTCCATGCAGAAGCTACGTGGCGGCTACCCTGCAGACCCACCGTATAAGCAGGATTGACCGCAGAAGGAACATCCTGGCGGTTTCGGACATAGATATTATAAGTGGACGCTTAAAAATGCAGGAAGCAATTCGTTCTGATTCATTTTGCTCCGCAATTATGCAAAATAATCAGAGAGGATCTATGAGAAAGAATCCGGCGTGCGCGGACAGGCGATTGTGCAACACACACAAAGCAGGAAAAACATCTGTAAATTGCGGAAATACAAAGGAAAGGTTTGGCGGATTAGCGGCAAACGACAGGATTTTGCGAAAAGGTGAAAATTGCCAGCCTTATTCCTTGACATTGCAAAAAAATTGGTATATTCTGTAATTAGTAATGGATAGCATTTCATACAGTCAAGCCAAAATTGGAGGTAATATTATGTCCGCACAAAGCTACAATCCTTTTGAAAATGCACAAGCCCAGTTTGATAAAGTGGCCGAGATGCTGAACGTTGAGCCCGGCGCAAGAGCATTGCTCCGTCAGCCCCAGCAGGAGCTGCACTTTACTATTCCCGTGAAGATGGACGACGGCTCTGTTAAAGTGTTCA
>JAZNDJ010000083.1:0-14222 GCA_045588045.1 Faecousia sp.
CCTGAGTTCTTTTGCTTATTGAGGATAATACCGTTTTCATAAGACCGCTCGGCTTGGATCGATTCTCTTGTAAAAAAGTCGATTATAGAATATAATATCTCCATACTAACAGAGGTGGTGAAATATATGGCCTTTGAATCCCGTACATATACCGGATCGTGCACATACAGGGATATTAACTTTACATTTGTCTTTGATGGCGAGGAACTGCGGTTGATTCCTCCTGCTGACAAAAAGAAAACCATTCGACAGGAATGGATCATGACACCTTTAGGGAAAGGTGTTTATACTATGGGTGACCCACTGACTATGGATGAGCCATATCTTACCGGACATTGCAATGAGACCGGCACAGACTTTATTTTCATCACAAAGCAAGGAGGACATATTAGTAGTCAAAACTCTGTTTTATTTGTTCCCATTGTAGCTCATATCAAATGTAAGTATTCACGTGACACCATTGCTAGAATGTCATTTTCCAGTCCTGTGATTAACTGCATTCATCCGGTTACACAAGGATTTGGCTTTTCGATGGACGCAGAGAGTTTTAACACCACAGGCGTGTTTTCTGTCACTACCCAAAGCTTTAATGAAACCACCACGGCTCCCCAAATCTTCACCGTTGATGATAGGCAGGTTTCTGTAGAATTCAGCATCTCGAGAAAACTTAGTACAAAACTTAACGATCCCCCCATTACCCTGAGTTCATCCATGCTTTTTGAGTTCGAGCCTACTAATGATTATCGCTTTATCTACAGACTTTGGTATACCGCAAAGCAATTCCTGCAGTACCTTTGTTACCGCAAGAATGTTTTTCTTCCCGAAGTAGCATTATCGGCACCTGCAGAAGACGGAAAATATGAAGAATTTGCTACAATGCATGTACTAAATGAAATCGGTGATGCAGAAGCTGAAACTCTTACATCTGGCCGATATATCAAGCAGGTAAACCTTGCTGGGTCTGAAGGAAAAATCTTGACCGATATAGCAAACGGAACGCTTTACCTGCGACACCTCCCACAGAGCTATCGCAGTGGCCGGTCTATCGATGCCTCCAGATTTATTATGATTACAGCAGCTTTTGAGTGGGAGTTCCGACGCAGCTTCCCTGATGGAATTACTAAGAGTAGTGCGACCCTGAAAGCGGAGGATGCAGTGGCGGAGGAAATTCAGAAATTACTCGACAATGCAGATGGCAGAAAGCAACGTAAAATTTATCAGTTCTTACAGCGGCTAGTAAGGTCGGATAGTCTTGAGTCTGAGATCGTTCACACCGGAAAGGTAATTGATGATATTATTGGTGTTTTTGGGAAACATCTGTATCACATGAACGGCGAGGAATTGAAATACTCCGAAATGGGAAAGCGTCTGTCCTCGCAACGGAATAATTATGCCCACGGCAATTTAGATAAGGAGTTTATAGGTCTATCCCTTTTGGATTTAATGTATATGGAATATGTGCTTTATGCTATGCAGCTAAATTATTACGGTGTAGATACCACTAATATTCGCCATGCCATCAATGAACTATTCCATCTGAATTATGCCATAAAATAAGAGTAAAATTGCCCATGGTTGAGTATTTGTAGCACAGCCATGGGCAATTTTTATTTGTAACGTCATCTGATAGGTATATCCGCCGCCAGTTCCTTCATCAGCTGGGTGCCATACCAAAAGCCGTCGATGAAGGCTTTGTGTTCGTAGGCTACGCAGATCCGGCAGCAGAGGTTGAATACGGCGTTGTTGTCATCCAAGGGCAAGACTTCCAAATAATTCTCCAGTTCCTTGAAGCCGTCTCGGATTCCCGGTGGATCGTTTTCGTGGGATTCTGCGTAGGCACGGTATAGCTGATCCAGCACCGTTTTGCAATCCGGATCGCCGGAATCAAAGGTGTGGTTTTCGGCGCAGCGTTTCACCAGTTCTAAAAAAGTTTGCATTGTCATCACCTCCCAAGTGTGGGTGTGATATTACCTCTGCTGCAGAAAGTGTGCAAGTAGCTAAGTTTACCAAATATTCCTGGGTAAATTTAGTGCTTTCGGTTGTATAACGAATATCCAGTAGTATAACGAATTGCGGTTGTTTAACGAATTAGAAGCGCAATATGTAGGGGGTTGGGTGATCCTGGGAATGGGCAAAAGCACAACCCCTGGGCAACGGAAACGAACATGCGTTGCAAAGTTTAGGAAAAGACCCTGTTTCCGGGGAAAAACGGATATAAAAATACCTACCCTTGCTGATACGATTGTATCAAATAAGGGTAGGTATTATGGTGCCGGTGACCGGACTCGAACCGGTACGCTGTCGCCAGCGGTGGATTTTGAGTCCACTACGTCTACCAATTCCATCACACCGGCAGGTGTGTGCATACTGCAATTACCACAGTAGTATACACCACATCCGGGAAAATAGCAAGTAAAAAATTCTGCGGCATGGGAATTTTCTCATGCCGCAGAATTGTGGTCTTAGAGAACTCTGTTTTGGGTGTTGTACAGGTCCGCGTAAATCCCGCCCTTTTCCAGAAGCTCCTCATGGGTGCCGCATTCGGAGATCACGCCGTCGGCGATAGACACGATCCGGCCGGCGCTGCGGATGGTGGACAGCCGGTGGGCGATGATCAAGGTGGTCCGTCCCTTGGCCAATGCGTCGAAGGCCCGCTGGATCTTGGCCTCGGTGACAGAATCCAATGCAGAGGTGGCTTCGTCCAAAATCAGGATCGGCGGATTCTTCAGGAAGATCCGGGCGATGGCGACCCGCTGCTTCTGTCCGCCGGACAACAGGGTGCCCCGTTCACCGACATAGGTTTGAAAGCCCTGGGGCATAGCCAGGATGTCGGTGTAGATCTCCGCCTTTTTGGCGGCCTCGATGACCTCCTCCTCGGTAGCATCGGGCTTGCCGTAGCGGATATTCTCCAAAATCGTATCGGCAAAAAGGAAAACATCCTGCTGGACAATGCCGATACTCCGGTGGATGGATTTTTGAGTCACATCCCGCACATCCTGGCCGTCGATGGTGATACTGCCGTCGCTGACCTCGTAAAACCGGGGGATCAGCTGGCACAGGGTGGTCTTACCGCCGCCGGAGGGGCCGACGATGGCCACGGTCTCGCCGGGCTCTACCGTCAGACTGACATCGTGGAGCACATCCAGATCCCCGTCATAGGCAAAGGACACATGGTCCACCCGGATCCGGCCCTTGACGTTCTGCAGATCCGGGGCATTCTCCTTGTCCTGCAGGGTCGGCTCGGTGCGCATCAGATTTACAAATCGGTTCAGACCGGCAAAGCCGTTGGCAAACAGCTCTGAAAAGCTGGCCAGCTTCCGCATGGGAGTAATGAAAGAGGTGATATACAGGGTGAAGGTCAGCAGATCCCGGTAATCCATCTTGTCAGTCATCACCAGGTAGCCGCCCACACCGATAACCGCCACATTCAGGCTGGTCATTAAAAATTCCATAGAGCCGGAGAACATACCCATGGCCTTGTGGAACCGCCGCTTAGAGCCCTTGTAGACCTGGTTTGCCGCGTCGAACCGGGCGGTCTCCTGGGCTTCGTTGGCAAAGGCCTTGGCAGTGCGGATGCCAGACAGGCTAGATTCCAGCTCGGTGTTGATGTGGGCGACCTTTTCCTTGACGGCCACGGACACCCGGCCCATATTTCTGCGCATGGCCAGCACGATGAATAGGAAGACCGGGATCAGCAGACCCACTACCAAGGCAAGCTGCCATTGGATGGTAACCATGACCACCAAAGCGCCGATGATGGTCAGTACGGCGGTCACCAGGTCCTCCGGACCGTGGTGGGCAAGCTCCGTCAGCTCAAACAGGTCACTTGTCAGCCGGCTCATAAGCTGGGGTGTCCGGTTACGGTCGTAAAAATCATAGCCCAGCTCCTGCATATGGCGGAACAGGTCTGCCCGGATATCTGCCTCCACACGGATGCCGAAGGTGTGACCGAAGTAGCACACGATGTAGTTTAAAAATGCCCGCACCAAATAGCACAGCAGCATCACAGCCATCACGGTAAAGAACAGCCCGAACAGGTTGTTTGGCAGCATTTCATACAGGGCGTTGCGGGTCACCAGAGGGAAGGCTAGGTCAATGGCAGAAATGCACAGGGCGCACAGCATATCCACGGCAAACAGGCCCTTGTGATTTTTAAAATAGCTTAAAAATATACGAAGGGGAGACCTTCGCTGAAACTCCTTGGTCGTCATCATTCACACTCCTTTCCCGACATTATACTACCAAAAAAATCCGGTTGCAATACCCTAAAAAAGAAGTTTTACCATGCCATCGACAGTAGTGCCGTGTTTTTGTGTGCCCCACCTTGTTCTGCCGGGAAAAGTGTGGTACAATACCCTCGGTGATGATCTTGAAATACATAGAAAAGCATCCTATGCTTATGATCGTGGTGGGCGTGCTGGGAATCGGCTTGTCGTCCATTTTCGTAAAATATTCCCAAGCCGCCCCGGCGGTTACGGCGGCCTGGCGTATGCTGTGGACGGTTTTGCTGATGACCCCTGCGGTATTCGGAAAGGCGCAGGTGCGCCGGGAGTTGCTGCAGCTGGATAAAAAGACCCTGCTGCTGAGCGGTCTGAGCGGTGTGTTCCTGGCCATCCACTTTGTGGTGTGGTTTGAATCCTTGCGCCATACCTCTGTGGCCAGTGCCACAACCATTGTGTGCACCGAGGTGATATGGGTGTCTCTGGGCTTTTGCCTGTTTTTGAAGGGACGCCTGTCCTGGCGGGCAATGCTCGCCATCGCCGTGACCGTCGGCGGCAGTGTGCTGATCGCATTTTCCGATTCCGGCATTGGGGGCGGCCGTCTGTACGGCGATATCCTGGCGTGGATCGCGGCCCTGGCCACGGCGGTCTACACGTTGATCGGCCGGTCGGTCCGCAAACACGTATCCACAACGGTGTATACCTATGTGGTCTATATTGCCTGCACCGTGGTGGTGCTGGGAATGTGCCTGGTCCAGGTCCACAGCCTTCTGAACTGCCATATCAGCGCGCCCATTGTTGGCCTGCTGCTGGCGGTATTCTCCACCATCCTTGGCCACAGCATCTTCAGCTGGTGCCTGAAATATTTCAGTCCCTCTTTTGTATCGGCATCCAAGCTGTGCGAGCCGGTGCTGGCAGCGATCCTGGCAATTTTTCTTTTTCAGGAGATCCCCAAGCCCTTGCAAGTGCTTGGCGGCGTGCTGATCGTAGGGGGCCTATACTACTACTCCCGCGTAGAGCGGGGCACAGGAGGTAAAACATGAACTATCGGTTGGATAAGTATGGTAATCAATTGTCGATTTTGGGTTACGGCTGCCTGCGCTTTCCCAAAAAGCACGGCAAGATCGATATGGAGCAGACGGAAAAACAGATCCTTCAAGCCATCGACAGCGGCATCAATTATTTTGACACCGCGTATATCTATGGCGGCAGCGAAGCCGCCCTTGGTGAGATTCTGGAACGCAACGGTGTGCGTGATAAGGTCCGTATCGCCACCAAGCTGCCCCATTACCTGATAAAAAATCCTGAGGGTCTGGAAAAGCTGTTTCAGGAGGAGCTGAAGCGGCTGCGGACGGATCATGTAGAGTACTATCTGATGCACATGCTGGGGGATGTCCAGACATGGGACCGGCTGAAGTCCCTGGGCATCGAGGAATGGATCGCACAGAAGAAGGCCGCCGGTATCATTGGACAGGTGGGCTTTTCCTACCACGGCAACACGGAGATGTTTTGCAAGGTGGTGGACGCCTACGACTGGGATTTCTGCCAGATCCAGTATAACTATTTGGACGAGCATTCCCAGGCTGGCAGACGTGGGCTGTACCATGCTGCTGCCAAGGGGATCCCGGTGATCATCATGGAGCCTTTGCGGGGCGGAAAATTGGTGAACAATCTGCCTCCGAAGGCGCAGAAGCTTTTTGCGGACTATCCCGTTAAGCGCACACCGGCCCAGTGGGGCTTGCGGTGGCTGTGGGATCAAAAGGAGGTCACCGTGGTCCTGTCCGGCATGAACTCCCAGGAGATGATCCGGGAGAACATCGACCTGGCTTCTCAGGTGCAGATCGGGCAGATCACCGACGAAGAGCGGGAGCTGTACGCCCAGGTGGTCAAGGCGATCCATGAGACCACCAAGGTGGGGTGTACCGGCTGCGGTTACTGCCAGCCCTGCCCCAAGGGGGTGGATATCCCCGGCATTTTCGCAACCTATAACCGCTACTACGCCGAAAGTAAATTCGGTGCCCTGTCAGATTATATCAAATGTACGACCTTGAAGAAAAATCCCACAGCCATCTCCCAGTGTATCGGCTGTGGAAAATGTGAGACCCATTGCCCCCAAAACATTCCCATCCGGGAAAAGCTGAAGGAGGCGCAGAAGGTGCTGGAGTGTCCGGCCTACAAGGTGTTTAGCACGGTGGCCGGCTGGGTCACCCGTTTCTGACCAGGAGGGAGGCAGAGTATGCTGCCACAGGAATTTTTGAGCCGGATCCAGGATCAGCTTGGGTCCGAGTACCCGGCGTTTTTACAGAGCTTGGAGCGGCCCAGAGCTGTTGCACTGCGACTGAACCCATTAAAGCCCCAGCCCCCGGCGCTGTCCTTTGTCCGGCAGCCGGTCCCCTGGGAGCCCCAAGGATACTACTATGACTCGGAAGCCAGACCCGGTCTGCACCCATACCACGAGGCGGGCGTATACTATTTACAGGAGGCCAGTGCCATGGCACCTGTAACACTACTGGACCCCCAGCCGGAGGAGCGGATCTGCGATCTTTGCGCCGCCCCCGGCGGAAAAACTACCCAGATCGCCGGAAGAATGGCGGGGAAGGGCTTTTTGTTGTGTAATGAGCTTAGTCCCAAGCGGGCGAAGATCCTCAGCCGCAACATCGAACGCATGGGGATCGCCAATGCCCTTGTGACCAATGAGCACCCGGAGAACCTTGCCCGGAAGTATCCCGGATTTTTTGACCGTGTGCTGGTGGATGCTCCCTGCTCCGGTGAGGGCATGTTCCGCAAGGAGGAGGCCGCTGTCACCGACTGGAGCCCGGAAACGGTGGAAATGTGCGCTCGACGGCAGTTGGAGATCCTCCGATCCGCCGCCTGCCTTGTGCGGCCCGGCGGACGGTTGGTCTATTCCACCTGTACCTTTGCACCCCAGGAAAACGAGGAGGTCATCGGGCAGTTTTTGATGACCCACCCGGAATTTGCCCCCGAATCAGTGGATGCGCCCTGGTTTACGGCAGGCCCATCCGGGACATTCCGAATGTGGCCCCATAAGCTTTTGGGGGAGGGTCATTTTGCGGCAGTCCTGCGCAGAGTCGGTGGCGGGGAGGATGACTGCCCGGAAGCTGTCGGGCAAAAGCTGCCCCGGGAGTGGATGGAATTTGCCAAGAGCTTGGACATCACCTTGCCTGCCGGCAAGGGCGTTCAGTTTGGCCAAAGCCTTTGCTGGGCACCGGAAGCGATGCCGGATATCCGGGGCATCCGGGTCCTGCGGCCGGGTCTTGAATTGGGCCAACTGAAGAAGGACCGGTTTGAGCCTGCTCATGCCCTGGCGCTGTGGCTGCCTGGGGCGGCAAAGACCCTGTGCCTGCCAGCCGACGGCCCGGAGCTGGCGGCTTACCTCCACGGCGATACAGTGTGTGCGCCGGTGAAGGGCTGGTGTCTTGTGACGGCGGACGGCTATGGAATCGGTTGGGGCAAGGGCGATGGAGCAGTGGTGAAAAATCACTATCCCAAGGGCTTGCGGCGGTAACAATCTGTAATTTGTGCTTTACATAATCCGCTTTGTATGCTATACTGTCTAGTGGTTAAATGCCTTTTTATGCTTATTTAATAATTCACAAGGAGAGGATCATCCTTGGCTAGATATGATATTATCGGCGGTGCGACCCTCAATGGTGAGATCACGGTCAGCGGTGCGAAGAACGCAGCCGTTGCGATCTTGCCTGCAGCGATTCTTGTTGCGGGGAAATGCCGCGTTGAAAATGTACCGGATATTTCCGATGTCCGTATTCTGCTGAGCATCCTACAGGATATGGGTGTTGTGATCGAGCAGCCGGAGCCCGGTGTCGTGGTGCTGGACAGCACCGATGTCACCAGCACCGATCCCAATCCGGAGCTTGTGCGGAAGATGCGTGCCAGCTATTATCTGATGGGCGCACTGCTGAGCCGATTCCATGAAGCCAATGTCGCCCTACCCGGTGGCTGCAACTTTGCCTCCCGGCCCATCGACCAGCATCTAAAGGGCTTCCGCGCGCTGGGTGCCGATGTGGCAGAGCTGGAGGACTATATCAACATGACCCCCGGTCCCGATGGCCTGCAGGGCAGTCGGATCAGTCTGGACGTGGTCAGTGTCGGTGCCACCATCAATCTGATCATGGCAGCTTGTCTGCTACCCGGTCAGACTGTTATCGAAAATGCGGCCAAGGAGCCCCATGTGGTGGACCTGGCCAACTTCCTGAACACCATGGGTGCACACATTTCCGGTGCCGGTACCGATACGGTGAAGATCCGCGGCGTAGAAAAGCTTCGTGGTGGTACATACTCTATCATCCCCGATCAGATCGAGGCCGGCACCTATCTGGCAGCTGTGGCGGCTGCCGGTGGAAACGTCCTGGTGAAGAACGTGATTCCCAAGCACATGGACTGCATCACCTCCAAGCTCCAGGAAATGGGTGCCCGGATCATCAATTACGATGACAGCATCCGTATCATCTGCGATAGGCGTCTGCGCTATACTACCGTTAAGACCCGGCCCTATCCCGGCTTCCCCACGGATATGCAGGCCCAGATCTGTGTGTGTATGACATTGGCCAGCGGTGTCAGCCGTTTGACGGAAAGTGTCTATGAGACCCGGTTCTTTGGCTACTGCTCTGAGCTGCAGAGTATGGGCGCGGAGATCATCATCAACGGCAAAACAGCCATCGTCACCGGCCAGGAAAAGCTTTATGGCGCAGAGGTAGCGGCCCACGATCTGCGTGCCGGTGCGGCACTGATCATTGCGGGATTGGCTGCCGAAGGTGTTACCCGGGTGCGGAATATCCACTTTGTGGAGCGGGGCTATGAGAACATCATCGTCAAGCTGACCAATTTGGGTGCCAACATCCGCCGCATTGAGGACTGAGTGAAAAGTATACATCCCCGAAGCATTTTGAAAAAATGCTTCGGGGATGTTTCTTATTGGAACATAGGGGTGGACAGATACCGCTCTCCGGTATCCGGCAGAAGGACCACCACGGTTTTTCCCTCGTTCTCAGGCCGCTTGGCCACGGCAATGGCTGCGTGGAGCGCTGCACCGGAGGAAATGCCTGCCAGCACGCCCTCCCGGGCACCCAGCATCCGGCCTGCTGCATAGGCCTGCTCCTCTGTTACCGGGAGGATCTCGTCGTAGACGGCCGTGTCCAGTACATCAGGAACAAAGTTGGCACCGATGCCCTGCAATCCGTGAGATCCGGCAAGTCCCTTGCTCAGCAGGGGAGAAGATGCAGGTTCCACCGCCACTATCTGAATATCGCTATTTTGCTGCTTCAGATAGCTGCCGGTGCCGGTGACGGTGCCGCCGGTACCCACACCGGCTACAAAGATGTCCACCTTGCCGTCGGTATCCTGCCAGATCTCCGGGCCGGTAGAGGTCATATGAGCGGCGGGGTTGGCCGGGTTTTCAAATTGGCCGGCGATGATGCTGCCGGGGATCTGCGTCTTCAGCTCCTCGGCTTTTTCAATGGCACCGCGCATGCCCTTGGCACCCTCGGTCAGCACCAGCTCCCCACCGTAGGCGGTCATCAGCAGCCGCCGCTCCATGCTCATGGAATCGGGCATTACGATCACTACCCGGTAGCCCCGGCTGGCGGCAATGGCACAAAGGCCGATGCCGGTGTTGCCGGAGGTGGGTTCAATGATCACCCCGCCGGGCTTCAAAAGCCCCTTGCGCTCGGCATCCTCGATCATGGAAAGGGCGACACGGTCTTTGACTGAGCCGGCAGGGTTGAAGCTCTCCAGCTTCGCCAAAAGCCGGGCCTTCAAGCCTTGTGTCCGTTCGATATTTGTTAATTCTAGCAGGGGCGTATGCCCCACCAGTTGATCTACAGATGTGTAGATATTACCCATATTCGTTACCTCCCGGAGCGAAATATAAAAAGCTTGCTGAACAGGTAGTTGACAATCACCACCACGATGCTGGCCAGGATCTTCACCACGCCGTCGTGGAAGCCGCCGATGTCCACGCACAGCCACAGGGCGGCAGTTTCGAAGAATCCGGAAAAGAACCGGGCACCTACAAATTTTGCCAGCTCCGGCAGCATGACCTTAGACTGCCAGCATTTGGACTGGAAAACAAACGCCTTGTTGACCGCAAAGGCAAACAGAACGGAGACGATCCAAGCGATCATGTTGGCGGCTACGTAATCCAGATGCAAAAGCCGGGTGCTCAAAAAGTACATGCTGTAGTTTACAACGGTGTTGGCCGCGCCCCAAAAGCTGTAGGCCAGCAGCTGCTTGTGCTTTTTTAGGAATTCTCCCATGGGCAGGACCGCCTCCTCTTTCTTTACGCCAGTATACCATATGAGGGCAGGCCTTTGCAATACCCCCTTTTTCTGTTGACAGCGGGTCCGTCAATGTGGTAAACTGCCAGTAAGATCGGAGGGAAGATTATGTCGGTTTTGGAACAGCAGATCGAGACCGTGGTGGATGCCATTTTGGAGGACTACCGGAAAGACCGGGATATTGACCGGATGGAGTATTTCCGCCAGCCCGACAAGGATAAGATCATTGATGTGATCGAGAAGCTTCGGCGGATCGTATTTCCCGGCTACTTCCGGGATAAGACCTACCGGATCTACAACGCCAAGCACAACCTGTCCATGCTCATCGAGGACGTGATGTTCAACCTGAGCCAGCAGGTATCTCTGGTGCTGCAGAGCGACGGCAAACCCCAGGAAGCAGCCCAGCAGGAGGCGCAGATGATCTGCCTGGAGTTTTTACGCCGGATTCCCCAGGTGCGGGCTGTGGTGCAGACAGATCTGCAAGCGGCCTATGACGGCGACCCGGCAGCCACCGGTATGGCAGAGCTGATCTTTTCCTACCCGGGTCTGTTTGCTATTACAGTGTACCGGCTGGCCCACGAGCTGTATACCCTTAAAGTGCCCATGATTCCCAGAATTATGACTGAGCATGCCCACAGCATTACCGGTATTGACATCCATCCCGGTGCCACGGTCGGAAGATTTTTCTTCATTGATCACGGTACAGGTATTGTCGTGGGTGAAACGACTGTTATCGGCGAAAATGTGAAGATCTATCAGGGCGTGACCCTGGGTGGTCTGTCCACCCGTGGCGGTCAGAGCCTGCGGGGCAAACGCCGCCACCCCACCATCGAGGACAATGTGACCATCTATGCCAACGCCTCTATCTTGGGCGGCGGTACGGTGATCGGACGAAACAGCATCATCGGCGCCAATGCCTTCATTACCAAATCCATCCCACCCTGCACCACCGTCAGTATGAAAAACCAGGAGCTGCAGCTCAAGACTCGGGAGAGTTGCCCTGGCTGCGAAAACCCCACCTGTGAATAAGAAAGCCGCGGCGTGAAGAACACTTCACGCCGCGGTTGTTGTAGGAGAAAACCACCGGCCGGCGGTTATAATTAGAGCCGGACGATGCCGAAGCCCCGGTCGTCAATGGAGATCTCCGTTCCGAAGGGGCGAGACATTTCGGCAAGCCGCTGGATGATGCCGTGCTCCTTGCTGAACCGGGGGTTGCCGCTGCGCCAGGTTGGCTCATGGAAGTTCAGCTCAATGGGCATCAGCTCCAGATGGGTCAGCACACCATCCTCCATTTCAAAATAGGGGATGACGGATTCCAGCATCCGCCGGTCCCGCATAAGACCTCTGGTGTAGCCTGCAGAGCGGTCGTAGAACAGCTCCCGCATGGTAGCATCGCTGGTCAGACCCTGCAAAGCATAGGCCTCCTCTGCGGCGTAGGGGATACACTCATTATGGATCACAAAATCGCCCAGAGAGTAGAAGATTGGACGGCCCTTGTAGATCTCCACGGGCCGCAGCAGGTGCGGGCCATGGCCGATGATGGCATGGGCACCGGCATCGATACACGCATGGGCAAACTCCTGCAGGAACTCAGCCGGATACTCCTTGCTGGTGCCGGCCAGGTCATGGGAGTGGATGCTCACCAGAATGTAGTCGGATGCCATCTGGGCTTCGTAGATGGCCTTCTTAATGCGCTTCATGTCCCCATCATGGGGGTGGGTTATGTGCTTGGTTTCCTCGCCCTCTACGAAGGTGAGAGACTTGAGGAACACATCGTCCAAGGACCGGTTGGCGTGGTAGCCCTCAGCCTTCTCGATCTCCAGCTGGGCGTTGATCTTGCTCTGAGCGGCAATCTGACGGACCACCTCCAACTGTTCCTTGGTGACCTGGAGCATCTCTGTGATTCGAAGACCGTTGATGCCGGGGCGGCCCGGCAGACGGCGGGATTGCTGGCCGGCCATGGCGGCAGGGTAGACAGAGGCCATGGACACGCCGATCATGGCTACCCGACCATGGGGCAGATCCAGATAGTCGGGGGCGGCAGCCTCATCCAGGTTGGCACCGGTACCGGCGGTGACGAAGCCGGCTTCCTTGACGTGGT
This sequence comes from Faecousia sp., assembly GCA_045588045.1. Classification (GTDB taxonomy): domain Bacteria; phylum Bacillota; class Clostridia; order Oscillospirales; family Oscillospiraceae; genus Faecousia. The sequence goes on from JAZNDJ010000083.1 coordinate 12,636, forward strand.
TCAGGGTGGTCATCAAGCCGCCTCGGTCAAAATCCATGGCGTGGTTATTGGCACAGTTGAGCATATTGAAGCCGAAAGCACGGGCATCCTCCAGAACCTTCGGATCGGCCCGCAGGAAGCTGCCGCCGAAGAACTGGTTGCCCCAGTGCTCGCCGTTGTGGAGGGTGGTCTCCAGGTTAAACAGGCGGGCATCGCCCTTGCAGATGTGGTTCCGGACGGTTTCAAAGCCTTCGTAGCCGGCAGGGATCCGGCGCTGGACCAACATATCGCCGGCGGCGGTAAAACGCATTTTCATGGAATTAACCCCTTTTCTTTTTTTGCTTTCTCTATTATACTAACGGTGAAGCATAGTTGTAAAGAATCGCTAATTATGTGCTTAGCATATATTTAAAAGTATGGCAAGGGGGATGAACGTGGAGCTTTTACAGTTAAGGTATTTTTATGACAGTGCGAATATGGGCTCTTTGGCCAAGACCGCCAGAAAGCACATGGTGCCGGCATCGTCGGTGTCTGCTGCCATCAAGCGGCTGGAGGCGGAGCTGGGATGCAAGGTGTTTGAACGGTCAGCCAATCGGATCATTCTCAACGACAACGGCAGACGGCTTTTGCGATCGCTCCACGTGGTGTTCAATGAACTGGATCGAGTGGTGGACAGCGTCGCCACCATTCCCGATGATGACCGGGAGATCTGGCTGCTGGTCAAGGCTCTGCGCTCGGATATCACAGATCGGGTCATTGCTTATAAGGCAGATCATCCCAACGCCAAATTCCGCATCGTATCAGATTTCAACGAGGACAACCTGGACGCTTACGACATCATCATCGACACAACCAGTCAACGCTACCGGGATTATGCCCGGATAGAGCTGTGCAGCCAGACTATCGGCATTTACGCCGCATCCGACAGTCCGCTGGTAGGGCGGCGGCTATATTTGCGGGAATTGAAGGAGTATTTCTTTGCCAGCATGAGTCAGCGCGGAAACCAGTACCGGCTGCTAGCAGAGGCCTGTACCAAGGTGGGCTTTACACCGAAGCTGACGGCACAGATCAACGATGTGGCCTGCTTTGCCAAATTCATCCAGTCCGGGGTTGCCCTGGGGGTGGCCGGTGAGCGGACCATCCGGGCGGAACAGACGGCGGACCTGCAGCGGCTGGATGTGGCAGATTTTCGGGAGGAGCAGACCGTATACATCTACCATAAGAAAAATGCTGCCACCGGCAGCATCAAACGATTTATTGATTTTATGAAAGCGAATCCCTGAGAAAAAACGCACCGGATGTTCAAACATCCGGTGCGTTTTGCTTTGGTTGTACCAAAGACAACCCCCGGCTATGCCGGGGGAAAAATAATAGCTTATAGCGAGGAGTAAAGTAGACAAGAAAAAAGCTCCCCATTATAGTAGAAGTGGTTTGCCGACCACACAACTAACATAATGAGGAGGTCTAAATCGTGAAAGATAAAGACATAAATAGTTTAGACCATACCACATGGAGATGTCAATACCATATCGTGTTTGCTCCAAAGTTTCGCAGGATGGTTATCTTTAAAGAAATACAAGCAGATATAGGGAAAATACTGCGGCAGTT
>JAZNDJ010000084.1:0-6951 GCA_045588045.1 Faecousia sp.
TCCTAAGACCGCTTGGCCTCCGACTTCACATTCACAGCTACATCGAGCATCTGCCCGACGGATATAACACGGTTCTCTCGGACGACGGCGTGAATATCTCAAAGGGGCAGAAGCAGCTGATCACCATTGCCAGGGCGTTCCTTTCCAAAGCGCCGATCCTCATTTTGGATGAAGCAACCTCCAACGTTGACTCCCTTACGGAAATCCAGATCCAACATGCAATGACGGAGCTGATGGAAAACAAGACATGCTTTGTTATCGCCCACCGGCTTTCCACCATTCAGAATGCGGATACGATTCTCGTCGTGAAAGACGGCGCGATCATTGAACAGGGCAATCACGATGAACTGATCCGGCAGGGCGGTTTTTACTATTCGCTGTATCACTCGCAGTTCCGTTAAAGCACATATTCAAAACCTTCACAGTGAGGGTTCAAAGTTATACGCAAAACAGCCCCAAAAATCTTTTTTACAGCCCATAGACAGTTTGGGCAGTCATAGCGGGTCAGCCGCCTTGCTTTTGCATAACTCAGGAAAAAGTCGGAAGAATAAGTATATCACAGTGAAGGGAGTGGTGTGCTTGTTCAAGCACGAAAAACAGTTATTTCACCCTGTAGGCGTGGAGCGTCCCAATCCTCAGTATGCGGCGCTGCTGCAGGAGCAACTTGGCGGCGGCAACGGCGAATTGAAAGCGGCCATGCAGTATATGTCCCAAAGCTTCCGCATCAAGGATCCTGATATCAAGGATCTATTCTTGGATATCGCAGCAGAGGAATTGGGCCATATGGAAATGATCGCCCAAACCATTAATCTTCTCAACGGTCACGATGTAAATGCGGCACAGGTGCCCAACGGTGAAATTCAAAGCCATGTGCTTCTGGGGCTGAATCCGGGCCTTATCAATGCTTCCGGATATTCCTGGACGGCGGACTATGTGACAGTAACCGGTGATTTGTGTGCGGATCTGTTAAGCAATATCGCATCGGAGCAGAGGGCGAAGGTCGTCTATGAATACCTGTACAGGCAGATCCAGGACAAGAAAGTGCGTGAAACGATCGATTTTCTGCTGAACCGGGAAGAAGCACACAATCAAATGTTCCGGGATGCCTTCAATCGAGTGCAGAATTCCGGTTCCAACCAGGATTTTGGAACCACCAAGGCTGCGAAAATGTACTTCTCTATGTCCGATCCCGGTCCAAACACCTTTGCAGGTAATCCAGTCAATCCCCCAAAGTTCTCTAACTGACCGAGAATGGCCAGACGCAAGCAGCAGACTGTACCAGGCGTTTTCTGTCGTGGATAGGTCAAGTCCGTTATGAACACCCGTACCAACAAAAAGCCTAATTTGTCTGGTAGACAAATTAGGCTTACCTTGGTTTATACTAGGTTTGATCATTCTTTCGCAAAACAAAGCACCCCAATGGGGTGCTTTGTTTTGGCTTGGCGGCATCAAAGGCATATAAGGGTCAGCCCAGCATGACATCCAGCAGCATCATGGCGGCAAAGCCCAGGATGATGCCCATGGTGGCAAGGTAGGGCTGCTCCTTTTGGCTGCGCTGGCACTCGGGGATCAGCTCGTGGACCGCAACGAGGATCATAGCCCCGGCGGCAAAGGACAGGGCATAGGGCAGCACCGGCTCCACGTGGACCACCAGCAGCGCCCCTATAACACCGGCCAGCGGCTCCACCATCCCCGATGCCTGCCCCCACAGAAAGCTCCGGGTCCGGCTGAAGCCCTCCCGGCGCAGGGGCACGGATACGGCAGCCCCCTCCGGGAAATTCTGCAGGCCGATGCCCACAGCCACGGACACGGCACCCATGAGAGCCTGGGTGGTATAGCCCCGGCCCAGTGCGCCGAAGGCTACCCCCACCGCCAGCCCCTCGGGGATGTTGTGCAGGGTGATGGACAGCACCAGCATAAGGATTCGGTGGAGCCGTTGATCGGGCCGGTCGGCATTGGCCCGCCTGCGGGCGAAGGAGACGGTCTTGTCAGCACCCCACATAAACAGTGCCCCCAGCAAAAAACCGATGGCGGCTACCGCATAGGCCGGTAAGGAAGACACGGCCTGCGCCCGGTCAATGGCCGGCTGCAGCAGCGACCAAAAGCTGGCGGCGATCATGACCCCGGCAGCAAACCCCAACATCAGATCCAGGCCCCGCTTGCCGGGAGACCGGAAAAACAGGACGGTGGCAGCACCCAGGGCGGTCACAAACCAAGTGCCCAGAGTGGCTGCCAGCGCCAGTATGACAAAATGCATCGCGATGCACCTCCTATGACCAGTATAGCGATTGGGCCGGGTTGGGTGCGCACTTTTAAGTGAAAAACAAAGAAAAAAGAGCCCCGGAGGGCTCTTTTTTGTGCTATTGCAGTTGGGTGATCACCAGATGGGCAGATACCGGCCTTGTACCACCGGCAGAGGGTGTGATCGTCAGAGCCGCTGCAGTGCCTTCAGGGTTGCGGACTGTCAGCACAGAGCCGGTGACCGTAGTCTCTACGATGGCCATGCCAACGATTTGGGAGGTGCCGGTGGCCCGGCCCACTACGGTGTAGGCGAGGTCTTGACCGTCCAGGGTCAGGATCAGCTGACCGGCTTCCGTGACGCTGACTTGGAACAGCACCTGGTAGGTGCCGATCGCACCCAGGGTGAAAGCGCTGTCGGAGGCCCGGGCGATGCCGGTGCCGCTGTTAGGGCCGTCCTGGGGGAAGCTGACATCGGTGCCGGGGGCGACGGTGTCGGCGTTGTCAGGAGGCATCAGGGCATAGAAATCGGCGTAGGCCAGTACGCCGCCGGCAGGCCCTTGAGGCCCGGCAGGACCGGTTTCGCCGGCAGGCCCTTGCGGCCCGGCAGGGCCCTGAGGACCGGCAGGTCCGGTTTCACCGGCAGGCCCTTGAGGCCCGGCAGGTCCGGTTTCACCGGCAGGCCCTTGAGGCCCGGTGGCACCGGTAAGACCCTGAGGCCCGGCAGGTCCGGTTTCGCCGGCAGGACCCTGAGGCCCGGCAGGTCCGGTTTCACCGGTAGGCCCCTGGGGACCCACAGGCCCGGCTTCTCCCACAGGCCCTTGAGGCCCGGTAGGTCCGGTGGCGCCCACCGGTCCCTGTGGCCCGGCAGGGCCGGCGATCCCGGCAGGTCCCTGTGGGCCTACGGGTCCGGCTTCACCGGTAGGACCCTGTGGCCCCACCGGCCCGGCAACACCGGCAGGTCCCTGTGGCCCGGCAGGCCCGGCGACGCCGGCAGGCCCCTGTGGGCCTACGGGCCCGGCTTCACCGGTAGGACCCTGGGGCCCGACCGGCCCGGTCACACCCTCCGGACCCTGGGGGCCGATAGGTCCTCTGGAGCCCGGAATCCCCTGTGGCCCTTGAGGACCTCGGGGTCCCACAGGTCCTTGGGGACCGGCCGGTCCTCTGGGGCCGGGGGGACAGACGGGACAGGTGGGGCAGGCGGTGCTGCAGGCGCAGGCAGCAGCGCAGGTATCCGATGGGTAACGCTTGCAGGTATGACTGTCAAATTGGGCGTTGCCCACATCATCACAGGTCGTATATCTGTTCATAAGATCCCTCCTTGATCAGGTTGTACTCCATCCTATGTTTTTTGGCAGGATGTGACACAAAAAACACAGGCCCACAGGCCAACGATGCATAGGTATTGTATGAGACAGGGGCTCGGCCTGTTACCGGCAGCGGTGGCGGTCTGCTTCCAAATCATGCCGGCCCTGGAAAAATACAGAAGGGAACCGGCCGCTATGTGACGGATCAAAAACATAAGTAACTTCCAGAAAAGGATTTGGCATATTGGCAGCGAACAAAATAAAAGGGGATGTCACCATTGGCCGGGAGTACCTGCTGAGCAAGCAATACTGAGCATAAAACCCCGGGATACCAGTTGGTATCCCGGGGCTGCTGTTTGGGTTTATTGGAAGGACAGGGTGACGGTCTGGCCGTGGTAGGCTACGGCACCCCGGTCCAGGCTGCGCCGGTCTCCGGAGTGCGCCAAATATAGTCCAGAGCACCCTATGCTGCGAAAATACGCTTAATACAGATGGACTTCCTCCGCCCGGTGCGCATCCGGTTCGGCGAAGGGATACATGTCCTTGGGGAGGTTTTGGAACGGCAGCTCCGTCAGCAGCGAGGTGCCCACGCAGCCGGGTACCGCCGTCGTGTAAAACTCCGTGGCAAAGGCGGAGAAGGGCAGACGGAAGGACATATTGGCCTTCACTTCCACCAAATCGTAGAGGGTGGGTTCCAAGCCGAAGTGGCGGTAGATCTGCGGGTCGCCGGTGTTGGCCAGGAACTCGCACAGCAGTACATCGGCATTGCCGATACTGACCACCGCCGAGCGGCCATTGTACTGGGGAAGACCTGCGCTGATGGGGCCCTCCTGCAGCCAGTGGCCGTCGTGGAGAGAGCGAACCCGTACCTGCGCCGTCAGGGGCTTCTGCCCGTGGGGGTTAATGAAGGCGCCCAGCGTCATCTCGCCGCTGTTGCCCACGCCGATGTCAAACGCCCGCTGCACCGCCCCGGCATCCCGGACCAGTGTGGCAAAGCGCAGGGTTTCATTCTGTTCCACCAGCCATTGCAGCACCGCCAGATTGTCGCCCACAGCGCCGCATCCGGGTGAATCGCCGGAATTGACCAGCACCACCGGCTTGTGTGCCTCGGGGCGCTGTGCTTGGCGCACCACTTCGCTAATGTCATACAGTTCCGGCGTGAAGAGTTTGCACCGTGCGAGCAGCGCCTGCGCCAGCTCCCGGGCGCAGCGCGCCGCCGTGTCGGCGTCCTCGGCCATGGTCACCACCGTGGAGGCCGCCGGGTTGGCGTCCAGCCACGGCTGCATTTGAAACACGGAAAAGTCCAGCAGTGTACCGTTGCGGACATAGTCATGACCTACGTCCATCACTTCCTTGAACGGTCCCTGCTCCGATGTATAGCCTGCCGCCGGTGCTATGATGGGCAGCAGTACCGCCGCCGTCGTAAAGGCGTTGCGCGCACGCAGCTTCTTCACGCCCAGCCGTGTGGCGCGAACTGCCGTTTCATAGGCGTCCTGATGCGGATAGGTTTGATAACCGCACACCACGTCCGCATTCTTCAAGATCCGGTCGGTAATGTTGCCGTGGAGGTCAAAGGCGATGGCGATCACCGGCTCTTCGCCTACCATTTTTCGCAGGCTCTCCACAATGAAGCCGCAGGTGTCCGTCTCCCGGGTGTCCTGGGTGGCGCCGTGCAGTGCGCCGAATACGGCGTCGATGTGCCCGGCCTGCGCATAGACCCGGCGCACCTTCTCCAGCATGTCGTCCACCAGGGCCGCGTCCACCCGACCGCCGGCCTGCGCCCACATGGCGATGCTGCCGATCAGCTCCACGTCGTTCTCCTCCGCCGCCGCCATAAAGCCGGTGGTCTCGCAGCGGATGCTGCGGTCTATGGCGAAGATCTCCTCCCCCTCACAGCACTTGTAGTTCTGAAAATCCTGCAGATTCCAGATCAGCGGATTGAAAGAATTGGTCTCCTGACTGAACTCAAAATATAAGGCCCGATACATGTTTGTGTCTCCTTTCCTTAGGCGGCAGCCGCCGCAATCAAATTACAACCTCTGGTCACATACGATTACCAGACTTCCTTTTCCAAAGCATATCACGGCTGCCAGCCTTCGTCAATCTGCTTTTTTGGTTTTTGATTTCTTACAAACTGGAGGCAGTTGCCGTTTTTTTATTCCCTTTTTGCCGAATCGATGGTATGATAGAAAAAACAAAAGGAGGAACTGCTATGTATATCATAAAAACAGACAAAGCACCGGCGGCCATCGGGCCCTACAGCCAGGCCATCGCCCATGGGGGGATGCTCTACTGCTCCGGTCAGATCCCCATTGACCCGGCAACCGGCACCCTGGTGGAGGGGGACATTACCCGGCAGACACGGCAGGTGATGGAGAATATCAGGGGAGTCCTGCAGGCAGCGGGGACGGATTTTGACCGGGTGGTCAAGACTACCTGCTTTTTGGCGGACATGGCGGACTTTGCCGCCTTCAATGCCGAGTACGAAAAATGGTTCATCTCCCGGCCTGCCCGCTCCTGTGTGGCGGTGCGGCAGCTCCCCAAGGGGGCACTGGTGGAGGTAGAGGTCCTTGCGGCCATAGACTGACAGGGGAGAAACTATGAAAAAGACCATAAAGATCCTTGGGATCCTGGCAGCGGCGCTGCTGGCGCTGGCGGCACTGGGGGTCGGCGTGTGCATCCTGCTACAGCGGCCCTTGGGTGAGTTTGTGTTCGGTTTTCCTGAATCGGCTATGGGGCGGTTTGCGTTTCCGGTGAGCACCGTGGTGTACAGCCTGGGCTTGCTGTTTTGCGCGGGGCTGCTTTGCCTGGTGGCTGGTAACGGAAGGCTTGGCATCTGGTCCGATATCCTGCTGCTGGCGGTGATGAGTGCGCTGCCGCTGCTGCAGAGCCTGCTGGCCTGGGTGGAGGCTGTGATCGCCGGGAAATTCGGCCATGTGGCCCTGTCTGTCAACAGCATGGTCCAGTCCATGTGCAGCTATCCTCTGCAGCTTGGGGGATGGGGCCTGCGGCTGGCGTTGGTGGTAGGCGGCATGAGTATTGTGTGGAAGCTGATGCGGAACAAGGAATCGCAGTAATAAAAAGGCCGTCCGGGTGGACGGCCTTTTTCTTCTGCGAGGGTATCGATAGCGATTGTAGGGGCGGTCGTTACCGAGCACAGTCAGGAGCACTTGGTTTACCGCTGGGTGGGAAACGAATTGTCAGCGGCGACACGCCGCGCCGGCGGGGGCAAGCCCCCGCCCTACGGACAGGTATCGTCACCGAGCACAGTCAGGAGCACTTGGTTTACCGCTGGGTAGGAAACGAATTGTCAGCGGCGACACGCCGCGCCGGCGGGGGCAAGCCCCCGCCCTACGGACAGGTATCGTCACCGAGCACAGTCAGGAGCACTTGGTTTACCGCTGGG
>JAZNDJ010000085.1:0-12725 GCA_045588045.1 Faecousia sp.
CGAATACGTTATGCGGTATTAGCAGTCGTTTCCAACTGTTGTCCCCCACTGAGAGGCAGGTTTCTCACGCGTTACTCACCCGTTCGCCACTAAGTCAAAAAAGCAAGCTCTCTTGACCCCGTTCGACTTGCATGTGTTAGGCACGCCGCCAGCGTTCGTCCTGAGCCAGGATCAAACTCTCAAAAAATTGTATCTTAAAGCACAAGGCTTCAAAATCATTTTTTGAATAATTTGCTTCTAGCAATATTACTCAAGAATTTTCGTTGGCTGTTAATTCGATTTCTCGAAACTTAAACAATCCATTATAAATTGTCCAAGGTGTTTGTTCGTCTTTGCGTTATTCAATTTACAAGGTACAGGCGCTTCCCGCCGAGCGGAGAGCTTGTTTATCCTATCATATCAATCCCCTATTGTCAAGCACTTTTTTCCCTTTCTCGGCAAAAAATTTACGCTACCTGCAGAAAAATTTCGGAGGCTCCCGAAGGAGCCTCCGATGATTGCTTTCGAACCCTTATTCTGCATCCTCGATGATGCCGTAACCACCGTCATTTCTACGGTAGACAACTGCGAATGCGCCACCGTTGTCCTCATCCCGGAAAGCGAAGAAGCTGTGCTCCAGCAGATTCATCTGCAGGACCGCTTCCTCTCTGGTCATAGGTGCGAAGTGGAAGGATTTCACCCGAACAATACTCAAGTCCTCCTCCGCCTCCTCTACTGCAAAGGAGGTCTCCTCCACCGTGCGGGTGAAGGCATCCTGCCGCAGGCGGCGGGCGAGACGGGTCTTGTTCTTGCGGATCTGGCCTTCGATGGTGCCAACCGCGGCATCAATGGAGGCAAACATATCGGATGTGCTCTCATGCGCCCGGAACCAGGTGCCTGCGCCGCGAACGGTCAGTTCCACATTGTTCCGATTCTTCTCCACAGAAAATACAACAAGTGCTTCCGCATCCTCCTCAAAATACCGTGCCAGCTTCATTACCTTTTTCTCGGCGTAGGCGTGGACATTGCCAGGCAGTTTGACTTTCTTCTCACTAAACTGAAACTTCATATGCGGCAGCTCCTTTCGTTTTGCCGGTTTACCGGCTTACTTATATTATAGCCCATGCGGGCCGGACTCACAAGAGTTTACCCATCCAACTCTGCTTCTGCTTCCAGAAGCTCGGTCATGACCAGATTGTAGATCGTATCGGCCTTCTTTTCAAAAAGCTTGCCGAGGCGGACAGCCTGGCGCTGATCCGGAGCCATCAGCTCCAACGTCATCAAGCTCCCGTGATCGTCATTGAGAGTCATGATCACAGCGCTCTCACCGTTTTCCCGAGGAATCACCCGGCTGCCCACCATACTGCTGCGACGCAACTGGCGGTTAAAGCGAGCCGTTGCATTCTCAGCTCTCTGCTTGACGGTAAATGCGATGGAATCGGCGGTCAGTTCACCGTCCTGCCGACCTTTCTCAGTGATCTCATAGTGATCGTCGTCTGCATTACGCAGATGGCCGGAGGCTACCATTTCCGGAATTGCGGTGCAAACATCAAAATAGCTCAGGCATTCATCCTGGTAGCACAGCTCATAGATTTCCTGGGCACTGACCGGGTAATTGACCCGGGCTGTCACAAACAAAATCAAAACTTTTACATCCATCATATCATGGATAAAGCCCAATCTCTGCATACATCTCACCTCTTAATTTTATTATACAGGATCCCGGTGAAAAATCAAGCACAACACACACCGCTGCATACATATTGTATCATGAAAGGGTGATTTTCATGGTGTTTCGAAAATTTCATACAGCCGGAAGCACAGACGCCCTGCGGTATGCCGCCGCCGCGCTGTGGACATTCGGATGGGAATACGATGCCAGTGCAAAAATACTGCTGCTGCCGGTCCCCAGCTTTGACGATGACGGCAGACTAAGGGGCGGCGGGAGGCTGGAGGATATTCTGACACCGGACACCGTTGTCATTGGAGGATTGCTAGATCCGGAAAGACTTGCACCATGCAGGTGCATCGATCTGCTGCAGGACCCCCAGTATCTGGCAGAAAATGCTGCAATCACGGCACATTGTGCCGTGAAGTACGCGCTCAATACCTTGCCGGTCGTTCTGCCGGATTGCGAGGCGCTTGTTATTGGATGGGGTCGAATCGGAAAATGTCTTGCCGATCTGCTTAGACGAAACGGCGCGAAGGTCACGGTTTATGCCCGAAAGGAGTGTGACCGGGCCATGCTGACGGCGTTGGGTTACAACACCATAGACACGCTTGGGAAGGACCTTGTGCGGCACGGTGTCGTATTTAATACCGTTCCGTTTATGCTGTTACCGGAAGGCTGTCTATCCCCAAGACAACTTAAAATCGATCTTGCCTCCAAGCCGGGTATCGGTGGCACCGATGTGATCCACGCCCGGGGGCTGCCCAATAAAGATGCGCCGGAAAGCTCCGGTATGTTGATCGCAAGGACTGTTGATCGCTTGGGAAAGGAGTTTTTATCATGACTGTAGGATTTGCCCTCTGTGGATCCTTTTGTACCTACGCAAACGTATTCCCTGCCATGGAGGCGGTTGCCAAGGTGCACACTGTGATCCCCATTTTTTCGGATATATCCTATACCGTGGACAGCCGGTTTGGCACCGCGGCAGACCACATACAAAGGGCCGCTGATATTTGCGGTTGCCAGCCTCTTCACTCCATCGCGCAGGTTGAGCCCATCGGCCCCAAAAAGCTGCTGGATGCTTTAATCATTGCCCCCTGCACCGGCAACACCATTGCAAAGCTGGCCCATAGCATTGCAGATACCCCGGTAACACTGGCGGCAAAGAGCCATCTGCGAAACGGGCGGCCTGTGATCGTTGCCATTTCCACCAACGATGCCCTGGCAGGGGCTGCGGAAAATATTGGGAAGCTTTTGGGGCGCAAGCACTACTTCTTTGTGCCTTTTGGACAGGATAATCCCACAGGAAAGCCGACCAGCATTGTTGCTGACTTCAGCAAAATCCCCCCAACGCTGGATGCAGCATTGGAGGGGATGCAAATACAACCTATACTATTGTGATCAGCTAAAATCCGAATTCTCATCGTGGGTCAGCACGCCGCTGCCGCTGATGGGGATCACATCTCCCAAACAGGTAGGCTTAGGCTGAAACAGGGCCATGGCAAAATCCTTTGTCCTCGCCAAAACTTCCCGCAGCTCCCGTTTCGCCTGGCCTGTGTAAGTACGGTAATCCGATGCCACGCCGTAGGCCTCTACACCTAGGGCCTGTGCAATATACAGTGCGCGGTACAGGTGGTACTTTTGGGTGACGATCAGGATCTTATCTGCGTCAAAGACAGCCTTTGCCCGGTAGATGCTGTCGTAGGTCGAAAAGCCGGCATGGTCCATAAACACATCTTCGGAGGGAATGCCGGTATCCACTGCGTACTGCTTCATGGCATCGACCTCATCATAGTTCTTCCGACCGTGATCGCCGCTCATCAGAAGTTTGGGCGCGGCACCGATCTGATACAGCGCCACGCTCTGCTTGAGCCGATCTGCCAGCATGTGGCTGGGCGTTCCGTCATCGTAAACGTAACACCCCAGCACCAGCACACAGTCCACATCCTGCAACGCGGCAGCCTCATCCTGGGTCAAAATTCTGTCGCTAGCACGGCTTTTGACCCAGGCATTGATTGCAAACACTGCAATTCCTGCCAAAAGGGAGAGAATCAACACCACGATCAGGACCATGCGCAATGCCTTTAAAAATCGATCTTTCCTATCCATGGCCATCCCTTTCACAAGCGATCCACCTCCTCCAGCCACAGGGCTGCAGAAGCATCGCTGGGCATCTGCCAGCCGCTTCGAGGGCTGAAGCCCAGTGCGCCGGTGCGAACACCGTCCGGCTGGCAATTGCGCTTAAACTGCTGGGAGAAGAACCGGCGATAAAAGACCTTAAGCCAATTTTTTACCGTTTGTGTGTCATAGTCCTTTGCAAACGTGCGGCATGCCAGTGACAGGATCTTTTCGGGACCAAAGCCTTCACAGAGCATATAAAACAGGAAGAAGTCATGCAGCTCGTAGGGACCTACCACATTTTGGGTCTGCTGTGCGATCTGGCCGGCGTCATCCGGCGGCAGAAGCTCTGGGCTGATAGGCGTAGCGATCACATCGGCAAGGGTATCCCGGGTATGGGTGTAAGTGTCCATCTGTGCGACTGTATCCAAAATCAGCGGGATCGCCGTTTTGGGAACAGAGCTGTTGACGCTATACATGCTCATATGGTCGCCGTTGTAGGTGCACCATCCAAGAGCCAATTCACTCAGGTCACCGGTGCCTACCACGATACCGCCGACCATGCCGGCATAGTCCATGAGGATCTGCGTCCGTTCCCGGGCCTGGGCATTTTCGTAGGTAGTATCGTGCACCGACGGATCCTGTCCAATATCCCGGAAATGCCCGGTGACAGCTTCGCAAATATTGATTTCCTTAACTGTAATACCAAGCTGTGCCATCAGCTTATGAGCATTACGGTAGGTTCTGTCGGAAGTGCCAAAGCAGGGCATGGTCAGTCCGTGCACGCAATCAACAGACCAGCCCAAACGGCGCACCGCCTCTACCGCCACCAAAAGTGCGAGGGTGGAATCCAGGCCGCCGGAGATACCTAAAACAGGCTTAGCCTGCAGAAGCTCCAGTCGGCGCATCAAGCCGGTAACTTGGATATCAAACACGTCCCCGCACCAGACCCGCAATTCCTCCGGGTCGCTGGGCGCAAAGGGCATCTTTTCCACCCGGTGTAACCGGCCGTCGCTGCGCAAAGGCGTGGCAGAGGTTGCTACCACGCGCGCCGGCGCTGCATATATGGCACAGGCGTCATGAAAGGTGGTGTTGCGGATACGGTGTCCCCGAACCACGCCGAGATCGCCGTCGCACACCATAAGATATCCCGAATCCATAGGCTTGGCGTTTTCCGCCAGGACCTTGCCGCACTGGGCGATAACACTGTGGCCGGAATAGATCAGATCCTGGGCCGATTCGGCGCAGCCGGCAGAGCAAAAACCGTAGATGCACAGATTCGCTTCAGAGCTTTGTTTTACAACATCCCGGCGATGTGTCCTTCTGCCGGCTAACGCATGGGACGCTGCCGGGTTAACGATCACTTCCGCACCCTGCAATGCCAATATGCTGCCGCGGGAGACCGGAGCCCAGAGATCCTCGCAGATCTCCACCCCAAGCATTGCGCCATCGCCCAAGCGGAACAGAATATCCGTACCTGCAGGAATCGTCTCCTCTCCATCAAGTCCCAGTTCCCACAGGGCAACAGTGCTGCGGTGTAGGTCTTCTCCGGAGACAAACCAACGCCGTTCCTTTGCTACATCATAGTTCGGTATAAAGGTTTTGACAACCAAGCCTTTGACACTGCCCCCGCTGACCACCGCCGCACAGTTGAACAGCTTTCCGTCGATCCGGACAGGCAAGCCTACGACTGCCGTCAGCGCGTCCGTGTGTTCCGCAATCTGACGCAGGGCCGTTTGCGCATTGTGAAGAAGGCTCTGCTGGAAAAACAGATCCCCACAGGTGTATCCTGTCAAACACAGCTCAGGGAATACCACAACATCGCAGTTTTTCTTTTCTGCTTGGACAAGCAGGTCACATACAGCGTCTGTATTTCCTTTAACATCGCCTACACGGATATCCGGTACGGCACAGGCTACGCGTATATAATCCCCCATAGGCTTTCCTCCTGCTTAAGTTCTGTTAGTATTTGTATGTATGGCCAAATCTATCCGTTATAGCTGATGGCCCACATACCCCGGATCTGGCCGGCGATCTGATCAAAGGACCACAGCCTTTCGGAATTTGCATAGCTGTTACAGTCGTTGATCCGGAACATACCGTCCTCGTATGCAACCAGGACTATAAAATGACCGGTAGTCGTAAAATCGCCGGGGCCCATACAGACGATCAAAGGATGACCAGCATCCAGCTCTTTGCGCATGGACCGTTCCACCAAGGGGACGGACTTTGTTTGGAGGCCCAGCTTCGCGGCACCCTTACTGATCAACGTCCAGGCTGTTCCGTTTTCCGGGGTACAGTATCGATTTTCGTAGGCAAATTCCAGGATCTTATCCGGGCTCATATTAGGGTCCTTGGTAAAATAGTAGGCGACCATTGAAAGGGATACCGGGCCGCAGCCATTGAGTCCAGCGATATTGGTGCCGTACTGGTTATAGCCCCACCGGGGATCCCACTGCATGAACAGGGGCACACCCTCACAATCCTCATACTCGCGCATGTCGATCTCGTGCTCTTTATCGTGCTCCACAGGATATCCAAGCACAAAAGCCTGGGTCTCCCGGTTGCGCTCCAACAGCTCCACCAGACTTTCCGGCCATGCATCCTCAGAAATGCCGTAGTAGTCAGCCGCTTCGGCGATCATGCGCTGCGCCATCGAACGGTTATCCGCCACAGGTGGCTGGGTGGGTTGCGTGAGCACAGGCTGGGTGTTCGGCAGGTCATTATTCTCTGTTTTTGCAGGCTCATCCTTGCTGCAGAAAGCCAGGACACCGCCCAATATGCAAACGGCGACCGCAACCGCCATCACCTGAAAGAACGGATACTTCTTCATCTTTTATCCTCCGTTGATACCTCTATACACGGATTGTATCAAAAAAGCGGGAAAAAGTCTTTAAATAATTCATTAAATTTTATAAAATTTCCGCCCCTTCACAGAAGCGCAGCAAAAACATTAGATACCGGACAGTTTTCTCAGTTCTTCTGCCAGATCCGTTGCCTCCCAGGGACGGTCTGCAACGCCGAAGTGGCCCTCCCGGGCAGTCTTTGCATAGATAGGCCGGCGAAGCTGCAGCTTGCGGATAATGCCCCCAGGGGTCAGATCGCAGGTCTTACGCAGCAGCGCAGTCATCTCCTCGTCAGCGATCCTGCCGGTGCCATAGCTCTCCACACGGACAGAGACAGGCTCAGCAATACCGATGGCATAAGCAAGCTGGACCTGGACCTGAGTTGCCAGTCCTGCGGCCACCAAATTCTTGGCCATGTAGCGGGCCATATAGGCAGCGGACCGGTCCACCTTTGTAGGATCCTTTCCGGAGAAGGCACCACCGCCGTGGGAGAAATAGCCGCCGAAGGTGTCCACGATGATCTTACGACCGGTCAGACCGGTGTCACCATCGGGACCGCCGATCACAAACTTGCCGGTGGGGTTGATGTGGATGTTGGCAACATCCGCAATATCAAAGCCATACTGCTTCAAAACAGGCGCAATCACGCCTTCGCGGACATAGCGGCGCAGCTCTTCAATTTCAAATTCCTCGGTGTGCATGATGGATACCACCACCGTGTCGATACCCACCACATTCCCCTTTTCGTCCAACTCCACACTAACCTGGGTCTTGCCGTCGGGGCGAAGCAGGTCATTGCTGGCCACGCACAGGGTCAGCCGGTTGGAAAGCGCCCGGGAAAGAGCTGCACGAAAAGGGATCAGTTCCGGTGTCTGGGTGCAGGCACCGCCAAACATCATACCCTGGTCGCCGGCACCGCCCACTTCATCGTTGGTGCCCATAGCAATGTCCGCAGACTGGGTATGGACCTTGCAAAGGATCTCAACGGTGTCGGCACTGAAGCCTGCGTTCGGATCGGTATAGCCGATGGATTCGATCACCTGACGGGCAATGCCCTCATAATCCACTACGGCGTTGGTGGTGATCTCACCGCAGATCAGGCAGAAGTTGGTGGTGACCATGACCTCACAGGCGACCCGGGAATTGGGGTCCTGGGCAAGGCAGGCATCCAGCACTGCGTCAGAGATGGCATCGGCAACTTTGTCGGGATGGCCGCAGGTGACGCACTCAGAAGTAAACAGTCTTTTTTCCATAACAATCGTCCTTTCAGCAAAAAATCTGCACACATCGAAGGACTCGACGTGTGCTCTATCGAATCCTCATCTTTCGTTGCCGCCGGATTTGGCACCTTGACTTAACAGGTTGCCGGGTTTCATCGGGCCGTTCCCTCCACCGCTCTTGATAAGGCTTGTATGCAGTTCCTGGTTTATTTTACAGCAATTTTCCTAAAAGTCAACTGTTTTCTTGGTTTTTAGGAAGAAAAGTTCACAATTCTCTTATGGACTTTTGATACAAAAACTGGTATCATATCCTTACCACATACAGGAGTTGAGTTTCTTGAGAAATCTGCGTACCCGCTTTGAGCGATTCTGCTACAAAAATCACGACAAGGGCATCCCCAACCTAATGCTGTATATCGTCATTGGCTCGGCCATTGTATATATCCTCAGTCTGATCAACGGCGGCAGTGTTTTATATGAGTACCTCCGCTTTGACAAAGCCCTGATCCTGCAAGGTCAGGTGTGGCGGCTGTTTACCTATGTGTTTACCTATACACCGGGTAATGCTTTTTTGGTGCTGATCTTTTTATACTTCTTCTATAGTCTTAGCAGGAATGTCGAGGGTAGCATGGGGACTTTCCGGTTTAACCTGTACTATTTCACCGGTGTGATCCTTATGGACATCTTTGCCATGCTCTTCTGCCCCACCAAGGATGTGGTGCTGTACGGCATGGCGGTACCTGCTGAGTATTTCAGCTACGCCATCTATTCCAACATGGCCTACTACCTGCACCTGAGCATATTGCTGACCTTTGCCACCACCAATCCCGACGCCCGATTCCTGGTGTTCTTCTTCATCCCGGTGAAGGCGTGGTTTATGGGGCTGGTATACCTGCTGCTGATCGCCATCGAGATCTATAACCTCTATCCCCTGTTCCCCCACAATCTGTTTCCTCTGGTGTCCCTTGCAAACTATCTGCTGTTTGCAGGCAAGGATGTTCTGAATCTGTTCCCCTTCATTAAGTGGCGGCCACGGCGCAAACCACGGGCTACGCCCAGGAACACAGGGCCGATCCCCTTCCATGGACAGCAGCAAAAGCAAGCACAGCCTTACACCCACCGCTGTACCGCTTGCGGCCGCACCGATATTTCCCACCCGGATTTGGAATTCCGGTACTGCTCCAGGTGCAACGGCTATTTCTGCTACTGTGAGGATCACATCAACAACCATACCCACGTAGAATGAACGGCCGGGGCTGTGACGCGACAAGCCACAGCCCCGGTTTTTACAAAGGAGGGTTATTATGGGAAAGTATATCATGGCGCTGGATGCCGGCACCACCAGCAACCGCTGTATCCTTTTTGACCACAGTGGCAAGATCTGCGGCATGGCGCAAAAGGAATTCACCCAGCATTTCCCACAGCCAGGCTGGGTAGAGCACGATCCCGAGGAGGTCTTCTCCACGCAGCTGGAGGTTGCCAGGCTTGCCCTGCAAAACGCAGGTGCAGCCCCCACAGACATTGCCGCCATCGGCATCACCAATCAGCGGGAGACCACCGTTGTTTGGAACAGCCGAACAGGCGAACCGGTATACAATGCTATCGTCTGGCAATGCCGCCGGACCGCTGCATACTGCGATCAGCTGGCCGCTGAAGGCTGGGCCGATCCCATACGAAGCAAGACCGGCCTTGTGATCGACCCCTACTTCTCCGGAACAAAGATTCGGTGGATCCTTGAAAATGTTCCCGGCGCTCGTGCCTTGGCCCTGGATGGTGCGCTACTGTTTGGCACAGTGGAGACCTGGCTGATTTGGAAGCTCACAGGCGGACAAATCCATGTGACGGACTACTCCAACGCGTCCCGGACTATGCTTTTTAACATCCATACCCTGGACTGGGATGATGCGATCCTGCAGCTTATGGATATTCCACGGTCCATGCTGCCCACACCCGTCCCTTCCAGCGCTCTGTACGGCACGACCGAAGCGGACTTCTTTGGCGCATCCATTCCCATCTGCGGTGCTGCCGGCGACCAGCAGGCCGCTCTGTTCGGACAAGCCTGCTTCGCATCCGGTGATGCCAAGTGTACCTACGGCACCGGCGCATTCCTGCTGATGAACACCGGAAGCAAGCCCATATGCTCTCAAAACGGATTGCTGTCCACCATTGCATGGGGCATTGGAGGTCAGGTTACATACGCCCTGGAAGGTTCTATTTTTGTGGCCGGGGCAGCCATTCAATGGCTTCGGGATGAACTGCAGATCCTGGTGTCATCTGCAGATTCCGAATATCTGGCAAAGCAGGTATCTGACACCAACGGTTGTTATGTAGTACCTGCCTTTACAGGGTTGGGTGCGCCCCATTGGGATCCCTATGCCAGAGGCACCATCGTTGGTCTGACCCGGGGCACAAACCGGCACCATATCATCCGCGCCACATTGGATTCCATCGCCTATCAGGTAGCGGATGTTCTGCAGGCCATGGAGGCAGACGCAGGCATGAAGCTGGGCAGTGTAAAGGCTGACGGCGGTGCTGCTGCCAACAATTACCTCCTGCAGACCCAAGCCGACATCTCCGACGCACCGGTACTGCGCCCAAAGTGTGTAGAGACTACCGCTATGGGTGCCGCCTATTTGGCAGGCCTTGCGGTGGGCTACTGGGCAAGTCTTGCAGATATCCAAGCCAACTGGATGCCGGACAGACAGTTCCTGCCGGAAATCCCCGGCGAAGAACGCATCCGGCGGTGCCGGGGCTGGAAGAAGGCCGTGGCCTGCGCCGCTGCCTGGGAAAAAGAATAAACAAGCAGCCATGCACATTGTGCATGGCTGCCTTTGTTTAGTTGTTGACACGGTGTTCACATGGAGGGCTGTCTTCAGACAGTGGCAGGAAGGTATAGCCGTTTGCCAGGCCCCAGTTAATGATCCGCTCCACAGCATCGATGCTGAAGCCCTTGATATCGTGTTGCAGGACCACAGAGGTTTTGTGCTTTTGGACGCCGTTAATCACATTATGGAACACCTCGGTGCTGGTGGTAGCACCGCCGGCATCGTTACTGTCTACATTCCAATCGTAGTACCGGAAGCCCTTGGCCTCCACGCTGGCGGTCAGCCGGGTCATAATGCCGGGGTTAAACCGGCTGATGGTATTGGAGGCGCCTCCGGGAAAGCGAAGGAGCTTGGCCTCCTGCCCGGTATAGTGCTTGATAATGCTCTGAATTTTATTAAGGTCGCTGTAATAGGCTTCCTCGCTGGAATAGATCTGTCGGAAATTATGGGTCGCGGAGTGGATGGCCACGACATGACCCTCCTGGGCTGTCTGGGCGATCGTGCCAATACAGCCGGTATTGACCACAAAGAAGGTGGCCTTGATATTGTACTTTTTTAGAATCTCCAAAAGCTCCGGTGTCCGTGGGCCCGGTCCGTCATCGAAGGTCAGGTAGATCACCTTCTCCGGATCCTCCGTATCTGTCTGCGGTGGCTGCGGCTCCACAGTTACGGTGCGAATGGCTGCGCCGATATTTCCTGTGCTGTCGGACACCTGGTAGGTCAGAGAATATGTACCCGGCTTATAGGGGTCGATATGGCCGGTCACGGTGATCCCGGCGGTCAAGTCACCGTCGCCGTCATCCATCGCCGTACAACCCGGATCCCGGAAGGTCTCGCCAGCCAGAACCGTGATCTCCGGACCGCCTGTCAGCTGCAGTCTGGGAGATATCTCGTCGCCGTAGGTAATATACCGTACCGCCGTTCCTACATTGCCGGCGCTGTCGAAAACAGAATAGATAATTTTTCCGTCCTTTTCGTTCCGGTATACATACCCGGTCAGATCGCCGTCGTAATTATCGGTGGCGGTATAGCCCTCCTCCTCGTAGCTGTAGCCAAACCGTGTGTAGTGCATTGGATCGGATACCAGCGTGATCTGTGGCGGCACTGTGTCCACAACATGGACAGTACATCGCCGGGTCTGAGTCATGCCCTTGGCTTTGGCCGAATACTCCAGCACATAAGTCCCAAGCTGGGTCTCATCCACACTACCCTTCCTCTTCACCTTTACCGGAATCGGCTCTTTGTCATACTTGCTGCCCCAGTAAACCGCGCTGGCTTTCGGCGCATGAAAATGCTGGCCGTACTCCAGAATGATCTCAGGCTCTCCTTCCACCGTCAGCTCTAAAAAATAATCATTTTCCGTTTGTATCACAATATGCCATCCCACGGCTGCCAGGATCGGCAGCAGCAGGCATAGCACAATTAGAAGCTTTTTCCAAAAACCAAGCATACCGTCTGTCTTCCTTCCCACTGGTACTAAAAAAACTATACCATATTTTTGTCGAAAAAGGAAGAAATTTAGCTTGGATTTTGCTGGAAAAATTTAGGGTGCATCCCAACGCAGGATGCACCCTTATATTATTCTTGGATCCGGCGGTACAGGCACATCTCATAGGCTGTGCCATCCTCAGTGCCGGACTGCAAAACCGATTCCAAACACCAGGCAGGATCTTGGTCGAGATCTGGGAAAAAGGTGTCAGATTCCGGTGTGCAATGGACCTTGGTCACATAGGCGGTATCACAGTACGGCAGCATTTGCCGGTAGATACTGCCGCCGCCGATGACCATAGTCCGCTGTCCCCGAGATACTTCTTTCATAGCCTCCTCAGGGCTGTGACAGACGGTAAATCCGGGAATCTGGCCGGCGGTACGGCTCAGGGCAATATTCACGCGGCCGGGCAACGGCTTTTGTCCGGGGAAATCCTCGATGGTCCGCCGGCCCACAATGACCGTTGCGCCCCGGGTCGTCTCCCGGAAAAACTTCCGGTCCGCAGACAAAGCGATGGGCTGTGTCCCGTTTTTACCGATGCCCCAATCATCATAAACTGCTACGATCAGCTCCATAGGT
>JAZNDJ010000086.1:0-5039 GCA_045588045.1 Faecousia sp.
GGACGATTCCCGGGGTATTCCCCAGACGGCGGCGGTACTGGGCCACCACGGCCTTACGCTTTTCGATCTCCTGGGGCAGATGCCGCAGGTTGCAGATGCCCATGGCCGCCTGGAACTCGCTCATTTTGGCATTGCCGCCTACGTAAGAGCAGGCCTCCGGGCCGCGGATGCCGAAATTCTTCATATCGTTGAGCACCTGCCCCAGCGCGTCATCCCGGAAACAGACGGCGCCGCCCTCGATGGTATTGTAGACCTTGGTGGCGTGGAAGCTGAACATGGACGCGTCGCCGAAATTGGCGGCACTGACGCCCCGGCAGGTGACGCCAAAGGCATGGGCCGCATCGTAGATCACCTTCAGATCATGCTTCTTGGCAATGGTCTCAATGGCATCCACATCGCACAGGTTTCCGTAGACATGGACCGGCACGATGGCCACAGTCTTTTCCGTGATCAGCCCTTCCAGCTTGGTCACATCCATGGTATAGTCCTTGGGATTCACGTCGCAGAACACCGGCACCAGGCCGTTGCGGACGATGGCATGGGTGGTGGACACGAAGGTGAACGGGGTGGTGATCACCTCACCGCCCTTAGGCAGACTCATCGCTGCGATCACATTTTCCAGGGCCAGGTGGCCGTTGGTGTACAGGGTCACATGGGGCACATCCAGATAGTGTTCCAGCTGGGTCTGGAGCTGTCTGTGCTTGACGCCCATATTGGTCAGCCAATGGCTGTCCCACAGTTCTTTGACCTCCTCGCAGTACTCCTCAAAGGAGGGCATGGAGGATCGGGTCACATTGATCAGCATATATTGCACCTCATAACTGTCTATATGGTTTCGCAGGAAATGCGAAAGCCCGGGGCTCACCCCTCTTTTGTTTCCTCGTTTGTTTCCTTTTTCTTGCCCACAGACTTTACAGACAGGCCTTTCTCTCCGGAAACATACATACCCACCAGGCCGATGAGAACGGAAACAGAAGCACCCAGGATCACCCACTTATAGTACTCGTTATACAAGAACTCCGCAATCGCCTGCCCCGGCTGGCCGCCAATGATCATAGCGATGGCAAAGGGGATAATCGGCAGAATTCCGGCAAAGAAGGAAACGGTCATTAAAACACCGTAGATCTTTTGAATTACAGTATAAATCTTTTGTCGCATATTGGCACCTCATTATGAAATCAGACCCCAGAGCGGAATCCAGCCCATCAGCATAATAACCGCAAGCACATAGTGCACCAGTATCCAGATCATATTGTTTTTCAGCGTTGGCTTTAGCTCTGCGTCTGCGATGCCCATGGCAATATACACGCAGGTGCAGTAGGGCGGTGTGACGCCGTGCATGGCGCCGCAGATACATGGCAGCATGGCGGCAGCGATCAAGGGATTGCCGCCGGCAGCCGCAAGAACAGAGATGATCACACCGCCAAAGATCTTGACCTGCGTAGAGCCGGGGATCAAACAGCCCAGGATGGCGGTAAACAGCGGCAGGATCAGCGCCAGCGCCAGCAGGGGCATATTCAGCTGATTGATCACCTCGCCCAATGCTACTTCCAGCTTAATATCCGTAAACACATTGCTCAGGCAATATGCAAACAGCACCAGCGCAGAGGTGGGCACCAGACTTTTCATGCCCTTCTGAATGTAGCCGTGCATGGCAGGGATCGACATCTTCTTCCGGGATTCCTTGTCCGAAAGGAAGATGGCGCAAACCACGATCAGAGAAGGCAAAAACAGCAAAATGCTGTTGGAGAAAGCCTTGCTGCCGGCTTCGCCCAAACGGGCAGTGAAAAAGTCGCCAAACTGATTGGTCAGCAGGAAGGGCAAAAACACGATGATCGGCAGAAAAATGGCTCTCCAGCCCCGCTTGACGGTACTCCAGAAGTCGGGAAGATCCTCCTTTTCCATCGGCTTGACCCTATAGTGCCGGCACATGAGCATCATGGTGATGATCCGCTGCAGGATAAACCAGAGGGCGATGCACCAAAGGACAGTCCAGAACTGGGAGATCGTATAGGTGTTGGGATACAGGGTATCCAGGGCGGCAAAGGCAATGGCGATCATGCCTGCAGGCGGGATCATATTGCCCATGGTGCTGGAGTGTGCCTCCACATTGGCCGCCAGATGCGGCGGGAAACCGCCCTTGATCATTGCGGGAATGGTAAACACACCGGTGGAAGCCACGTTGCCCGGGCCGGAGCCGGAAAGGCTGCCCATATAGGCGCTGCCGATAACAGCCACAAAGCCTGCGCCGCCGGGGAGTCTTCCGAAGAAGGAAATGATCATTGCGATGCAGTCGTCGATGATCGTGGTCTTTGACAGCAACGACGCAGATATGACAAACACGATGATCACGTACAGGGTAGGCTCTGTAATCGCATCCCAGATGTACTGCCACGTGTTATTAAGATTTCCGGTGATCAGCACCAGCACCAAAAACGAGGCAAGCATGCATTCATACAGCGGTCGTTTCAGCACAGTGAAGCCCAGAATGGCAATCACAAATACCAGTATCAGGTAAATAAATTCTATTGGCATACTATATTTTCCTCATTGTAATACTCTGCCCAAAAGCAGTTGTGGGTCGAACTTGGAAACGATCATGTCTTGACCGGCTTCGTCGGTGATTTTCAGTGTATCATACACCCAGCGGACGGCCTGCGCCGCTGCAATGTCGTTTTCACAAACCAGATCGATCTCGCAAAAACGCTGGTTGACGTTGTGGGTGGGCTTGATCTCCATTCCCAGGTCGTACCGGGGGAATACGCCCACCACATCCGGATGGGTCCGGATCTCGTCCAGACCTTCGATCCCGGCGATTACACCGGGCCGCAAGGTGGGAAGAACCTGGACTGCGATCTTTCCGTTGATCCAAATATCTTCTTCCTTCAGGGAAAGGGCATCCTCCGAAACAGTTCCGGTCAGGGCGAACTCCACCAGCGGGTAGAAGAGGTTTTTGCCGGTGGCGGCCTTGAACATCCGCTCATACTCGCCCCCGGGCAGGCGCAGGCCGGGATCGTAAAATCTTACCGTATCCCCGTCCACAAAACCCTGCATAAACATGGGCGCGTTTTTCAGACCCACATCCGCAATAAACCGCTCCACCTTTTCGTGGACGTTTTTCATATACAGCCCCGTAAACACCGACGGCATCGCTGCGCCCACCGCCAGCTTGTCCAGACCGTCCTCGTACTTTCCCAAGATCCGGTCTACCGTGCGGAAGGGATATGCCTTGCCATTGAGCACAAGGATGGTCATGGAAAAATCATTGTTCTGCCCCATATATTTCTCAATGACGATCTGGCCGCTGGCGCTTTCGCTACGGGCAAATTCGATCGCCGGAAGGGCTTCGGCAAAGGTGTTGCAGATGCTCTGGCCCCGGGAGCCACGGCTGTCACAGGGCTTGATGAATATGGGAAACTCCACCTTCTCCCGGCAGACAGCTTCATCGGCAAAGTCCTCAGCGCTGTACTCCGGAATGACGTCCACACCGTTTCTGCGGCAATAGTGCTTAAACATATTCTTGTCCGTCAGGATCTCATACTGCTCCTTTGTTCCGAAGCAGGGCAGTCCCAGCCTTTGACAGATCTGCTGATAGGGCTTCTGGCAGGCATCCAGAGAGGTGGCGATCACGCCGTCCACCTTCTCTTCCAGGCACATCTGCACAATTTCGTCGATGTCAAAGATATTGTGCATATAATATTTGTCCGCCATTTGCTTTGCGGGTGCCTGGTCCAGGGGCAGGTAATCGTCCACGATCACCGTCACGCCCAGTTCGTGGGCTGCTTCCACCAGCTTGCAGTGCTGATAGACGCCGCCCAGGATCAGCAGCTTTTTATTTTTCAGGTTGTTCATCGAGGTGCTCCTTTGTTGCGGTAGGGTCCGGCCACCGTGCCTGCAGCTTTTGTATCAATTCGATCTGCGGAAATCCTCCCGCCAAAACCAGTGCTTTCATTTATGCCGTCTCTCCTTTCGCTGCCGTTATAAGGCTATAAAACGCCAAAATACCTATTAAATAGCATTATACATAATTCCTAGAAAAAAGCAAGCATTCGGGCGTAGAATTCCGGATTTTGACAGGATCCTGTCATTGTGCTCAAGCACCCCCTTTTTCGACTGTTTTCACACCGGGATTGACGGCTGTGGTATACTGGTGGCAAGAAAGGAAGTGACCCCTATGGCCGCAGATTGCCACATTCACATGGTCCTGGACGGGGTGGACTGGAAAGCCTCTCTTGCCCGGGGCATTGACGAAGCGCTGATCCGCGATCGGCTGGAAAATTACGCCCGGCTGGGCTACACCTACCTCCGGGACGGGGGCGATCGCTGGGGTGTGAGCGCCCGGGCCAGAGACCTGGCCCCGGAATACGGCATTGTCTATAAGACCCCCTTAGCCCCCCTGTGCAAGGAGGGCTGCTACGGCAGCTTCATCGGCCTTAGCTGGCAGGACCTTCGGCACTACGCCCGGCTGGTCCAAGATCTGCGGCGGCAAGGGGCGGATTTTATCAAGCTCATGATCTCCGGGCTGATGGATTTTGACCGGTTTGGGGTGCTGACCCAGCCGGGTCTGGCAGAGGAGGAAATTCGGGAGCTGATCCACATTGCCCACAGCGAGGGCATGGCCGTCATGGCCCACTGCAACGGTGCCCGGACTGCCGAAGCCGCGGCTGTGGCTGGGCTGGATTCGGCAGAGCACGGCGCTTATTTGGACGAAGATGCTCTGGCGGCCATGGCCGGGATGGGTACGGTGTGGGTCCCCACCCTCAGCACCGTGGGCAACCTTCTGGGGAAGGGCCGGTTTGACGATGGGGCGGTGGCGGCCATCCTGGACAGCGCTCTGGAAAATGTGGCCCGGTTCCGGGCAATGGGCGGCCTGGTGGCCCCCGGCAGCGATGCCGGCGCATGGGCCGTGCCCCACGGCTGCTGCACCGAGGAGGGCTGGCTGAAAAAGGCCGGCCTGTCGGATGGGGATATCCAAACCGGCGCGGCTGCCATCATGGAAAAATTCTGACACGCGTAGGGCAAGTCCTATCGATAGTGGG
>JAZNDJ010000087.1:0-3252 GCA_045588045.1 Faecousia sp.
ACGACCTTCTGGGCTACACCCTTCTTGCCGTCAAGCATGATGCTGTTTACGAGCTTCGTAACCAGAACGGAGTTATACTGAGGATCCGGAAGAACCTCTCTCTTGGGAACATTACCTCTTCTGGGCACTTTGCTTCCCTCCTTCATATTAAAAATGATTTCATCGGTACTCGAAAGTGAATCCTTTCGTTGTGCCTGGCCAGAGGTTTCCTATATAAAAACCTTGGCAAGGCATAGCCTTGCGAACGGGCTTGGAATAAGTCAAATTGTTTTCGCGTACAAGGTGCTAAGAATTACTTCTTGCCGGCCTTGGGACGCTTTGCACCGTACTTGGAGCGGGACTGCATACGGTTCTGCACACCCTGGGTATCCAGAGTACCGCGGATGATGTGGTAACGGACACCGGGAAGGTCCTTAACACGGCCGCCGCGAATCAGAACGACAGAGTGCTCCTGCAGGTTGTGGCCAACACCAGGGATATAAGCGGAAACTTCCATACCGTTGGTCAGACGCACACGGGCGATCTTACGCAGAGCGGAGTTCGGCTTCTTGGGGCTGGTGGTACGAACAGCAGTACACACGCCACGCTTCTGGGGGGAAGGCAGATTGGTAGCCTTGTTCTCCAGGGTGTTCAGACCTCTCTGCAGAGCAGGGGCGGTGGACTTGTAGGTAACCTGCTTACGGCCATTTCTGACAAGCTGATTAAAAGTAGGCATTCGGTTTCTCCTTTCTTTGGTACTCGCCTTTCGGCGGATCTATATTCCACAGCAATGCTGTTGGAAATAAGCTTAGCGGATCACTGCCGCGGTGGCTGCGCCAACTTCGATCCCGCAGGCGTGGCCCAATTCGGTCATATTTTTGACCCAAGCATATTCAACACTGTTTTCTTTACATGCAGCCTCGATGGGCTCGGTGATCGCAGGGTCTGCGTTGATGGCAAGGAACACCCGCAGGGCACGGCCGGCTGCCAGTGCTTTTCGGATCTGCTTGGCTCCTACCACGATCCGGTTCCTGTGAATTTCCGCCATAGTATCGCATTTTACGATCCTACTGTCATTTTTAGTGTCCATACAGAAATTTATTATACGCCATTTTTTCAAAATGTCAACAAGAAATCAACGTTTTTCCTAGGGATTTCTTTATTTTTTACGCAAAAAGGAAAGCTCCGGGTCCCGGAGCTGTCCTTTATCTACTTATATATTATGTGTTTCGTTCTGCGACCGCCTGGTGGGCCGATACCTGCAAAGCGGCGATCAGTCCCTCGGTACGTCTCAGCTATATCAGCATGATCCTTTCCCTGCTGGTCAAGCAGCAGTACGCCCTCATCTGCGCCCGGAAAGGAAATGCGGGTTTGCATCCTGCAGCTACTTTAGCCGAAAATTCAAGGCGCACACGCAGCACCCCCCTCCCAATACCGAGCAACACTGCGGCGAAGAAGATGCTAAAAAGCTGACCTTTCGGTCAGCTTTTTGCATATGTATCAATGTACCACGGATGCGCCGCTGCAGATGATGCACGCACCGGAAACATAGGATGCCTCATCGCTGGCCAGGAACGTGACCAATGCTGCGATCTCCTCCGGGCGGCCCAGCCGCTGCATAGGAGCCGCCTTGATCCGGGGCGCCAGGATCTCCTCCGGCACGGCGCGCATCATTTCGGTGTCGATATTACCGGGAAGGACACAGTTGATGGTAATGCCCTTACGGCCCAGCTCTTTGGCCAGGGTGCGGGTCATACCCTCAATAGCAGCCTTGGACGCGCTGTAATTGGCCTGACCAACGTTGCCGTAAGAGGATGTAGAGGAGATGTTGACAATGCGGCCATAGCCCTGCTCCCGCATTGCGGGGACAACATGGTAAATACAGTTGTAGGTGCCAAAGAAATTGACATCCATGACCTGATGCATCTGCGCGGGGGTCATTTTATGGAACATGGTATCTCGTGTAATGCCGGCATTGTTAATCAGAATATCCACTCTGCCAAATTTGGCATAGATCGCATCAAAGGCGGCTTTCACTTCATCCTCCTTGGACACATCGCAATGGATCGGATAGGCGCGCCGGCCGGTAGGGTCCAGTTCTGTAGCGGTAGCCTCCACCAAGGCGGTGTCATAATCCAGCATGGCAACGCCAGCCGCGCCTTCCTCCAGCAGCCGCTGGGCAATAACCCGGCCGATACCCTTGCCGGCACCGGTAACAACCGCATACTTATCGGTCAAATGGTACATTTTGTTATCCTCCTGTTATTTTGCCAAGGGCAGGCTTTTTTGGGAAAATGCCCAAAGATTCTACATTCATTATACGCCCACGAAAATAATTGTCAACTAAAATACAAATATTTTACAAAAAGAGGACTGATCGCATGATCAGTCCTCTTTCCTTTAGATTTCCTCAGTTTCGGTTGCTTCGCTCATTTCTTCAGTCTCGGGGATCCCATAGGTCTCCACACTCTTGAAATCCCGATATGCCATCAAGCCGGAGCCTGCAGGAATCAGCTTACCGATCAGCACATTCTCCTTCAGGCCAACCAGGTGGTCCACCTTGCCCTTGATGGCGGCATCGGTCAGAACCTTGGTGGTCTCCTGGAAGGATGCGGCAGACAGGAAGGAATCCGTTGCCAGAGCAGCCTTGGTAATACCCAACAGCATAGGTGCTGCGGTAGCCAGTTGCAGATCTGTCTCACCTGCGTCGATCCGCGCCTGGACCTTGGCATTGGCGTCCTCGAACTCGAAGGTGTCAATGGCACTGCCGGTTAGCAGCTCGGTGTCGCCGGGATCCTCGACCCGCACCTTGCGCATCATCTGACGGATGATGACCTCAATATGCTTGTCGTTGATCTCAACGCCCTGCTGGCGGTACACAGCCTGGACAGACTGGACCAGGTAATCCTGGACCGCTTCCACGCCGGAGATTCGCAGAACATCCTGGGGATACAGCGCGCCGTCGGTGATGGGCTCGCCCTTCTGGACAGTCTTACCGTTGGTGACCTTCAGACCCACAGAGTAAGGAACCTGGTAGTTCTTCACTTCGCCGTCTTCAGCGGTAACGGTAATGTTACGCAGAGCGGTACGGTGGGTGTCGTCAATGGCCACAACACCGGTGATCTCAGAGATCTGGGCCATCTTCTTGGGACGGCGGGACTCAAACAATTCTTCAACTCTGGGCAGACCCTGGGTGATATCGTCACCTGCAACGCCGCCGGAGTGGAAGGTACGCATGGTCAGCTGAGTACCGGGCTCACCGATGGACTGGGC